>CANQWH010000008.1 GCA_947627495.1 uncultured Clostridia bacterium
TATTTGGAACAGTAGGAGCGAAAATACCAATAGGAATGGCAAGAGATGAATTGTATTATGAATTAAAAAATATTTGGAATAGAAAAGCGATATAAATATTGAAATACAAGTAAAAGTATGATATTTTAAAAATGACCTAAAAATAGGTTTATTAAGTGAACCTAAAAATATGCAAAAATAATGATAAAAATATAAAATTAAATAGTAATCTCAAAAATCAGTAGTCTAAATAAGTTTCGGATTTCAGTAAGAAGAAATCCTACTAAAAATTTATGCTATCAAAAGACATAAGCTATTTGATAATTTATGTCTTTTGTTATATAATACCTTCTACAAAAATATTGTATAGAAGGAAGGTAATATTTATGTGTACTGCAATAACATATAACACAAAAAATCATTATTTTGGAAGAAATTTAGACTTGGAATATTCATATAAGGAGACTGTTACAATAACACCAAGAAATTATGAATTTAAATTTAGAAATGTAAGAGAGATAAAAAATCACTATGCAATAATAGGCATGGCATATGTTGCAAATAACTATCCACTTTATTATGATGCAATTAATGAAAAAGGCTTAGGCATGGCAGGATTAAACTTCCCAGAAAATGCAGACTATAAAGAATTAAAAGAGAATAAAGATAACATTGCACCTTTTGAATTTATTCCTTGGGTTTTATCACAATGCTCTAACCTTGAAGAAGCAAAAAAAATTTTAGAGAATATTAATATAGCACAAATTAACTTCAGTGAAGATTTGCCAGCTTCACCATTACATTGGATTATTTCAGACAAAGAAAAATCAATAACAGTAGAAAGTGTAAAAGACGGACTTAAAATATATGATAATCCAGTAGGAGTATTAACAAATAATCCTACATTTGATATTCATATGTTTAATTTGAATAATTACATGAATTTATCTATAGAAGCACCAGTTAATAATTTTTCAAAAAAGTTAAATTTAAAAACATACAGTAGAGGAATGGGCGCACTCGGTATGCCAGGAGATTTATCATCAGCTTCAAGATTTGTTAAAGCAACATTTACTAAAATGAACTCTATATCTGGTAATTCAGAAGAAGAAAGTATTAGTCAATTTTTCCATATATTAGGCTCAGTAGAACAGCAAAGAGGATGTGTTCATATGGGAGAAGATAAATATGAAATAACTATTTATAGCTCTTGTTGTAATATGGATAAAGGAATATATTATTATAAAACTTATGATAATAGTCAAATTACAGGTGTAGATATGTATAAGGAAAATTTAGATGGAAATATATTAATAAGTTATGACTTAATAAAAAGACAAGCAGTGTTAATGCAAAATTAATAATATTATAATTTCAGAAATTAATATATATATTTATATTTAGAGACTTGTAACCAAAGCAAAAATATTTACGAAAATACTACACAAATCTTGAATTATATGCTATAATTTAAAAGTCATATATTAAAAATATAAATATCTATTGATAGATAACTATAAAATTAAAGGAGGAGTTAAAATGTCAGGACATTCAAAATGGCATAATATTCAAGCAAAGAAGGGAAAAGCAGATGCGGCAAGAGGAAAGGTATTCACAAAATTAGGAAGAGAGTTATTAATGGCAGTTAAAGCAGGAGGACCAGATCCAGTACGGAAATTCAAAATTAAAAGATGTTATAGCAAAATGTAAAGCAAATAATATGCCAAATGATACAATAAATAATGCAATAAAAAAAGCAGCAGGAGCAGGAAATAGTGAAAATTATGAAGAAATTACATATGAAGGATATGGACCAAATGGTGTAGCTATAATTGTAAATGCATCAACAGATAACAAGAATAGAACAGCTGCAGATGTAAGACATGTATTTGATAAGTTCGGTGGAAACTTAGGTACAACAGGCTGTGTATCATATATGTTTGAGAAAAAAGGTGTAATAGTAATAGAAAAAGCATCTACAAACTTAAGTGAAGATGACTTAATGCTACTTGCCTTAGACAATGGAGCAGAAAACTTAGAAAGTGATGAAGAATTTTATGAAATTACATGTGCACCACAAGATTTTTCACACTTAAGTGAAAGTTTAGAGAAAAATGGAATAACATTTGTAGAAGCAGATGTAAAAATGGTTCCTAATAACTATATTACATTAGATGAAAATGGTAGCAGAAGAATGGAGTTAATTTTAGAAAAACTAGATGAATTAGATGATGTAATAGATGTATATCATAACTGGGATGAGTAAAATTAAAAAAGCAATTATATATTTATTAAAAAACATTAGTAAAGTACTTTCCTTTGAAACGTTTTAGGGTTCTTCAATTTTTAATAAATATATAACTGCTGAGTTTGTTCATATTCACAATTAACATTATACAACAGTTAATTTTTTTGTATAATCTAAATTGGCATCTGGGTTTTTCTTAAATCCAAGAGTATAAATGTTAGTGGCAAATATATCCTTTTCAAGCATACTTTTTAAAACTTTATTATTATTTTTATCTAAGAAATCTTTTACAGAAGTAATAACATTTGCTTTTCTATTTTTACTTAATTCAGAAAGTAAGTTTTTTCCATTTTCACTTATTCCTAAAACACGTATATATGGAGTAACTTTTTTAGAATTTTCATAATCTTGTTTTGTTATTTCAAGGAGAGAGTATAGTAAAATTCTGTTTATTCGAGTTAAAGTATAACGCTTAGACTTAATCATAAAAATTAAGTCATTAAGATTATTACAAGAATTTACAGCTGCCTTAATTTTATATTCTAGACCTTCTGTAACATCTGGTAAATTAGCAATTTGTTCAATACTCATACATCTTAATTTATAAATAATTTCCTTTTCAAATTGAAAAATATCTAAAACAAATCTTCCGCTTCCTAACTCATCTTTTAAAACAGAATATGCAATTTTTGGCATTAAGTTTTTCACAGATTTTTTATTAATAAGCATTTCACGAATAGCCGTACTACTAGCAATATTATCAGATGGATTTAAACTATTGTAATCAGCTCCTGAACGCTTGATTGTTATAGGAATAATAGTGCTCTTATTTTTGAAAATTTGTTTTAGATATTCAATACCTAAAATATTATTTGAACCAGATAAAACGTTAGCCGAACTACGAATATCGTTTATGTATAGAAGCATAGCATTTTCACGAGCTTTAGGAAAAGAAAGCCCTTTTGCTAGCTCATGATTAAGCATGGTAACATATTCAGGTGGTTCATCATAAAGAATTTTAGCAAATCTTTCTAAAACAGCAATATTTCCACATTCACTTCCAAAAGATAGAATAGTTTCACATTTTAATGAGTCAAGAATTTTTATAGCACCAGATGCAAAATTTTCTGCACTTGAAATACTATAAATAGTAGGAAGTTCTATAACCATATCTACACCAGAATGCAAAGCCATTTCAGTTCTTGCCCATTTGTTAATTAATGCTGTATTACCACGTTCAACAAAGTTACCGCTCATAACGCAAACTACATAATCTGGGTTAGATAATCTAATAGATTCAGTTAGTTGGTATAAATGGCCATTGTGAAATGGGTTATATTCACAAATAATTGCTAAAACTCTACTCATTATTTTCTAAACTTTCTCCTTATATATTGATTTTTTTAACACATTACTGATATAATATCACAATAGAAGAAAAAATACAATTATTTTGGAGGAAGTTTAATAAATATGGAGAAAATTGTCGTTTACACAGATGGTGCATGTTCAGGAAATCCAGGTTCAGGTGGTTGGGGAGCAATATTAATGTATAAAGATGTAAAAAAAGAAATAAGTGGAGGAATGAAGCAAACCACAAATAATATAATGGAAATTACAGCAGTAATAGAGGGATTGAAATTAATAAAATATCCATGTGAAGTTGAGGTTTATAGTGATAGTGCCTATGTAGTAAATGCGTTTAATAATCATTGGATAGAAGGCTGGATTAAGAAAAATTGGATTAATTCAAGTAAAGAACCAGTAAAGAATAAAGAACTTTGGCAGGAGTTATATAGTTTAACTAGAAAACATAAAGTAAAATTTATAAAAGTAAAAGGACATAGCGATAATGAGTTTAATAACAGATGTGATGAACTTGCAAGAAATGCAATCCAAGTGTTTAAATAATAACTTAGATAAAGGTATATAACTGTTGCGTTTGGCTACTTTTGAGAAAAAATAATTTGAAAAGGAGTAATAAAATGTACGAAGTATTTGCAGATTTACATATACACATAGGAAGAAGTGAAAATAATAAACCAATAAAAATAACAGCAGCAAAATCATTAAAATTTGCTAACATCGCAAAAGAATGTAGTGATAGAAAAGGAATAAATATAGCAGGTATAATAGATTGTGCTTCACCTTATGTAATAGAAGATATAGAGAATTTCTTAAAAACAGGAGAAGCATATGAGATTCAGGATGGTGGAATAATATACAAAGATAAAGTCTGTATAATACTAGGAAGTGAGATAGAAACATCAGAAATAGGAATAGATGGCCACTGTGGAAGTGCTCATAATATTTGTTTCTTTCCATATTTAAAGGATATAAAGGGCTTTTCAAATGAGATGAGAAATCATATAAAAAATATAACTTTAAGCTCTCAAAGAGCAGATATATCAGCATATGACCTTATAGATATAGTAGAAAAATATAATGGCATATTAATACCAGCGCATTGCTTTACACCACATAAAAGTTTTTATGGAAATTGTACAGATAGATTAGAAAAAATATTTAAAGAAAAATATAATAAGGTTCTAGCAATAGAACTAGGATTAAGTGCTGATACAAATTTAGCAGATAATATTTCTGAATTAGAAGGAAAGACATTTTTGACAAATTCAGATGCACACTCTCTTCCAAAAATAGCAAGAGAGTACAATAAGATATTAGTAGAAGATATAAGTTTTAAAGAGTTATTGAAAGTATTGAAGAATGAAGATGGAAGAAAAATTATAACAAATTATGGCTTAGAACCAAAATTAGGTAAATATCATAGAACATATTGTGAAGTATGTGGCAAAAATATTCCAGGAATAGCACCAGTAACAAAATGTGATACTTGTGATAGCAAAAATATAACAATGGGTGTTTACGATAGAATACAAATAATAAAAGATAAAAAAGAAAGTAAAAGTCCAGCCAATAGACCTCAGTATGTTTATCAAATACCTCTATCATTTATACCAGGATTAGGAAACAAAACAATAGAAAAATTATTAGGTAAATTTGAAACAGAAATGAACATTTTACATAAATTATCATTTGATGATTTAGAAGCAGTAGTTGGAACAAAGAATGCTAGCAATATAGTAAGAGCACGTGAGGGCAAGATGAAGGTACAAGAAGGTGGAGGCGGAATATACGGAAAAATTGAGTAGTAATATCAAGTAAGGTGAGATAATGAAAAAGTTACTAATAACAGAAAAACCGTCTGTGGCAATGGAATTTGCAAAAGTTTTAAAACTAGACAACAATAGAAAAAACGGATATATGGAAAATAACGATTGGGTAATAACATGGTGTGTAGGTCATTTAATCACAATGTCATATCCAGAAAAATACGATGAAAAATTGAAATTTTGGAGATTAGATACATTACCATTTATACCACAAGAATTTAAGTATGAGGTAATACCAAATGTAGAAAAACAATATGAAATACTTAAAAGTCTTTTTAAACGAGAAGACATAGATACAATATATGTAAGCACTGACTCTGGAAGGGAAGGTGAATACATATATAGATTAGTTGATCAGATGATAGGAGTAGAAGGCAAGGTAAAAAAAAGAGTATGGATAGACTCCCAAACAGAGGAGGAAATACTAAGAGGAATAAAGGAGGCAAAAGAATTATCAGAGTATAATAGTTTGGCAGATTCTGCATATTTACGTGCAAAAGAAGACTATTTAATTGGAATTAATTTTTCAAGACTATTATCAATAATATATGGTAAAAAACTAGCACAAGAAATTAAAGAAGAAAAAGCTTCTATTTCAATTGGTAGAGTAATGACTTGTGTATTACGGAATGATAGTTACAAGAGAAAGAGAAATAAGGAATTTTGTTAAAACAAAATATTATAAAATAAATTCAGTATTTGAAAATTTCACAGCAGAATGGAAAGTTAACGAAAAATCAAAGTATTTTGAATCTCCAAAATTATATAATGAATCAGGCTTAAAAAAAGAAGAAGATGCAAAAAGTTTAATAGAAAGTTTAAAAGGTAAAAAAGCTATTATAACAGAAATAAAAAAATCAAAACAAAAAGAAAATGCACCATTATTATTTAACTTAGCAGAGATACAAAATGAATGTACAAAAAGATTTAAGATAAAGCCAGATGAAACCCTAGAGATAATACAAAATTTATATGAAAAGAAATTAGTAACATACCCTAGAACAGATGCAAGAGTACTATCAACTGCTGTTGCAAAAGAAATATCTAAGAATTTGAATGGACTAGCAAAAAACTTAAAACAAGATGAAGAAATAAATGGATATATAACAAAGATGATAGAAGAGAAATATCCTACAAATAACTTAAGTAAAACAAAATATGTAAATGATAGCAAAATAACAGACCATTATGCTATTATACCAACAGGACAAGGCTTTGAAAACTATGCCAAATTACCAGAATTACATAGAGAAATATATAGAGTAATTGTAAAAAGATTTTTAGCAATATTTTATCCACCAGCTGAATTTAGCAAGATAAATGTAACAGTAGAAATAGAAAATGAAACATTTTATGCAAATGAAAAAATATGTACGAAAATAGGTTATTTAGAAGTTTTAAAACAGAAAGATAATAAGGAAGAAGTAAACGAAAATTTAAAAGATTTAAAAAAAGGGCAAGAAATAGAAGTTAAAGAACTAAATATAAAAGAAGCGGAAACAACTCCACCAACAAGATATAATTCTGGTTCATTAATTTTAGCTATGGAAAATGCTGGAAAGCTAATAGAAGATGAAGAATTAAGAGAACAAATAAAAGGAGCAGGAATAGGAACAAGTGCAACAAGAGGAGAAATAATAAAAAAGCTAGAAAAGATAAAACATATAGAAATAAATTCAAAAACACAAATAGTAACACCAACAGAAAAAGGAGAAGCCATATTTGATGTAGTAAATAAATCAATGCCAGATATGTTAAACCCAAAATTAACAGCAAGTTGGGAAAAAGGACTAGAAATGGTTGCAAACAAAGAAATACAACCAGAAGAATTTATGAAAAAGTTAGAAAAATACATAAAACTTAAATTTGAAAAATTTATATATAGATAATAAACTAAAGAATGTTTAAAATAGAAATATATGGAAAAAATATTGTCAAAGGAAATATAAATGAAAGGAATCCATATGACAATATTTTTTTTGATTTTAGTATCAATAGTAATTTTATCAGGCTTATTACTAAGATTCTCATCAGTAAGAATTAATATAAAAGAATTAGAAATTATCAATACCAAAATAAAGAAATTCAAAGTAAAGATAAGCCTAAATCTATTTAACAAAATACAATGGCTAAAATTAACTATCGACCAGAATAGATTAAAAAAGTTAAAAGATAATAATAAATTGGAAATATTAAATAAAATATTAAGAACGAAAATTTTAAAGGACTATGAAAACATAGGAAAAATATTAACAAAGAATTGGAAGAAGATTATAGGAGAAGCAAGTAAAGTAAGAATAGAAAAATTAAATTTAAATGCATTTATAGGAACAGAAAGTGCTGATACTACAGCAATTGCAACATCAATAGCTTCAATTGGTGTGCCAATAATATTTGGAAGAAAAGCAGAGAGGTTATCATATAAAATAAAGCCAATATATGAAGATAAAAATTATATATTTCTATCTATAAATTGTACAATTTCTATAAAATTGGTACATATTTTTTCTTATGCGTTTGGCAATTTTGTGCATATAATGGGAAGTGAACATTAACTTAAAATATTACAAATGTTACAAAAATATTAAATTTTATTACAAACAAAAAAATCATTTACAGTCAAATAAAAAATGTTCTTATGGAACACTAAATCCCATAAGAACATCCATTCAAATGGTTAGAGCACAAATTTTACAAATTGAAAAAGATAAACAAATAGTTTTAGATGATAATGCAATATTAGATATTATTACAAAATAAGTTAAGCAAAAAAATGATGCTCTTGCAGAATTTGAAAAAGCAAATAGAGAAGATTTAGTAAATCAAACTAAACAAGAAATTAATATATTAAAGGAATACTTACCTGCACAACTTAGCAAAGAAGAAGTTAAAAATATTGCAGAAGAATGTAAAGCAGAACTTGGTATTACAGATATAAAAGGATTAGGTGCTTTAATTAAAGCGGTAAAAGCAAAAGTAGGAGCAGGAAGCGATGGTAAGACAATTTCAGATGTAGTAAAAGAGATATTAAATAAAATATAATGCTAAAAAGGGGATAATTTATTAGATTAAGCAAAGATTTTTTTTACACAATTAAAGAAGATGTAACAAATGTTATACCAAGTGAAATGGGAATGAGACTTTGTATGATATCCTTGGTTATTTCAGCAGTTGCTGGGGTAGGCATATCTATTGTAAAAGGCATAAGAAATATGATTAAAGCAATTAAAGAAGTTGATAAAAATTGATAAATAGGAGTAATTAATGTATTTGCATTTGTTGTAAATATATTAGGTTTATTCCTTTTCTATTTTATTAATAATAGAGGAATTGCATTATTTCATTCTATATTCGTTGCAGCTATTAATGGATGTTTATTTTCTTTAATAGGAATAAATATATATAAAAAAGAAAACGAATTAAATAAATTTTTGGGTACGACGGTTTTAATTGAACTTATAGTAAGTGTGATAATTAATTATGTATTTGCTAGAGTACTTGTTATTGGTTAATAAAAAAATACAAAAAAGGAACCACAGACGGTTCTTTTTTTGCAATAAATTTTAATTAAAATAATATTCCATTGGTATAAATCTCAAACCATTTATACATTGTTCTTCTGATAAATCTTTGAATCCTATATGATGATATATTTCTTTGGCACATGGAGAAGAATTTACAGTAAAATGTTTTGAATGATTTAATTTTTCAATATAGTTATATAGCTTTCTTCCAATTCCCTGTCCATGTAATATGCCATCAACAAAAAATAGTGCAATATGCGTATTATCTTTTGTTGCAATAACACCACATATTTTTCCATTTTCAAAAGCTCCATAGAATTTTCTTTCATTAATCCAATTAATATTATCAATAGTTTTTTTAAATTCTTTTATTCCTTCTTCTGTATAATCAGGAGCTTCATACTCTAAAAAAACTCCCCAAACTAAATCTAAAGCTTCTTTCATTTCTGAATCTTTTATACTTCTTATTTCCATCTAACAATCCCTCCTAAATTTCATAAAATTTCAATAAATACACAAAATTACAACGTTACCTTGGCTCTTTTGACGATTGATACAAATATCAATCTATTTAATATCTTTACTTTAACACAATAATTACAATTTTGCAATTATGAAATTAACATTTATTACCTATAGCTAAATAAAAAGTATATAAATTTTGTAATATTTATATACTTTTTGAAAATTTGTAGTATAATAGATATAGTAAAAATTTGTTCGCAAAAAAATAAAGGAGATGAAAAATAGTGTATTTAATGTATGCAGATGAAAGTGGAAATACTGGAACTGATTATGATAATAAAGAACAACCAATCTTTGTTTTAGGTTCTTTTTCTCTTGAACATACTAATTGGCATAAAATTAATGATTACTTTAATGAAAGAAAAATCGAAATATTTAAAGAATTTAAAGATATTGAAATTCATGCTAATGAAATATATAGTCCACCAAGAAAATCTATCTTTCATGTTAAAGATTGGCATGAAAATTTTAAAATATTAGACAATTTAGTCGATTTAATTATAGAATTAGATATTGAATTTAACTTTATAGCTATTGATAAAAAACAGTTTAAATTAGACTTACAACAACGATATGGAAAATTTGTAAAAATTGACCCATATATTTTTGGATTTACCACACTATATAATGATTTTTCAGATAAATTAGAAAAAAATAATGACAAAGGAATAATATTCTTAGATGAAATAATAGATATTCCACAAGCTTTAAATAGAATTTATCCTGAACTTTCTGCAAATAGAAAATCTATTATCGAGCAGGCTTTATTTTTAAAATCGAAGGATACAAATTTTATTCAAATAGCTGATATATTTTCTTTTTATGTTTGTCAGTATTTGAACATCATTAAAGGCAATAAAAAATACAGTGATTTTAAAGAAAAACACTGCCTAGATAATTATAATAAACTTATTACTAAGACTAATAAGAAATATTTTATTTAATAAAAATGGGCAAAGGGCGTAACAATTTAATGTTGGAGCTCCAATTTTGTTGGGGAACTCACTGCCCTCTGCTAAGTTAAATATATTCTAACATAAAATATTTAACTTGTCAAATAAATTTGACATTTTATATTATATTTCATTATTATATGAATTATGCATTTAATTAATATTACGTATCATAAAGATACTAATTTTTATTTATTAATGAACTTATATTTACAATTATGCTAAAAGTTAGTAATTAGATATCTTGATTCTTCAAACATCTTTTTTTCTCCTTTAAAATTTTATTGCTATGGTACAAAACTCGGGGGGATGATATGATACTTACTGAAAATAAGAACCCTACCAACCAGCACAATCAAAGATTGTGGGTGGGTGTCCAGGAACCTTGTTGTTTCACAATAAAAAAATACCATTCTTTTTCAGAATGATATTTATATATTCTGTTTTATTAGTTCAAACAGATACGTCATTGGTGCGGATGAAGGGACTTGAACCCCCACACCGAAGTACTGGTTCCTAAGACCAGCGCGTCTGCCAGTTCCGCCACATCCGCATTTCAAATAACAATAATTATAATAACACATTCATAAATTATTGTCAAGAGATATACGGATTTTTTTAAAAATTCATAAAAAATTCATATAATTCCATTCTTGTACATACTATTAAAAAGAGAATGGAGGAGAGTATGGGAAACATTAGAAGAAACTATAAAAGAAATTCACAAGTTAAAAGTATTATCATGTCTCATGTTCAAAATAATATAAAAGAATATACAATAGCTAGTTTAATTTTCATCATAGGAGTATTGCTTGGCGTAGTTTTTCTTAATAATCTAAATGAAGTACAAACTGTTGAAATTAGTGATTATATCACCTCATCTATAAATACTTTAAAAAATAATGGGGATATAAATCAATTTCTAATGTTAAAAGAATCAATATCAGGCAATATTACATTTGTAATAATATTATGGCTTATGGGTTCAACTGTAATAGGATTGTTACTTGTATATCTTATTGTTTGCTTTAAAGGTTTTTGCTTTGGATATACAGTATCTTCCATTATATATGTACTAGGAACAGGAAAAGGGGTTATATTCTCAATTGTTACAATGTTTTTAAGAAATATTATAGCAATACCGTGCACAATTGCATTAGCAGTTAGTGGAATGAAATTATATAAATCCATTATGCAAGATAGAAGAAAAGAAAATATAAAACTAGAAATTGTAAGGCATACATTATTTTGTACATTTATATTAATATTATTAGTTGTTTCATCTTTTATAGAAACATACATAACTCAAAACATATTCAAATATTATATAAATTACATATAACATAGTTCTAAATTGTCTAAAACTGAATATATATAATTAATGTGAAAGTAAAAGAGAAGGATTCTTTTTTAAATTAAATAAAGAGAGGAAGGGTTTATTATGACTATTGATGAAAGAAAACAAATGACCAGCACAGCCATTCAAAATGTAATATTAGAGAATCGTGAGAAATTAACAATATCAGGAGTTCTTGATGTTTTAAGCTTCGATGATCAAATTGTTATAGTTGAAACAGAATTAGGACTTTTAACTGTAAAAGGAGAAAACCTAAGAATCAACAAATTAAGCTTAGACACTACAGAAGTTATTGTAGAAGGAACAATTTCAAGCTTATCATATTCTGAGAAAAATTTAGACAAGAAGTCTGGCGGTGGTTCTCTAATTGGAAAAATCTTTAAATAATCAAACTTGCAATAAAGGGGGGAAGCCCTGTGCAAAACCAAGCATATGTATTTTTAATTTTTATACTTAATGGTCTCATAATAGGAATTCTATTTGATATATTTAGAATTCTTAGAAAAAGCTTTAAAACACCAGATATTATTACATATATTCAAGATATAATATTTTGGATTTTGAGTGGAGTAATATTATTATATTCTATTTTTAAATTTAATAATGGAGAATTGAGATTGTTTATATTCTTAGGTATTGTTTTAGGAATAATATTATATATTCTTATATTTAGTAAAATATTTATTAAAATTTCCGTTATTAGTATAGACATAATTAAAAAAATTATTAAAACAGTTATAATAACTCCTATAAAATACATATTATTTGTTCTTAAGATACTAATTTACAAGCCAATTAAATTAATATGTTTAAATTTATCAAAATTATTTAAGAAAAATATATATTTTTTTAAAAGAAAATGTAAAATTTAACAATAGAATGTATAAAAATAAGAAGGATTTTGCATAAATTTGTAGAATTATATTATAGATAAATATGTTCTATTTAATTAGGAGATACTAATGAAAACCAAAAGGAAGTTATATAAAAAATTATTTATTATATGTATAGTTATATATGTAATATATATATTTGCTAATCAACAGAGAATATTGAATTCGTATAAAACTGCGCAAGAATATTATAATGAGCAAATTGAAGTAAAGTTAGCAAATAAAGAAGCACTAAATCAAACTAAAAAGAATATAAATTCTGAAGAATATATTGAACAAGTAGCAAGAGAAAAATTAGATATGTATTTACCCAATGAAAGAGTTTATATAGATAATAGTAAATAAGGTGGGTATGTTTTACCTACCTTATAGTTGTAATATTATTTCTACCAATTTATTTCTAGAAT
Source organism: uncultured Clostridia bacterium (assembly GCA_947627495.1). Taxonomy (GTDB): domain Bacteria; phylum Bacillota; class Clostridia; order TANB77; family CAG-508; genus UMGS1781. The sequence goes on from CANQWH010000008.1 coordinate 13,081, forward strand.
ATAATTTTCCATAAAATAAAATTAAAAATATATAAGGGAGGACAATTAAGCATGGAATTAGAGGAACTATCACTTACAGAATTAAGAGAGATTGCTAAAAAAGATGGAATAAAAAATTCAAGTAAGTTCAAAAAGGACGAGCTTATTTCAATTTTAAAGGAAAAAAATATAGAAGAAAATAAAACAGAAGAACCAGTAGAAAAAAATGATTTTAAAGAAATAATAACTGAAGAAGGTTATAAGCTTACCAGTGAAGGAGACGAAGTCGTAGATGGAATTTTAGAAGTTCTACCTGATGGATATGGTTTTTTAAGAGGAGAAAACTATTTACCTACAGTAAAAGATGTGTATGTATCACCTGTGCAAATAAAAAGATTTAAATTAGATACTGGAGATAAAGTAAAAGGAATAAAAAGGACTCCAAAGGAGGGAGAAAAATTCCCTGCATTAATATATGTTGGTTCAGTAAATGGTGAACATCCTGAAAATGCTATGAAAAGGAAATCATTTGATGATTTAATACCAATATATCCTCAATCAAGGTTAAAGTTAGAAACTACTCAAAATGAGTATACTATGAGAATTATGGATTTATTATGCCCAATAGGAAAGGGACAAAGAGGAATGATTGTTGCACCTCCTAAAGCTGGTAAAACAACTATTTTAAAGAAAATAGCAAACAGTATTACAGAAAATAATCCAGAAATAGAATTAATAGTATTGCTTATAGATGAGAGACCAGAAGAAGTAACAGACATGAGACGTTCTATAAAAGGGGATGTTATATATTCTACATTTGATGAATTACCAGAGCATCATGTAAAAGTTGCAGAAATGGTACTAGAAAGAGCTAAAAGGCTTACTGAGCAACACAAAGACGTAGTAATATTGTTAGATAGTATAACTAGACTTGCAAGAGCATATAACTTAGTTGTTCCAGCATCTGGAAGAACGTTATCTGGAGGTTTGGACCCTGCAGCATTACATAAGCCAAAAAGATTTTTTGGTGCGGCTAGAAATACTGAAAATGCTGGAAGTTTAACAATTTTAGCTACTGCTTTAGTAGAAACAGGAAGTAGGATGGATGATGTTATATTTGAAGAATTTAAAGGAACTGGAAATATGGAAGTTCATTTAGACAGAAAATTATCTGAAAAACGTATTTTCCCAGCAATTGATATAAATAAATCTGGAACAAGAAAAGAAGAATTATTACTTTCAAAACAGGAATTAGAGACAATATTTGCTTTAAGGAAAACAATGTCAAATATGAATACTCAAGAAATGACAGAACAAATTATGGAACAAATTGTAACTACAAAATCAAATGCAGAATTTTTGGAAAGAGTAAATATATTCTTGAAAAATGAAAAATAGATAATATAATTTATAAAGAGTGTTTACAAGCACTCTTTAATTTTTTGTTCTAATTCTTCCATATTATAAAAATTTTGTACTGGTATTCTTATTAATTTTATATTTAAATCTTTAAACAATTTATTTATAAAATCATCTCTTTCTGCTCTTTTTACATTGTTATGTGTTTTATCATCTAATTCTACACATAATTTTATTTTACAATTTGGTTCTGTTATTACAAAATCAATACTTTTACTTTTTATCTTATTAAAGTCTTTATAATCTTTATTTTTAACTATTTCGTATAAAGCTACTTGGCAGAATAGAGAATAACCCAATTTATCAGTTATTCTCTTTAATATTTTGTAAAACTTTAATTCTGTTGCTGTCAGTAAATAGTCAACTTTTTCAAAATTATCACAATAATTATTTACTACATCTTCAATTTGTTCTTCTTGTTCTTCTTTTTTTATATTACCTATTTTTTTCTCTAGAATTGTAATTATTCCTACCAAAATCAATATTGTAATTATATACATATATATACCAACTCCTAAGTTAATTATATCATGCATTTTTATTTATGTAAATTTCTGCAATCATTTTATAATCTAATATTAATAGAGTAGGGGAACAACATAAATTCTTTTAAAAATTATATATAGATAAATTTATTGATTTTTAAAAGAATAGTACATAGAAATTAAAACAAAAAAATGCAATTAAGATTTATGAAAAAAGTTTTAGAATAAAATATTAAAAATATTAATAATCTAATTAAATAAAATAATATTGATTTAATGAAAACTACTTTTAGATATACTAAAACATCTAGGAAGAGTAGGGAGAGATATATAAAAAACGTATAAAAAGAAATATATAACATTGCACAAAATGAAACTTTTGTGCAAATAAGAGTAGGATTTTTTTGATCAATAACTATCTTACTTATTTCAAGCCTTTTGCAGACTTTTTATACAACAAACTATATGTCTTTCTTATAAAAACCTTTTAAAATTGATTCTCATGCGTCAACATTTTTAGAATTTCTAATTAATTATTATCATTTTATAATTTATTTATTAGTTATATAAAATTTTAAATTATTTTATAATATTTTTTCAAAAATTTATGAAATCCTCATATTTTAACATTTTGCTTAAATTTATAGACAACAAGTTATATTACCTTTTTTTAAAAACGCCTTAAAATCGATTCTCGTGCGTCGTTTTTTTAGCCATTTTTCAGCATTTTTTTAAGAACATTAATTTTTCAATATTTTAGTAAATTCACATCATATTAGTAATAATTTATAAATATTCAAAATAAATTTCAAATGATTAACTTTATTAATTAAATATAAAAATGTCTTAGAATCGATTTTGAAGCTTTATAAAATGAAATTATTTTATAATGTTGTAATTAGAAATTTATTTTAAAAATTTTATAAAATATTTTCAAAAATTATATTTGAATTCACAAAAATTTTAATCACAACAAATGTTCGTTTTTTTAAATTTATAATAAGATTTTAGAAAAATTTTTTAAATATCAAATTTTTATAATTTTATAGAATTCAAAAATCCACTATGCCCCTACTCCACCGTTTTTATTCAAGTTGCGAATTTTCTTTATTAGTAAGTATTATATCTATAATCTTATCTCCTAGCATATTTTTACCAGTGCAGCATCTGGCATCATAAAAGTAGCCAATTAGCAATATCATATATTTGTATACATTCGTATTGATAATTTTCATGCTTTGTTCTTGCTATTATAACTTTAGGATAAGCATCTTTTATTTGTAAAAGTGGTTCAGCTTCTCTATTTAATGTATCTTGATAATCTATCTCATTTCACCTAAAGAATATTATAATATACTATTCCGAAAAAGTAAATTTTTTTATTATATGCGGTTATTGAAATATTATATTAAAAAAATCTTTTATTTTTCGCTATAGGAATTATTCCTTTCTAATAATATATCATTTACTTTTTCTTCCAAATCTTGTAATGTTACCATATTATTACTCTTTTTCGGTGTTGTAATTGCGTTGTTGATTCCCATATTGAAAGATTCATTTTGTTTCATTTTTTCTTTTAATTTGCTTATCATTTTATTTATTTCACTTATTTGTTTTATATCTAATGAATTTAATGAATTACTTAACTCTGAAAAAATTCTTCTAGAATTAATTTTTAACAGCCACTCTATAATCACATTTTCATTATTCTCTGAAAGTTCAATTAAGAAATTCATATCTTCTAAGAATGAACTTCCTTTCATAATATGACTATCACTTATTAGTTCAATTAATTCTGTTCTTTTTAATTTTTTTTCACTTAGAATTTTTCTTAATGATTTCTTGTCGCCATTTTCTTCATACTCAATTTTTAAATGAGGATATTCTTGTAATATTTCAGGTTTTTCCTTGATTATAATATCAAATAAATCATTAAAATTAACTACTTTCCCTTTAAATCTTATATTATCTCTTGAGATAAACTGAAATTTTTGTGATTCTGCTGTTAGTATAAATTGCTCTTTTATTTGTTTTTTGGTTTTTTCGTCAAGTTCTTTAAAATTAGTAATATAATTAACAATTTTTTCAGCTGCTTTTTGATTTGCATCTATTTCTTCTAGCATCAAATGATAGTTTTCTCCATAAAAATTTGGAAATAATTTTTTAAGAATTGTGTCTTTTTCAATTCTATATATTCTATTATTTACAATTTCACTTCTTGAAATATCTCTGCTTTGCTGAATATGTATATTTTCGTGAAATATAAAATCTAAAACAGATACATTATTCTTTGATAATTTTTCTATTTCATCTCTGCTATACATTATTCCAAAATTTCCAGCACCACCTGCAGCAAATTTATCAATAGTAGATCCTTGTATAAAATCTCTTACACAAAATAAATATTTATCTGTATTATCTATCATAGATTTTAAATCATCCCTACCCAAGTCTTCTAACGCAGTTTCTACTAATGGATTCATCATACTGTTTACGTATATTTCCTCTGTTAATATTTTTTCAATTATATAATCTATATATTTTCTTGGAAGAGTAAAGTCTTTGCTTTTTAGCTTTACTAATTGCAAATGTGATAAAAATACATTTATTTTATCTATATCATAACCTCCATATTTATCCATAAATGAACTATTTTCTATAAAATCATCTAAAAACTTACATTCTTCTTCAATATCAATATCTTCTATATTATATTGTTCATTTACTTTTTCTAATATTCCCAATTTATCAAATTCTGGATTTACTTTTACTATAGCTAAATAGTTCTTTAATACTCTTCCTTTTCTATCTAATATATTTACCTTCTCATTTATTAGAAGATTTATATATTCTTCAATTAATTCATTATATTCTAATTCGTTATCTGTTTTTTCTCCATAAAATGGGCTAATATTATATTGATTAAATTTGCATATATTATCCATTAATATTTGTTGTAATCGTTCTTGAAAAACCATATATTCTGTAATATATAATTTTGAATCTTCTTTTTTTTCAAGAATTTTTGTTATTTCTTCTATTTTTTTTATAGATTCAATTCTTATTTTTGAATTGTTATAAAGCATTATGTTAGAAAGAGCTGTTATCAAATTATAAGCTTGATAAGTAACATTATATTCAGAATAATCTTCATTTCTATCTTCTAACTTCTTATCAATTTCAGTTTGTAATTGACCTAAGTCTATTGAATTAATTAGTCCTTCAAAAGACTCAATCAGCTTTTCTGTAAATATTTTGCATATTTGTTTCCTTTCTTCTGTAGGATTTGCTATTTTTAGAAAGTCTGAACAATCACTAATTATATTAAAAAAACTTAATAATTTTTCAGGAGCACCTGCTTTTTGATTATATTCTTCTAATCCATTTTTAATTAATAATTCTAAATCAATATTATTAATTTCTTCATTAATTTTATTATTTATGAAGTCTTCTAGAATTTTATACATATTATCTAAATAATACTCTTGATTACCATTATTTTTAACCATATATTCTAATTCATTTATTCTTCTTATTACATCATTCATTATATTACTCCAATATCTTTTTTTATTAACAAATTATTCAGGTGATACTACTTAAATAAAATTACTATTTATCTGATAATAAATTTATTAATCTAATATTTTTATATATTTTTTCTCTTCCAATTTTTTCAGACTCTAAAAGTCCGATTTCTTCTAATTGATTTAAATAGGATGTTGCAGTAAGTCTTGTAACTCCACAAGCTTTTTCAATATAAGCAATTTTAGTATAAACTTCATAAAACAAACTTTCTAAAAGTTCTTTTGAATATATTTTAGGTAGTTTTGCTTTAAATTCTTCTTTATATTTTTTTATTTCATTTTGAATATTTTCTATTAATTTAATTGTTTCTATAGATGTAATTTCAATGCCTTTTAAAATATATAAAATCCAATCTTCAAAATTATTATTGTTTCTAACTTCACTAAATAATCTATAATACTCTTGTTTTGTTTCATTTATATATTTACTTAAATATAAAATTGGACTATCTATTAGTTTATTCAATACAAGATATAAAATATTTAAAATTCTACCTGTCCTTCCATTTCCATCATAAAAAGGATGTATGCTCTCAAACTGATAATGAATTAAACATACTTTTATTAATGGATCTATATTATCTTTGTCATCATTGATGAAATCTTCTAAATTCTTTAAATAAGCTCTTATTTCTTTTTCATTTTGAGGAGGAGTATAAATAGTTTCTCCAGTAATAGAATTTTTAAGTTCAGTTCCCGGTAATTTCCTAATTCCAGCATTATTATGTTCAATAATACCTTGTATTTTAATAATCGTATTTGTATTAATATAGCCATCTTTCTTAATTTGTTCAAATCCACTCCAAATGGCATTTCTATAGTCAACAACTTCTTTAGCATTTTCTTCTTTATAACCACTTTCAGTAAGGAATTTATAAATATCATCATGAGTAGTAACTATATTTTCAATAGCACTACTATCTTTAGCTTCATTTATAGTCACAGCATTTATTAAAATATGCATATTCGGAATAGTATTTGCATATCCCTTTAATTCTGCTAAAGCTCTTGAAGAAATTGTTAATTGCTCTAAAATTTTTTTTGTTTTTAAATCAACATTTTTATATGGTAACATTTCTAATTTCACTTTAAACCTCCATTATATATAAAATATCATAAATTTTATATATTTTCAATAAATATGTATAAAAAATTAAAAAAATTATACATATTTTTAAAATATGTATAATTTTTATTTGTTTTAAAGATTAAATTTAACCTATATTCTTGCGACTACTATATCAAATTTTTCAAAATAATCACCTACTATTCTGTATATTATTAAATTAAAAGTTTTTAACAAAGAAATATTTATTAAGTTTAGAATTTTCTTTATTTTCTCTTACAAATTCAATCTTAAATCCACATTTTTTATAGAATTCAGGTGCTTGAAAATTATAAGTTGTTAAATTAATATTTTCAAAACCTTTATCTTTAAAAAATTCCTCAACACTTTTTATCAAATTACTACCAATGTGTTTATTTCTATATTGTTGTAATATAATTAAATCTTCAATATATACTTCTTTATAATATGAATGTCCTGTTATTACTCCAATAATTTTATTATTCTCTTTAGCAATAAAATTAAATGGAGTATAATTACAAATAACTTCATTTTTAGTAGCAAATTTATTAAATTCAGCATCTATTAATTTATATACTTCATCATCTAGATTTTCTATATATTCAATATTAATCATTTCAAACCTTCTACAATAATAATTTTTAATTATTAAATCTTAGCAAATACCCATCTGGATCTTGTATTAGAAATTCACTATCTTTATATTTTTTTCCGTCATTTGCAGTTGTCGCAAAATTTGCGACAACTGATTTATCATTTTCTAATTCTTCTTTTAAAGCATTACTAATATGTTTTCCAACAGTTTTTATAATAATTGTTCTAATATTCTATCAATACAAAGGGGCGGCGACAAACACATTTATTAAAAAGAAACTTGCCCCGAATCTTTAAAAATCATTAGACAATATAAAGCCGATTCAATTATTAATCTTTTAAATATTTTTCCCAATCCATAAAAGCATGTCCAATTCTTACAACATAAGCTTTATTATTTTCTTCATTAATAATGTAGAATATTATATAATTTCTTACATTAACTTTTCGAATATTTTTATGACCTGTTAATTTTTCATCTAAGATAGGCATACTATCAGCAATATCTTCTATCTTTTTTAGTTCTTGTTTAAACAAAATTTTATATTTATCTGCAATAATATCTCCTGCTAAATCATATCTAAGATATGAAATGATATTTTCTAAATCCTTCTTAGCTGTTTCTGATACTTCTACGTCATATTTTTTCATATTATTCACTCCAAATTTTTATATAGTATCTATTTTTTCAAAAATTTCATCTAAAGAATAAACTTTATTAGATTTTACATCATCAATTCCTTTTTGTAATTTTTCTTTCAAATCTTTTTTACTTTTTATTATTACACTATCTGGAGCTTCTTTATCTATATGTGATAATTTTAAATATTCAATAAAATCTATAACTTGATTAGTAAGTTCTTCTGGTAATGTATCTATTTCATTATACAATTTTTGTTTTTCTATAGACATATTAACTACCTCCAATTTAATTTATACCTATATTATTATAACATTTTTTGGTTTTTTAATCTACAAATTTGAAAATGTTTTTTAATAAATATTTTAAACATGGGATTTTTATTTGAATTTTATTAAAAATCTGCAAATGCCTATATTTCAGTATTGTGCGTAATTTTTAAGACATAAAACTTTATTAGTTAAATTAAAAAATGTCTTAAAATTGATTTTGAAGCTTTATAAAATGAAATTATTTTATAAAGCTTGTACTTACATTAACACGCATAAGCATCTTATCTGTATTTATAATCCATCCTTCATAAATTATTCTCCTTCTAACTTACTTGATTATATAACCAAAGACAGATAATTTCAACTAAAAAAATATCTAAAAAAAAGCTAATTTCTTAGCTCTAATTATTCTATTTATTTGTTTATATGTAATATTTTAAATATAAAGTTTTTCAATTTTTCAAAAAATGATTCTTTATATTCTATTAATGCAGTATTACTATTAGATTCTGATGTTAGTGCATTGCTACTTTCATTTTTTTCTTTCTTTTTAAAAATATCATTTGGATTATATTTCTCTTTTTTTTCTTGTTCTTCTTTTCTTTGATTTAAATCTAATATCTCTTTTATTTTTTGTTCTTCTGTTGCAAAGTAATCTTGAAATAGGTTTACTATAATAGCATTTGCTTTTTTAGATATATTTTGCTTTTCTAAGTCTATTTCTGGATCTATCGTAAAATTATAATCCTTATCCATGTTGTTTTTATAAAATTCAATTTTTTCTACTGGTATCTTTGCCAATTCTTCATCAGGGAAATGTGATATTATTTTTAACACCTCTGTATATGCTTTTGCATATATGTTATTAATCATCTTTTGTTTCTCCTTCTTTAATATATTCTGAATGTTTTATATTAGTAACTTCATTAACATCACCTGTTGTTGTGTTTCTTATCTAAAGAAATGATTTTTTATTATAATTTTTTTATATCTGTATACATCCTTGGATGATATCCTTTTTTATCATAAAAACTAATAGCATTTTCATTATAAGCAAATATATCAACTAAAACGTACTCACAATCATTTGATTTAAAGTACTCCTCCATCTTATCTATTAAAGCTTTACCTATACCTTTACTTCTTATTTTGGATGTTACTATTAACTCGGTAATTACTCCTCTTCTTGGACATTTATAATCTAGGTAATCATGTGCATTATATGGAGGAATTGTTCCCATTATTAATCCAATTGCTTTATCGTTTTCAATTGCTAAAAAACACTTACCACTATTTTCATTTACATCTTTTAAATCAACCAATGCCATTTTTTCATGATATTCAGTATGCACTTGATCCAACTCATCTTTATCAATAGATAAAATATACTCTTCAAGTTCTGTTAATAAATCTCTAACATCTTCTAAATATTTATCTTCATATTCAATTATTTTCATTATTATTGCACCCCATTTTATTATACATCCTTTGTTTTTTTATAATCATCATAATTTCCTAAATATGTATTGACTTTTCCATTTTGAAATTCTATTGTTTTGTCAGCAAATTTATTTATAAAATATCTATCATGACTAACAAAAATTAAAGTTCCATCAAAATCTTCTATTGCTTCTTCAAGTACTTCTTTTGTTGGTATATCAATATGGTTTGTTGGTTCATCAAAAATTAATGTGTTAATTTTTTTCTGTAAAAGTTCTGCTAGCTTCACGCGCATTCTTTCACCACCAGAAAGATTTCCAACTCTTTTAGTTACATTCTCTTGGTAAAATTGAAATCCAGCCAAAACCTGTCTTGCTCGTTGTTCATTTAACTCAGCAGCTCTTGAAAAATATTCTAATAGTTTTTGTTCTGGCTTTGGAAATGTTATAATTTGTGGCAAATATCCAATTTTAACACTTGGCCCTACCATTATATTGCCTTCTATTGGTAAATCTTGTTCACCGAGCACAGACTTAACAAATGTAGACTTACCGCTTCCATTAGGTCCAATAAGGGCAACCCTTTCTCCAGCACATATATCTAAATCTATTCCGTCAAGTATTTTTCTGCCTTCTGGTGTTGTTACTGTTAGTTTTTCTGCACAAATAACTTTTTTACTTGATTTTCTATCCTCTGAAAATCCAACGTTTATTTTTTTCTTCTCTTTAGGTCGTGCAACTGCAATTTTTTTCAATCTATCAATTTGGGCTTGCAAAGCATGAGCTCTGTCACAAAGAGTAGAACTATTAGTAGCCATTCCTCTTTCTGCAAAATATTTCTTTTGTTCTTCCAATCTTTTTATTATTGCTTGCTGATCCTTATAGTCAGCCATTTGCTTTTCAAAATCTCTCTGTTTTTCCTCTACATATCCAGAATAATTTGATGTATAAACTTTACCTATACCATTATCTAAATCTAATATTTTATTTGACATTTTATCTAGAAAATATCTATCATGTGATACAATAACTGAAGCACCTTTAAACGATTTTATATATCCTTCTAGCCATTCAATTCTATCTATATCTAAATGATTGGTAGGTTCATCTAATAATATTAAATCTGGTTTTATGATTAAAGCTTTAGCAAGTTTTACAAGTGTCTTTTCGCCTCCGCTCAAGTCATTATAACTTTGCTGTAACAAATTTTTATCAATTTTTAATCCTTCAACAACAGTATTAATATCAACATCCATATCATATCCACCTGCCATTGAAAATCTTTCCATTAAATTACAGTATTTTTCAAGAACATTATTATATTCTATCCCCTCTATTCCAGATTCCAATTTTTCTTGCAATTTAGCTAACTGTTTCTCCATTTCTTTTAGTTTAACAAAACCACTTTTTAAAATTTCATAAACGGTTCTATCATCGGCAACACTTGATCCTGTTTGATCTAAATATGCAACTCTAGCATCTTTTTTTATATTAACTTGTCCGCTATCTGCCTTTTCTAATCCTGCTATTATTTTTAACATTGTTGATTTTCCACATCCATTTGGACCAACAATGGAAATTGATTCACCTTCATTAAGTGAGAATGAAACATCTTCAAATAGTTGACCATATCCAAAATTTATTCCTAATTTATTTGCATCTAAAATTATCATAATGTAAACTCCTTATTTTATCATAATTATGCCTTCAATTTCTTTATTTAACATTTTAGTAAATTCAATTGCATCTTGCTTTAAACCAACAATATCTCCGTAATGAATTGGTACCGCAATTTTAGGTTTAATAATATTTATTAAGTCAGATGCTTCTTTAAAATTCATTGTATAAGTTCCACCTATTGGTACAAAAGCCACATCGCATTTCACTTTTTTATTTTCATCTGTAATGTCTGTATCACCTGCTATGTAATATGTAATACCATCTATTTTTATTATATATCCTACCCAATTGTTTTGTTTTAAATGGAATTTTTTATTTATATTGTATGCAGGTATTGTTTTTATTTCTATATTATCTATTTTATACTCTTTATTTGGTTCTACAATGATTATATTTTCTTTTTTAAATCCCAAATTAAGTGTTTTTTCATATATGTCGTTTGTTATAAAAATTACTGTGTTTTCTTTTCTTACCTTATCTATATCTTCTTCTGAAAAATGGTCAAAATGAGAATGTGTAATAAATATTATGTCTGCATCTTTATATTCTTTTTTTATTTTAAATGGATCAAAATATATTATTTTTTCTTTACTAAATTTAATACTACTATGACATAGTACTTCAATATTCTCTATCATAATTCAAACCTCACTTTTAAATTTATAATCTTCATGTTGTCCTTATATATTGTAAATATTATTATTTAATTAACAACTGATATATACTCTTCCATACTCTATTACTTTATTGTAGGAATTAAATTTTTAGCATTTAATCCCTTTAACTCTTCTAATATAAAGTTCCCATCTTTCATTATCAAAGCATTATCGAAATAGATTTCTCCACCACCAAACTCTTTTCTTAATATTTTAACTATGTCCCAATGAATGGCTGAACGATTTCCATTATCGCTTTCTTCTAATGCCATTCCTGGAGTAAAATGAAAACTTCCATTAATTTTCTCATCAAATAAGGTATCACACATAGTATTATTAATATAGGGATTTAATCCAAATGCAAATTCTCCAATATATCTTGCACCTTCATCTATATCTAAAATATCATTTAGTTGTTTTGTATTTTCTTTTGCTGTTGCTTTTACTATCTTTCCATCTATAAAATCAAATCTTATGTTCTCAAATAAAATATCATTATACTTTGTCTTAGTATTATAGGTAATATAACCATTAACACTATTTTTTACAGGACATGTTGCAACTTCTCCATCTGGAATATTAAATGTTCCATAATACTTTTCTGTTGGCATTCCTTTTATACTAAAATATAAATCAGTTTCTGGTGCTATAATATGTACTTTATCAGTTTTATCCATCAATTTTTTTAAAGGTTCCATTGCATTTTTCATTTTATTATAATCTACATTACATACATTATAATAAAAATCTTTAGCTTCATCTATCGTCATATTATTTTTATTTGCAAAATATTGATTAGGATATCTTAAAATACACCATTTAGTATATTTTACTCTTTGCTTTAAATGTACTAAAGCAGTATAATATTTATTATATATTTCTAACTTTTGCTGAGGTATTCCATCTAATACTTTATCTGATGTTGGTGCACTTATTCCAATATATGCTTGCATTTTTTTCATTCTATTGTAGTCTTTCTTTCCATATTCAATTATTTCATTATTGCTTGCATTTATTAGAAAATTTTTAAGTGTTTCATATTTAATTAAATTTAAGGTTGGATTTGCATGGATTTTTTTTGCTTGATTTATAATTTCATTTGCAAGCTCTAATCCTTCTTCTCCATGTACTTCAACTAATAAATTGTCCCCTTCTTTTAAATCTATGGAATTATTTATAAGATTACGTGCAAGTTTAATATTTCTATTATCCATTTGTTAACTCCCCAATCTACAAAATCAATTTAGCATAAAATAAGTACATTGTCAATAATTGTTCTAAGAATTTCTAAACATATTAATATTAAAAAAATTATACATATTTTTAAAACATGTATAATTTTTATCTATTATTCTATCTTACACTTACTAATTTTTTTTACTTTTTATAGTTCTTTATATTATTAATTCACAATGTAATCTGAAGTATCTGGTCTTATAATATCACTTTCTTTAACAGTATTAAATTTATATTCAAAATCAACTATTACATCCGTTCCTCCAATAGTATCTTTATTTGATTTTTGGATTTCCCTGACCGCTAGTCCAGTTTCTTTATCTATATATCTTTCCAAACTATTTTCATTGATAACATAACATTCTTTTCCATTGCAATAAGCAAAATCAATACCTGTTATAAATGCTCTTTGTATATTTGCTAAAATCCCATCTGATAAATAAGTTATAGGAGATACACTTGCATGCATAATTGTTTCAGCATCTTTTATATATTTCTTTCCTTCAGATTCTGTTAAAAATAATTTTTCATTTCCTTTTTTATAATAAGTTAGTTTTTGAATTTGATTACCATTAACAAATCTTGTCATTGTAGTTAAGTAATCTTCTCCTTTATTATAGCTTTCTGTTATTGTTAGTGAATCTCCATGATATGAATATAACTTAGCATAATAATTATCATACAATTTATTTTCTTTAGCTTTTTCTGAAAGTGAAAACATTATTAAGGTTCTTCTTCCTACCACAATAAAGTATATTAGTATCAAAGCTAATAAAATAAATTTTAATACTTTCATTTTATTACTAAACTTTTTAATATACTTTACTTCCCTTTCGTCTCTTTTGTTAGTTTTTAGATTTAATTCTTTTTTCATATTTTCTAACATTTTTTGACAATCATTACAATTTTTCAAATGCTCCTCAACATACATATTTGTTTCTTCATTTGTAAGTTTTTCAATGTAATTAGGTAATAAATCTTGAACAATTTTACAATCTCTTCTTTCTTTCATATCAATCAACCTCCTTTAATTGATTTTTTCCTCGATAAAATGTTACTCTAGCCCAATTTTCTGTTTTATTCAAAATAACACCTATTTCCTTAAAATTAAGCTCTCCTGTTATTCTTAAATAGATTACCTCTCTTGTTGTTTCATCTAATTTTTGCAATTTTTTATATAAAGATAATTTTTCATCATTAGAAATAATTTGTTCCTCTGTATTATCATTTGAGCCGGATTTCTAAAAATTCTTCATCAAGATTTATAACCTTTTTATTCTTCTTACAATAGTCATACCATAAATTTTTAGCAATTTGACATAACCATACTGAAATTTTACATTCTCCCTTATATGTGCTAATTTTCTTAACAGCTTTATAAAAAGTTTCCTGTGTTAGTTCTTCAGAAATATCATTATTTCGAGTTAAACAGAATAAGTATTTGTTTACCATTTCAAAATATTGTTTATATATTTGTTCTATATCCTGCATAACTTTTATTCTCCTTTGCTTATATGACGATTGAAATTGAAATTTGTTACAAGATTTTAAAAAAATTTAACTTTTTAGTTTTTACTTTCTTCACTTATAAATTACTATCTTTCCTACAATTAGTCAAATGAATAAGAAATCATAATAATTGTTCTAATATTTTATCAATTTTCTTTATTTTTCATCAACTCTGGATAATCTATAATATCAAAACAAGTTTTCCTATTCAATACCCCAAGTATAATCTGCATAAAACCAGTTTTTCTGTATTTCGTCACTAGTTAATATTCGGTTATATACAGCAATATCATAAAAGTTACCTGTAAATTTCAATCCACGCAAAGGTCTTAGGTCTCCAACTACGGCAGTATTGAATGAACCGTTACCATTTCCAGATGGAAAAGATGTAAATAATTTACCATTAAAATATACATTTGTTATCCCGTCATGAATTCCTGTAATTTGAATATTTAATATTTTATTATCATATTCTTCATCCATTTTGATACTACGGAATCCATCAACATCTTTTTTTTCTCCATCTACATTATTGAAAGTATCACTACAATAAGAATAAATTTGAAAATAGCCATTTCTAAATCCAAACCAACATAATCTATTTGAGCCAGCAGTATCTACATCACTCATTGCAAAGATTGTTGCAGGTCCCCAAGCATCATAAAGAGGATTACCTTTAGCATCGTATCCAGTAGGAGGAACTGGCCATTGATGTATATCTCCTTTTATTGTAATATAAACAGAATACCCATTTATATAGTTTCTACTTGTTCTATCGAAAACTGGTATTGCATTATTCTCATCTAAGACAATAGAACCATCTTCGTCATATTCAAAATCACTATTATTATCTCCATATAAACGTTTAAAGTCAGCCTCTGTTGTATCATTATATGTTGTATCTGAGATTTCAACACCACGATAATCATTTGCATATCCACTTGCTATAGATGGCAATGTAATTTTTATTGGAAGTTCTATTGTTTTGCTATATGGACTAGTTGATGTAACTACAAAAGTTAAGGTCTCTATGCTTTCCAATTGTACATGAGGCACTCCTGCGATACGTAAAGAAACCTTATCACTAACGTTATTGCCTCCTTTTAATGTTCGTGTTAATGATGTATCTTTATTACTAATTATAAATTTATCTGTTTCTTTTATTGAAATAGTATAATTAATATCTTCGTTATTAAATCCATTATTGTTATAATTATTTATATTTAAAATAACTGTAAAACTTCCTTGTAGCAAATTTGCTGAAGTGATATTTGTAGTAGCTTCAAAATAAAAAGGTTGTGATGCAAACTTAATTTCAAGGTTTTTAGTTAGAATATATTTAGCATAAGCTTTCCCAAAAGTTAATACAAATGCTATTAAAACAATTATAATCATCAATAAAATGAAAATTCGTTTATTTTTCATTTTCTCAATCACTTCCTTTATTGTTTGTAATCTTTTATCAGTAAAATTCATTTTTCGGCTAATGCGAATTACTATTTATCTGATAATAAATTTATTAATTTAACATTTTTGTATATTTTTTCTCTTCCAATTTTTTCAGACTCTAAAAGTCCGATTTCTTCTAACTGATTTAAGTAAGAAGCTGCAGTTAATCTTGTAACTCCACAAGCTTTTTCAATATACAAAATTTTAGTATAAACTTCATAAAATAAACTTTCTAATAACTCTTTTTGTTTGATTTATATATTTACTTAGATATAAAATAGGACTATCTATTAGCTTATTCAATACCATATATAAAATATCATAAATTATATATTTTTTCAACCAATATATATAAAAAATTAATGTATATGTGTTAACGATGTAAAACAGATTTTTATAAAAAAATGGTAGTATATTGAATTTCACTAAAAAAAATATAATAATATAATCATTATTTTATATATCAACCCTATTCCCCAATTTTTTAACAAAATTTACAAAAAACTATTTTAAATTTTTAAAATATATTGTATAAATATAAAGAGGTGTTTTAAATGATACAACGTGAAGATAATCCAGATTTTGTAAATTCATTTTTAGATTATAGTATCACTATACTTAATAAATCTAGTAATACAGTAAAAGAATATAACTATGATATTAATAATTTCTTAAAATACATGAAAAAACAATTTCAAATGACTAAAGAAAAGGATTATAAATGTATACCAGTTAATGACCTTACTGTAGATACAATTAAAAAAATTAAACTAGAAGACATTCATGGATATATATCATATATGGCTCGAGAGTTAAAAAGTACACCAGCAACCCGTGCAAGAAAAATATCAAGTATTAGGGTGTTTTTTAAATATCTTTCAAGTAAAGCTAAGCTAATTGATATCAATCCAGCCCAGGATCTAGAAACTCCAAAATTAGGGCGTCGTATTCCAAAATATTTATCTTTAGAAGAAAGTCAAAAACTTTTAAATATAACCCAAAGTGAAGATAACAGAAATAATGTTAGAGATTATGCAATTATAACATTATTTTTAAATTGTGGAATGCGTTTATCTGAACTTGTTAATATAGATATTAAGGACATTGACTTTTCTGAAAGTAAAATGAATGTTATTGGAAAAGGTAATAAAGAACGTACTATTTATCTTAATAAAGCTTGTATGAAGGTAATTAATAATTATCTTTCTGTAAGACCACATGATAGAGTTAAAAGTGATTCCCGTGATGCTTTATTTTTAAGTGAAAGAAAGGAAAGAATTAGTAATCGTTCTGTTCAAGATATTGTAAAAAAGGAACTTCAAAAAGCAGGATTAGATACAAAAAAATATTCAGTACATAAATTAAGACATACAGCTGCTACTTTAATGTACCAATATGGTAATGTAGATATACGTGCATTGCAAGAATTATTAGGACATGAAAGTATTTCTACAACTGAAATATATACACATGTAAATGATGAAAGAGTTAGAAATGCTGTAGAAAGTAACCCTCTTGCAGATATGTAAAAATTAATAACCACCCACAATCTTTTACTTAAGAAAGTGGATGGTGTTTTTACTTATACTAAAAACTAATTTTTATATCTTAACGATCTAACTCATCATCTTCTATTTGTTGTTCTGTTGTATTATTTCTGTCTTCTAGGTCGACTACACATACCTTTCCATCCTTTATTGCAAGATTATTATCTATTATAAGATATTTAATGTCTTTATTAATACATATACTTCTTTCTAATTTAGAATTTTCATTTTCATCAACAGGATATTTATTCATTGCAAAATAACTTGAATCAGGTGTTAAAAGATTAAATTTAGCATCTGTTATTAGTTTATATAACTTTTCAGGTATCTCAAGATAATTATCAACATGTCCTGGTAAATCTACATATCCTTCACAAATAGATTTTGAGTTGTTAATTGTTAATGTATTTCCTCTGTATGGCTTTTTACCATTTATAATTTCATTATAATTTATTTCATTATAAAATTTATAAAGTGCTTTTATTTGAACATCATTTATTGATACATTTGCACTATCAGCCAAAGAGGCTAATAATAAATCTACATTAAATTTAGCAAGCTCTTCTTCCCTACCTTGTAAATCGTTCATTAGTTTTTGTTTATTTTCATCTGTAGGATCTGCATAATATTCATTTAATATTTCATCTAAATCTGTGTTATGTAAGACTTTATATAATTCTGGCCTATCGCATTGTCCATCAAATGAAATTTCTTGTTCAATATTCCTTGATAATTTTTCAGCACGTTTTGCTTCATAAACATTCACTCCAATTGCTGTACCTGATAATAATGTTGCTGCTAATAAACCTGTTGCAATTGATTTTTTATGTTTTCTCATAAAATTTAAAACTTTTCCTTTATATCCTCTATTTGGAGTATTTTTTGGATGATTTTTTAATGTTCTATTGTTTTGTGGATGACTGTTTTGTGGATTTATTGGTATTCTTACATAATTTGGATTTTTTTGATAATACGTTGGTTGTCTTCTATTTTGTGGTGGGATATTTCTCCCATTATATTGTGGATTATCTCTATTATCGTTTGGATTACTTTTTGGTATTAGAGTTTGTGTAAATCTATCATGTTTTTCACTACTCATACACATCATATCCTTTCAAATTTAAATTTTAACATTTAAAGTAATAAAAAAAATGTTTTACGCGTTTATGCATTATCTCATAAATATTAACCTAATTTCATTATAACACTTTAAAAATTTATATGCAAATTCTATACAATGTGTAATAAACCTTTGAAATTACTATATTCTAATAAATAATGAAATGGAGGCAACATTAAAACATAATAAATGTTACCTCCTTGCAGTAGCCTTAAATTGTAGGAATCATCAATTCTTGATCCACATATAAGTTGCTGGATTCCAAGTTATTAATACTCTTTATATTAGCAATTATATCTCTTATGTCTTTATTTTTATAATATTGATTACTACTTTGTAAATCTTCTGCTATGTTCCACAATGTATCTCCCTGTGCTACATAAAATGTTGTATATTTTATTTCTTCATGTGATAAAGCAGACTTTGCAAATATTATTGACAATATAAACAATACCACGCATATACTTCTTATAAACTTTTTATAATTAACTATTCTCATATTAAATTCCATTCCTTTCTTTTATTTTAAAATATCTGCATATTTAGTCATATCAACTAATCTTATTTCATTAATTGCATTTACTTTTGTTAAATGTTCAGTATTTTATATATTAAACTTACTTGCGAACATCGTTTCGATTAATTTAAATATATTATAAACGCTTGTTTGGTAATTGTCAATACTTTTTTTAAAATTTTTGTAATTTTTTTTAAAGTATGATAAAATATATGCTAGGTTTATTTGGAATAGAAAAGATTTATTAGTATTATTGTCATTTTTAGTATATATTTTTTCTAATTCAAATAAGAAAGGAATGATATTTTATGAAAAATGAAGAATTAATAATTATATTAGATTTTTATGGTCAATATAATCAACTAATTGCAAGACGAGTTAGAGAATGTAATGTATATTCAGAAGTAGTTCCTTATACTACTCCTTTAGAAAAAATTAAGAGCATGAATCCAAAAGGAATTATCTTTACTGGTGGACCAGCAAGTGTTTATGAACAAGATGCTCCTATGTGTGATCCTAAAATATTTGAATTAGGCATTCCAATTTTGGGTATTTGCTATGGAATGCAATTAATGAGTAAAGTATTAGGTGGCAATGTAAAAAAAGGTTTAAAACGAGAATATGGCGAAACAGAGGTACATTTAAATACCTCCTCTCCTCTATTTTCTAATTTACCTAATAACAATACCTGCCTTATGAGCCACACAGATTTAGTAGATAGCTTACCAAATGATTTTGAAGTTATAGCTTCTACTGATAATTGCCCTATTGCCGGTATGCAAAACATAAATAAAAAGTTCTATGGTATTCAATTCCATCCTGAGGTAAATAACACTTTAAATGGTACTAATATAATAAGAAATTTCTTATATGATATTTGTAAATGTACTGGTAATTGGAAAATGTCTTCTTTTGTACAAGACTCTGTTAAAAACTTAAAAGAAAAAATTGGAGATAAAAAAGTTCTTTGTGCCCTTTCTGGTGGCGTAGATTCTTCTGTTGCAGCTGTATTACTACACAAAGCCGTTGGAAAAAATCTTACTTGTATATTTGTAGACCATGGTCTACTTAGAAAAAATGAAGCAGATGAAGTTGAAACTATATTTAGAAATCAATTTGATATTAACTTAATTAGAGTAAATGCACAAGAAAGATTTTTATCTAAGCTTGCTGGTAAAACCGAACCAGAAGAAAAAAGAAAAATTATAGGTGAAGAGTTTATTAGAGTTTTTGAAGAAGAAGCTAAAAAAATTGGTAAAGTAGATTTTCTTGTTCAAGGTACTATTTATCCAGATGTTATTGAAAGTGGTTTGGGAAAAGCAGCTGTAATAAAAAGTCATCATAATGTTGGTGGATTACCAGACTATGTAGATTTTGAAGAAATTATAGAACCTTTAAGAGATTTATTTAAAGATGAAGTTCGTAAAACAGGCTTAGAACTTGGTATACCTGAAAAATTAGTTTTTAGACAACCTTTCCCAGGTCCAGGACTTGCAATAAGAATTATTGGAGATATTACTGAAGAAAAATTAGAAATTTTAAAAGAAGCGGATTATATCTTTAGAGAAGAAATAGCAAATGCTAATTTAGATAAAACCTTGAATCAATATTTTGCAGTATTAACAAATTTAAAATCTGTGGGTGTTATGGGAGATGGTAGAACTTACGATTATACTATTGCACTTCGTGCTGTTACTACAACAGATTTTATGACTGCAACTTGGAGTAAAATTCCTTATGAAATATTAGAAAAAGTTTCTAGTAGAATTGTAAATGAAGTTAAACATGTAAATAGAGTTGTTTATGATATAACTTCTAAACCACCAGCAACAATTGAATGGGAATAAAATTTTATATAATTGTTTTTAAACTTTGTTCTATATAAACTTTACATACAATACTAAGATAAAATTGGATTTTTATATAAATAGAGCCACCATCCGAAGTCAGTTACCTTCAGATGGTGGTTTTTTTTAAAAGCTCTTTACAAGCTTAGCGAAGCCGAGCATTTGTTTTTGTGCACGGGATAAGGTTTCCTCTACTATCCTTTTGCCAGTTTGAAGATCAATCCATGAATACTCATCTTCTAGAGATTTCATGATTATTCCTCTCTGCATCACCTTGAATGCCTTAGCATGTATGGGCTCAGCCCAGCTCTCAGCATTCAATACAGAAGTTCCGTCTTCACAATATCCGATGAAGATATTATCTCCGTAGAAAACTGTCGGCTCATAGTAAACTGGAGGAAAGATTTCAAATCCAGTATAAGTAGATAGACCAGCTTTTTCGTTGCTCCACGTACGAATACAATGTTTTTCACATTCGGCATCCGTGATATTCTTTATTATTTTTTTAGAATTAATGAAGAATAATCCACAATTGCCAACTACATCCGTAAAAGCTACTATATCGTCTTTAAACCAACCTATCTCCTGAATGCAGAAGTTATGAATCAACAGGTCTCCATTCTTATCCACAACGTTACAACCTTCTTCAAGAACTACAAATGTATAGCCCTTGATTTCGAGCTCAACAATGTCTGGTCTCTTTAGCGAGATGGGGTTTAAAACAAGAAGTCCGTCCCACCGTTTGATTCCATACTTGCCGTTCAGTTTGAACACCTTGTACATGTTGATATCGGGGATTTTAAAATTTTTCATGTTTTCTTTTCTCCTATAAAAAAATATAATATCGGGTAACTGCCCATATATAATAAATTATAACACATTATGTATACTACTGCAAATTTTAGAAAAAATTTTTTTAATTAAAGTCCCACAACCATTTTATTTCACAATAAAAAAAGTAACTTTAATTGGTCTATTTTAAAGTTACTTTTTTTATGAAATTTTCAATATATTACACATATTGAAGTTTATGATTTATAAGATGTATCTATCTCCTTTAAAATAACATCATGTGCACTTCCCTCTGAAATACTTACATCTGATACAAGTGTTAAACGAGCATTCTCTTGTAATTCTTTTATTGTAGTTGCACCACAATTACACATTGTAGATTTTATTTTTGAAATTGTAATTTCTAAATTATCTTTTAAAGGTCCTGCATAAGGAATATATGAATCTACACCTTCTTCAAATGCTAACTTTCCTTTTGCATCTCCTAAATCATATCTTTGCCAGTTTCTTGCTCTATTTGAACCTTCTCCCCAATATTCTTTAACATAATTATTTCCTACTTTAACTACTCTTGTTGGGCTTTCATCAAATCTTGCAAAATATCTACCCATCATTACAAAGTCTGCACCCATAGCTAATGCAAGTGTTATGTGATGGTCATATACGATTCCACCATCTGAACATACAGGTATATATACACCAGTTTCTTCGTAGTATCTATTTCTTTCTTCAACTACATCCATTAAAGAACTAGCTTGTCCTCTGCCTATTCCTTTTGTTTCACGTGTTATACAGATAGAACCTCCACCTACACCAACTTTTACAAAATCTGCACCTGCTTCTGCTAAATATCTAAATCCTTGGGCATCTACAACATTACCTGCACCTATTTTTACATTATCTCCATATTTTGCTCTTACATAATCAATTGTATTTTTCTGCCATACTGAATATCCATCAGAAGAATCCATACATAATATATCTACACCTGCTTCTACTAAAGCTGGTATTCTTTCTTCATAATCTCTGGTATTTATTCCAGCACCTACTATGTATTGTTTATTTTCATCTAATAATGAATTTGGATTGTTTTTTCTTTCTTCGTAATCTTTTCTGAAAACAAGATATTTTAAGTTTCCTTCTTCTGTAAGAATAGGTAAACAATTAATTTTCTTTTCCCAAATTATATCATTAGCTTCTGATAAGCTAATTCCTTTCTTAGCATATATAACATTTTCTTTTTTAGTCATATAATCATCTATTGGAGCATCTAAGTTATCTCTTGAAATTCTATAATCTTTATTAGTAACAATTCCTAAAAATTTTCCAGAAGATGTTCCATCATCTGTAACAATTACTGTAGAATGACCTGTTTGTTTTGTTAATTGTAAAACTTCTTTTAAAGTAGTTCCTGATTTTACATTTGAATCACTTATAACAAAACCTGCTTTATGTTTTTTTACATGATACACCATTGTAGCTTGGTCTTCTATACTTTGAGAACCAAATATAAATGCAAGACCTCCCTCTCTTGCTAATGCTACTCCCATTTTTTCACCTGATACAGATTGCATAATTGCTGAAACCATTGGAATATTAGCATAATACTTTGCTTCTTCACCTTTCTTAAATTTTACTAGTGGTGTTCTTAAAGATACGTTAGCTGGTATGCATTTTTCTGTTGTTAAATTAGGTAATAATAAGAACTCATTAAAAGTTCTAGATATGTCTGGTAATATTGTTGCCATTTTTTTTCCTCCTTTATCTTAATTATATAAAAGCCAGAGCCATGTTCTATATGACTACTGGTATAATAATTACTATATTATATAAATTATGATGAACCCACTCATAGTTATTTAGAGTGGGTTATTTATTTATGCTCTTGGATGAGCCTTTTGATATACATTTTTTATGGTATCATCTTGGAATTGCATATATACTTGTGTTGATGATATATCTGAATGTCCAAGCATTGTTTGAATTGATTTTAAATCTGCACCATTTTGTAATAAATGTGTTGCAAATGAATGTCTTAACACGTGAGGTGTTATATCTTTATTAATATGTGCTTGTTCTTTATAGAATTTAATAATTTTCCAAAATCCCTGTCTTGTTAATCTCTTTCCATTTATATTAACAAATAATGCCTTTTCATTTTCATATCTTATTAAATTATCTCTAGCATGTTCAATATACTCTTTTAGGGCTTGTAAAGACATTTTACCTAGTGGAATTATTCTTTGTTTATTTTCAGATTTGCAAGTTACTAAGGAATTTTTTAAGTCTATATCTTCTACATTTAGAGATATTATCTCTGTAACTCTCATACCTGTTGCATACGCTATTTCTAGCATCGCTTTATCTCTAATGCTTTTTAAATCTTCCCCATTAGGTTGTTCTAATAATAATGATACTTCTTCTGAAGATAAAATACTAGGAGCTTTCTTTTCTATCTTTGGTGATTGAATACCACTTGTAGGGTCTTCATTTACAAGTTTGTTTTTTAATAAATATTGATAAAATAACCTAAGTGAAGCCAAATGTCTTGATATTGTAGAGGATTTTTTATTTATATCTTTCAAATATTCTAAATACTTGCAAACATCCTCATTTTTTACTTGCAAATATTCAATATTATTTTCGTCAACATATTCTTTATATTGGTAAATATCTCTTTGATATGATTCTAATGTATTCTTTGATAGTTTTTTATCTACTTTAATAAATTCTAAAAATTTTTTTATATATTTTTCCATAATTCGCTCCTTTTTTCAATTGTAAACATAAACATCATGTGTATAGTTATATCAAATAAACAGAAAAAAGTAAATACATTTTTAAGAAATATTTTTAAATTTTTTTTCTCGCAAAATTCTCATTGCCAATGCAACAATTTTTTTCTAATAAATGTTGTTATAGTCTCGTTTCATATTTTTGATATTT
>CANQWH010000009.1 GCA_947627495.1 uncultured Clostridia bacterium
GCCAAATCTCGTCGGAGCTTATATATTTATTACAAATTGAACCCACGATGGCGATTGCCTTCGATGTTTTTCGGGGGTCTTCAATTTGTCCTAAATATATAACTCCTGCGTTTGGCTACTTTATACATATAATTGGATGTGAATAGTAACATTTTTATAAAAAAATTTCAAAAATTTAACTCGTTTAAAACGAAAAAAAATACACATACTAGATTTAAGAAAAATGAATTAAAATAAATCCATTTTTCTTAAAGGAGGATTTTAAGATGTCTGGTAACAAAAACTTAATGTCTGAAAATCTAAAAGCAGAAATAGCAAAAGAACTAGGAGTATATGATATAGTAAAACGTGATGGAAGTTGGGCAAATGTATCTTCAAAACAATGCGGTTCTATGATTGCGAAGGCAATAGAAATCGCAAACAGAAGTGTATAACTAAATAGTATGCAAAGTGGAAGTTAGGAACCCTTACGGGTTCCTAATTTCCATGTCTAAAATAAACAAATAAAGCTTGATTATTTATTGCTTTTGTTATATAATTATGCAGAAAATCGGAGGGATTATATGTTTGTAAAAAACGTTATGATAAATTTAAAAAAATATTCATTTCTACTACAACAATTAGTAAGTAGAGATTTTAAGGTAAAATATAAAAGGTCAGTATTAGGAATTGTTTGGAGTTTATTATATCCAATTTTAACAATGGTGGTTATGGCAATAGTATTTTCAAATGTATTTAAATTTAGTACACCAGGAGTAAATTATTTAGCATATTTACTTTCAGGGTTAGTAATGTTTAACTACTTTAGTGAAGCATCAAACTTGGCAATGAGTTCAGTAGTGGGAAGTTTTTCACTATTAAATAAAATATACATACCAAAATATATTTTCCCATTATCAAAATGTTTATTTGTAGGAATAAACTTTTTATTAACATTAGTTCCATTATACATAGTGCTATTTGCTACTGGTACAGGAGTGAATATATATCATGTATTACTGCCATATGCATTTATATGTTTATTTATGTTTACATTAGGTATGGGCTTTATACTTTCAGCAGTATCAGTATTTTTACGAGATATGTTTTATATATATGGAATTGTAGTAATGATGTGGACATATTTAACTCCAATTATGTATGATATAAAAATGATTAACGTAAGTTTACAACCTTGGTTAAAACTAAATCCAATGTATCATTATATAAACTTTGCAAGAGAAATAATACTATATGGAAGAATTCCACAACCATTTACATGGATTACATGTATAATTTCATCAGTATTCGTTTTAATAGTTGGAATAGTTGTATTTAAGAAAACACAGGATAAATTCATTTACTATGTATAATAATAGGAGGAAATATGATAAAAGTAAATAATGTATCAATGAGATTTAACCTTGGAATAGAAAAAAATTTTTCATTAAAACAATTTTTCATAAACTTGTTTAAAAGCAAGAAAAATAAACCAAAAAAAGAAGAATTTTGGGCACTTAAAGATGTAAGCTTTGAAGTGAAAAAAGGAGAAGTAATAGGGTTTATTGGAAGTAATGGAGCTGGAAAATCAACAATGCTAAAAGTAATAGCAGGTGTAATGAAACCTACAACAGGAAGTGTGGAAGTTTATGGAAATATTTGCCCTATGATAGAATTGGGAGCTGGATTTGATCCAGACCTTACTGCAAGAGAAAACATATATTTAAATGGAGCTGTTCTAGGATATAGTAAAGAATTTTTAGAAAGTAAATTTGAAGAAATAGTAGAATTTTCTGAATTAAGAGAATTTTTGGATGTACCTGTAAGAAATTTTTCATCTGGTATGACAGCAAGACTTGCATTTTCTATAGCAACGGTTGTAGATCCAGAAATATTGATAGTAGATGAAATTTTATCAGTAGGAGATTTAGCATTTCAACAAAAAAGTGAAGAAAAAATGAAAAGTTTAATAGGAGGAGGAACTACGGTACTTTTTGTTTCACATTCACTTGATCAAATACAAAAAATATGCAACAGAGTTATATGGTTAGAACATGGACACATAAAAAAAATAGGTCCTTCAAAAGAAATGTGTCAAGAATATTATGAGGAACAAGTAAAATAGGAGGACTAAATGAATTCAAAAATAGAAAAAATGAAAGAATACTATAAAGCTAATGGAATGAAAGAAACTATAAAAAAATTATATAGATATACTTCATTTAGGATAAAAATAAAGAACCCAAGTAAATCAAATACGGTTTATAAATTATCGAAAAAAGAAAAAAAACTCATAACACTAAAAAATAAAAAAAGAATATTTTTATTTACAAATATTCCATATTTTGATGTGGGTGGAGGACAGAGAGCAGCACAACTTGCAAAAACTTTCAATAGTATGGGATATGAAGTACAATATTTCTATGCATTCGAATCAAGTGAAACAGTAAAGCATACTATGTTACTTCCAGTTACAGTGCATAAAAAAGTAAGTAAAATAAAAAGAGAAGAATTTGAAAAAGATATAAAAAAAGAAGACATTTTCATATTTGAAGCACCAATGGATATTTTTATTCCATATTTAGAAATGGCAGAAAAGAATACATGCAGAATAATATATGAAAATATAGATAATTGGGAAACTTCACTTGGAAAAATGTTTTTTTCAGAAGAAGCACTAAAACAATTTTTAAAAAAATCAACTTTATTAATAGGCACAGCAAAATTATTAGAAGAACAACTAAAAAATTACTTAAAAAAATATAACATAAAAAATAAAAAAACAATATATTTACCAAATGCAGTAGATTCAGATTTATTTGACCCACGAAAAAAATATGACAAGCCTGAAGATTTAATATTAGGCAAAAAGACATTAATATATTATGGCTCATTATGGGGAAGCTGGTTCGACTGGGATTTACTAAAAAAAGTTGCAAAAGAATGTCAGCAAGTAGAAATTAATTTAATAGGAGATTATGCAGGTATAATGGATATAGTAAAGGAAATGCCAAAAAATGTGCATTTCTTGGGATTAAAGAAACAAACAGATTTACCAAGTTATTTACAATATTCAGACTATGCAATATTACCTTTCAAGCCAGATGAAATTGGAAAATATGTTTCTCCATTAAAATTATTTGAATATATTTCAATGAATAAGCCTGTAATATCAACTAAATTGAATGATATATTAGAATATGAAAATGTATATCCTTCAAATTTAAGTGAAGATTGGGTTAATTATATAAATCAAGGTATATCTTTGAATGAAGAAAGTAGAAATCAGTTTATATTAGAAAATGACTGGTATGCAAGATGTTCAGAATTAATAGATAATTTAGAAAAAGATAATAGATGTCCAAAAGAATTTTATAATAACATTTCTATTATTATATTAAACTATAATAATAAAAATGTCATTGAAAATTGCATTAATTCTATTTTAAGATTCAATGAAAGATATAATGTAGAAATTATTATAGTAGATAATAAAAGCACAGATGGTTCATACGAATTATTACAAGAAAAGTATAAAGATAAAGTAGGAATATATCAAAATACAAAAAATGGGTGTTCGTCAGGCAGAAATTTAGGAGTATCTAAGGCAATAAAAGAATACATTATGTTTTTAGATAGTGATCAATGGGTATTACATAAATATTGGTTAGAACCATATATAGAAATCCTACAAAAAAACAAAAAAATAGGAGCATTAGGATGGGCAGCAGGATGGTTTAACAAAGATGGATATTCTTATCATATAGTAGATAGCTTTCCATATAAATATATGCCACCGGCTGGTCTATATAGAAGTGATATAGGATATTTAGGAACAGGCGGAATGATATTAAAAAAAGAATTATTTGATAAAATAGAAGGATTTGACTTACATTATGATCCAACATGTTATGAAGATACTGATTTATCTTTAAAAGTAAGAAATAGTGGATTAGAAATAGCATATACAACTTATTTAGGAGTAGGACATCTTCCACATCAAACTACTAAAAGTGGAACTAAAGAACATGACATCTTGATAAAAAACAAAGGG
This sequence comes from uncultured Clostridia bacterium, assembly GCA_947627495.1. Classification (GTDB taxonomy): domain Bacteria; phylum Bacillota; class Clostridia; order TANB77; family CAG-508; genus UMGS1781. The sequence goes on from CANQWH010000009.1 coordinate 4,034, forward strand.
GATTATTTTATTTCTAAATGGAAAAAAATAAATCCAGAACTTTTAAAATATATAAAATAAGAAAGAGGTAAAAAATATGTTTAAAGACAAGGTATTATTAATTACAGGTGGAACAGGTTCATTTGGAAATGCTGTTTTAAAAAAATTTTTAGATTCTGATTTAAAGGAAATTAGAATTTTCTCAAGAGATGAAAAAAAACAAGATGATATGAGAAAAAAATATAATAATTCAAAATTAAAATTCTACATAGGAGATGTAAGAGATTATAATAGCATAGCAGATGCAATGGATGGAGTAGATTTTGTATTTCATGCAGCAGCATTAAAGCAGGTTCCATCTTGTGAGTTCTTTCCATTACAGGCAGTTCAAACAAACATAATAGGAACAGAAAATGTGCTAGATGCTGCAATTGCAAAAAAAGTAAAAAAAGTAATAGTCCTAAGTACAGATAAAGCAGCATATCCAATAAATGCAATGGGAATGAGCAAAGCTTTAATGGAAAAAGTAGCAATAGCCAAAGGAAGAAATATAGGAGAAAATGGAACTATAATATGTAGAACAAGATATGGAAACGTAATGGCTTCTAGAGGTTCAGTAATTCCTCTATTTTTAGAACAAATAAAAAATGGTGAACCACTTACTATTACAAATCCAGATATGACTAGATTTATGATGACACTTGATGATGCGGTAGAACTTGTAGTATATGCATTTGAAAATGGAAAACAGGGAGACTTATTTGTGCAAAAAGCACCTGCAGCAACAATAGATGTTCTTGCAAAAGCAGTAAAAGAATTAACAAATTCTGATAATCCAATAAAAAATATAGGAACAAGACATGGAGAAAAACTATATGAAGTTTTAGTTACAAAAGAAGAGATGCTATCTGCAGAAGATCTAGGCGAATATTTTAGAATACCAGCAGATAATAGAGACTTAAATTATAATAAGTATGAAATTCATGGAGACAAGAAAATTGATGAAGCAAAAGAGTATAATTCGCATAATACTACAAGATTAGATGTTAAAGAAATGAAAAAATTATTATTAAAATTAGATTTATTTAAATAAGAGGTGAGATAATGAAAATATTAGTAACTGGAGCTAATGGTTTTATAGGAAAAAACTTAATATCACATTTACAAGAGTTAGATAGCATTGAAATTATAAAATTCGATATAGATACGCCATTTGAATTAATAGAAGATAATATAGATAATATAGATTTCATATACCATTTAGCAGGAGTTAATAGACCAAAATATAATAGTGATTTTTTTAAAGGTAATACAGATTTAACTACAAAAATATTAAACTTAATTAATTCTAAAAAATTATCTATTCCTTTTTTAATAACATCAAGCATACAAGCTATTAGAGATAATGATTATGGAAAAAGCAAGAAAATGGCAGAAGATGCAGTTTTCGAATATGGAAAAAATAATCCAGTATACATATATAGATTACACAATGTATTTGGAAAATGGTGTAGACCAAATTATAATTCAGTAGTAGCAACATTTTGTAATAATATAGCAAATAATTTGGAAATAACAATAAATGATGCAGATACTGAATTACAACTAATATATATAGATGATATAGTAAATGAATTTATTTCTCTATTACATACAAAAACTCCTACAAATGAAGATAATGGAATCTGTTATATAAAACCTGTGTATAAAATAACACTTGGACAATTAGCAAAAACAATAAAGGAATTCCAAGACAATCTTAATACTATTTATGTGCCTAACACAGGTGATGAATTTATAAAAAAATTATATGCAACATATATAAGCTATGTACCACTAGAAAAAATTATAACATCTGCTGCAAAAAATGTAGATAATAGAGGAAGTTTTACTGAATTAATAAAAACAAATACAGCAGGACAAATATCAATTTCATTTTCTAAACCAGGAATAGTTAGAGGAAATCATTATCATCATACAAAAATGGAGAAATTCATTGTTGTAAAAGGACATGCAAAAATTAAATTTACAAATGTAATAACCAAAGAATCATATGAATTTGAAGTAGATGATAAAAATATAAAAGTAGTAACAATACCCGTAGGATATACACATAATATTGAAAATATTGGAGAAGATGAAATGATTTTAGTTATGTGGTGTAACGAAATATTTGATAAAGAAAAACCTGATACATATTTTAGACCAGTAGAGGATACTAAAATAAAAAAGATTATATAATAAAATTTTTCATAAAAATAGAAAGGAATGAATTTTTAATGGAAAAGTTAAAAGTAATGGTTGTAGTAGGAACACGACCAGAAATAATAAGATTATCTGAGGTTATAAAAGCTATTGATAAATATTTTAAACTAATATTAGTTCATACAGGACAAAATTATGATTATACACTAAACGAAGTATTTTTTAAAGAGTTCGGCTTAAGAGAGCCAGACTATTATTTAAATGCACCGGGGAAAAACTTAGGAGAAACAGTAGGAAATATTATTGCAAAAAGTTATGAAGTAATAGAAAAAGTAAAACCAGATGCTTTATTAGTATTAGGAGATACAAATAGCTGTTTAGCAGCATATTCAGCAAAAAGATTAAAAGTTCCAATTTTCCATATGGAAGCAGGTAATAGATGCTTTGATTTTAATGTACCTGAAGAAATAAATAGAAGAATTGTAGACCATGTAAGTGACGTGAACTTAGCATATACAGAAAATGCAAGAAGATATTTGATAAATGAAGGAATAAAAAATGACTTTTTATATGTAACTGGTTCACCTATGGCAGAGGTACTATATAATAATATGGAAGCAATTGATAACTCAAATATAATTAAAGAATTAGGTCTGAAAGAAAAAGATTATTTTGTAGTTAGTTGCCATAGAGAAGAAAATGTTGATATACCTGAAAATTTTCATAGCTTAGTAGAAAGCTTAAATAAGGTAGCAGAAGAATATAACAAGCCAATAATATTTTCAACACACCCAAGAACAGCAAAAAGAATAGAAGAAGAAAAAATTAAATTCAATCCTTTAATCAAAAACTTAAAACCATTAGGATTCTTTGAGTATGTAAAATTACAAAAGAAAGCATTCTGCGTTTTATCTGATAGCGGAACAATACCAGAAGAATGTGCAATATTAAATTTTCCAGGAGTTTCAATTAGAACCAGTACAGAAAGACCAGAAGCATTAGATGCAGGAAGTATGGTATTAGGAGGAATTAATCCAAAAGACATGATAAATTCAATAAAACTAGCGGTAAATTCATACAAAGAAGGTAAACAAAATCCGGTAAGAGATTATAGAGATACAAATGTATCAGAAAAGGTAGTAAAAATAATACAAAGTTATTATAATATTGTAAATAAAAGAATATGGAGAAAGTAATATATATATGAAAAACTAAATTGTTATATACGTATTTAAACTTATTATAATGGAGGGAAAATGGAAACCATAAAAAAAATTTGCTATATTCCATGGGTCGGTACGGAATTAAAGGATAAAGTTTTTGAAGATAGTAAAATGGAAAGTTGGGAACACAAATTAAAACAAATGTTAGAAAAAGAAGGTATAGAAATACATACAGTAGATAGATTATCAATAAAAGATGCAGATGCTGTAATAATGTTTGATAATATATTTTATAAAAATATGTCATATATTTGGGAAATGTATAAATATAGAAAATTAGATAAATGTATTTATATTGATTATGAGCCTCCTACGGGACATTGTAGGAACCATTCAAAACGAGGGTTAAGAAGGCTATCTAATATATTTAAGTATATTATCACTTATAATGATGATGTAGTTAATAATAGAAATATTATCAAAGGCTGTATAGGAAATTTCTATTCAAAAGATTATTCATATAATCATGACTTTAAAAATCGAAAATTTGTTACTATGATAACAAACCCAACAAATATAGAGCAAATTATAAAAATGCTTAATTATTATAACTTTACTATTTATTACAATGAAAAGAATTTAAAAGATCATCCTAAAGAAATATATGGAGAAAGAGTTGATGCAGCCAGATATTTTTTAAATAAGTGCCCAGAAGAATTCGATTTATATGGTGTAAACTGGAAAAAAGAATTTAATAAAGTATATAAAGGATATTTAGACAAGAAAGAAAAATGTAAAATATTAAGTAAATACAAATTTATAATAAGTTATGATAGTATGATTAAACAAAATGGATATATTTCAGAAAAAATTTTTGATGCATTTCGAGCAAAAACAGTTCCAATATATTGGGGTGCTGACAACATAGAAGAATATATTCCAAAAGAATGTTATATAGATAAAAGAAAATTTGCAAGTTATGATGATTTATATAACTATTTAAGATCAATAACAGAAGAAGAATACAATACTAGAATAAATGCAATAGAAAAATTTCTACAGAGTGATAAATATAAAAAAAATTTTTCAAGTGAAGCAAGTGCAAATGTAATAAAAAAAGCATTGCTTTCAGAAAGAAAAAAATTTTCGTATATGAAAGCTTATATAAATATAAAATCACTAGATAATAAGAAGAAAAAAGTAGATAAATACAGAAAGATCCAGTATTTTTTAAAAGAACGAAATGTGGAAAAAAATAGTATAAATATATGTTTTAAATTTGTGCACTTTTTTAAAGAAGATAAAATTAAATTTTTAATAAAGCAAAATGGTATTATATATGAACCCAAAAATGTTAATATAGAAGTAGAAGATGACATTGAACTATCACAAACATATACATTCACATATAATATAAAAAATAATAAAAAGAAAAATGTGTTAGAGGTATTTTTAATATATAATGGAAAAATGCAAAAATTAATGACAGAAGATTGTACAAATATAAAAGAAAAACAAAAGATATTAAGGCAAAATAGAAAGAAAAATAAGATATATATTAATTTCTAATAAAGATACAAAATGCTATATTTAATAAAATATGACAAAAAGAAGATATGTTATCATAAAATTACAAGATAAGAGTAAATTTAAATACTATGAAAGTAAATGTATGTTAAAAAAATATATGAATATAGAATAATTATATTTTATATTTAAAAATATTATAGAAGTATTTAAATTAAAAAGAAGGATGGAAAAGAAATGAAAAAGAATGCAGAACCAAAGGTATCTATAATTATACCAGCTTATAACGCCAAAAAATATTTAAAAGAATCTATAGACAGTGCATTAAGTCAAACATATAAAAACATAGAAATAATAGTAGTTAATGATGGGAGCACAGATAGTACAGAAAAAATTGCAAAATCATATGGTGACAAAATAAAATATTATTATAAAGAAAATGGAGGAGTATCAACAGCTTTAAATCTAGCAATTTCAAAAATGACAGGAGAATATTTTTCATGGCTTAGTCACGATGATAGGTATTATCCAGAAAAGATAGAAAAACAAATAAAATATCTAAATTCTATAGAGAATAATGAAAATGTAATACTATATTCAGACTATGATTTAATGGATATATATTCTAGAATATTTGCAGTTGCAACGAAAAATCATGAAGAATTAATAGATAAACCAGAGTATGCTTTATTGCACGGAAACATAAATGGTATTACATTATTAATCCCCAAAAAAGCTTTTGAGGAATGTGGTTTGTTTGACGAAAATTTACGTTGTGCACAAGACTACGAATTATGGCATAAAATGGAAAAAAAATATAAATTTGTTCATCAACCAGAAGTACTAGCAACAACAAGACTACATAATGAACAACAAACAACAACAAGTCCACAAGTATTATTAGAAGGAAATGATTTTTGGATTAGATTAATAGAGGATACTGATTTAGAAACAAAGATAAAATTGAAAAAAACAGAATATAACTTTTATTATGATATGAAAATATTCATGGAAACAACTCAATATACAGATGTTGTAAAATTTTTGGACAATAAAATTAATGAAATTAGAGAAAAAAATAAAGATAAAGTAAAAAATATAAAAGTAAGTGTTATAATTCCATTTTATAATAGAGAAAAAGAGTTATTAAAAGCTGTTAATACAGTATTAAACCAAACTCATAAAAATATTGAAATTATATTAATTAATGATGGTTCTTCAAAGAATTTAAAAGAAATTGATAAATTAATAGAACAGTATAGAAATATTAAGTACATTAAGTTAGAAAAAAATTATGGAGCTGCCTATGCAAGAAATAAAGGAATAGAAGAGGCAACAGGAGAATATATTGCATTCCTGGATTCAGATGATGAATTTATAGAAGATAAAATAGAAAAACAATTATTTGAGATGTACCTAAAAGATTATAATTTCTCTCATACATCATATAAAAGAAGGCAAAATAATGGGCAAGAGTGTATAATAGAAAGTGGAATTTTAAACGGCAAAGCAATACCAAGAATTATTGCAAGTTGTGGAATAGCAACTCCTACAATAATGATAAAAACTTCTTATTTAAGACAAAATAACATAAGGTACAACACTAATTTAACTATAGGAGAAGATGTATGCTTTTATTTAGAAGCTTTAAGAAATACAGAAATATTAGGTATAAATGAGGCATTAACAATAGTAAATACTAATGAAAATAGCGCAGCATATAATGCAGAAAAACAAGTTTTAGGCATAAAAACTATAATAAAGTATGTTTTAAATGATGAAGAATTTGAAAAATATAATTCAGAAATAGCATTACTATTTAATGAATTTTTAAGAGTTTATAATCCAATAGATCATAGTTTATTAAGTGATTCAGAGAAATATAGACAAGTTCTAGAATCTACGTCTTGGAAAATTACAAAGCCATTAAGAAGTATAAAGAATATAATAAATTTATATAAAGAAGATGGTATTGTATTAGCAACTAAGAGTATAATCAAAAAAATACTAATAAAATTAAAAATATTAAAATAAAGGGTAAAAATGAAAGATAAATTAAGTAAATTCATATCATTAATAAAAAAATATGGTATTATGACTACATTGAAAAAAATTACAAAATATATTTTATCAAATTTAGTTAATATTTCTAATAGTATTAACATTGTAAAGAATAAAAAAAATACAAAATTATTGGATGAAATATTAAAGGAAAGTTGTTATGAAAGAATAATTATATGGCGTAGCAATTTTGGATGGAATGTTCCATTACTTCAACGTCCACAACACATATCACTTAGTTTAGCTAAACAGAAATGTTTAGTATTTTATGAAGTAACATATTTTACAGACAAAATAAAAGATGTAAAACAATATAAAGATAATCTAATACTAATAAATTTGGGAAATAAAAAGGTAAAGAAAATGTTATTTACCAAATTAAAGAACATACAAAAACCAAAGTATATTCAAATATACTCAACAGATTGGAACATGAAACTAGACGAACTAAAAGATTATATAAAAAATGGGTATAAAATAATATATGAATATATAGACGACATTAATCCAATCTTATCTGGAACCAAAGAAATACCAACAAATATAAAAGAAAAATATGAATACATATTAAAAGAAAAAGAAAATGTATTAATAGTAGTAACAGCAGATAAATTAAGAGAAGATATAGAGAAAAAAAGAGGAACACAAAATTTAGTATTTGCTTGTAATGGAGTTGATTATGAATTTTATAAAAATATAGATGTTAACTTTAAATTTGAAAAAGCATTTCAGACAATATTAGATGAAAAAAAAGCAATAATTGGATACTATGGTGCTTTTGCAAGTTGGTTTGATTATGAACTAATAAGATATATAGCAGAAAAAAGACCACAGTATAATATAGTTTTAATAGGTACTAAGTATGATGATACATTAGAAAAATCAAAGATAGAAGAACTAAAAAATGTGCATTTTTTAGGGACAAGAAACTATAGTATATTAAAAAACTATGCAAATAAATTCAATGTGTGCACAGTTCCTTTTGTAATAAATGATATTACAAAAGCTACATCACCATTAAAAATATTTGAATATATGGCATTAGGAAAACCGATAGTAACAACCGCAATGGATGAATGTAAAAAATATAAATCAATATGGATAGCAAATGATAAAGAAGAATTTGTAGAATTAATAGATAAAGCATTAAAATTAAATCAAAAAGAAAATAATGAATATTATCAAACTCTGAAAATAGATGCATTGAATAATACGTGGGATAGCAAAGCAAAGATTATAAATAATATGTTGGCAAATAAAGAAAATGAATAAATAGAGGAGAAAAAATGGAATATATTTTATTAATATTATTAATTATGAATACAACAATAGCATATGCAAGTATTTTTAAAAGAAAATTTGAAGAAACAATAACTTTTACTATTGTAAGTTATACTGTAATATTATTTCTTACTGGTGTAATTGGATTATTAAATGTAGGTTTTTATTTAATTATAGTTGTTAATATATTACTATTGTTATATAATATTTATGCTATTATAAAGAAAAAAATATCCTTAAAAAATCAAATATTCACTTTAGGGTTTATATTATTTATAATAACATATATTTTTATACTATGGATAAGTATTGGACGTAAGTCAATTGAGTGGGATGAATTTTCACATTGGAGTTTAGCAGTAAAAAACATGTTTAATTTAGGAAATCTAGGATTAGGAGAAGAATCAACAATTCTTTGTAAAAACTATTTATCTGGTACTTCAATATTCCAATTCTTTTGTACAAAATTATCAGGAGAATTTAAAGAAGGTATGCTGTATGTAGGAATGAACTTAATGATAAGTGCAACAATTGTACCTGTATTTAAGAATATAAAATCAAGGAAAAGTTTAATAGCATATATAGGTTATGGAATAATGTTTTTTGTTCCAATGTATTTCTATCCATTGATATATAAAACAGTGTATGTAGATGGAATTCTTGCCTTAGTCTTTGCATATACATTATATTCATATTTTTCAGATGAAGAAAAAGGATTAACCAAATTTAAAGCCATAAACTTAATGGTTAATCTTACATGGCTAGTACTAATAAAAGACTTTGGATTAGTCTTTGCTGTAGGAACATTGTTCATTATATTAATAAATAATTTATTTATTGATAATAAATTCAAGTTAAAATCACTATGGAAAAATAGTAAATATTTAATTTTAACAGCAGTTCCAATGATATTAGTAAAAGTAATTTGGGCTATCACTTTAAAAGTAAACAACGTAGTAACAGCAAGTGATACATCAAATATATTACCTACTATGATAAACTTTTTAAAAAGAAATCTATTACCTTATCAATCGGAAACAGTAAGAATTTACTTAGATGCTTTATTTGTAACTCCATTAACAGTAGTATATTCATTCACTTTTGCAATGTGTATTTGTTTAGCAATAATATTAGCATATATAGTAAGAAAGAATTCGTCAGATAAAAAGTCTATACAAGTAGTGTTAACATTACTAATTATAGGAGCAGGAGCATATGCTATTTTATTAATGTTTGTTCCATACTTATCAATGTTTTCAGAATATGAAGCATTAAAACTGGCATCATATTCAAGATACATGAATGAATATATTTTAGGATTAATTTTTGCAGAATTAGCATTAATAGCAAGAGAATTATCAGATAATAAAGAAAAATTTGAACGATTCATATTAATATTTTTTGCAATATTTATTTTTACATTTCCATTTGCATATATTGAACAATTTACAATAAATGCTAGATATAGTGTGAATTCCACAATTCAAGACAGAAGTAGATTTGAAACATTTAATAACTTAATAAGTAAAAATGTACAAAAAAATGAAAAAGTATTTTTTATTGCTACAAATACAGATGGAGGAGACTATTATGTGGCAAAATATGAAGCAACTCCAGTAAAATTATCAACATCATGGAGTATAAGTGATAAACCATATAATGAAGGAGATATATGGACAGAAATAAAGACAAAAGGACAATGGAAACAAGAGCTAATTGAAGGTTATGATTATGTATATTTGTACACTATTGACGAAGTATTTATAGAAAATTATGGTCAGTTATTTGTTAATAATATAGAAACAATACAAAATGATCAATTATATAAAATAAATAAAACAGAAAATTTAGATCAAATTTTAGAATTAGTTCAAGAATAAAGGAGAATAAGCTTTAATATGAAAACAATAATAATTATTCCAGCATATAATGAGCAAGAAACCATAAAAAAAGTAGTAAATAATATATATGAACAATATAATGACGTAGATGTAGCAGTTATTAATGATGGCTCTACGGATAATACATTAAATGAAGCAAAATGTAATAAAAAGGTTATAATAATAGACCTACCTTGTAATTTGGGTATAGGCGGTGCAATGCAAACAGGATATTTATATGCATATCGTAACAATTATGAAATAGCTATACAAGTTGATGCTGATGGTCAACATGATATATCATATATAAAACAAATGAGAAACATAATTGAACACGGACAATCTAATATGGTAATAGGAAGTAGATTTATAGAAAATACAGGTTATAAGCAAACTTTTGCTAGAATGTTAGGAATAAAAATTAATTCTATGATTATAAAAGTACTTACAAAAAGAAGAATATATGATATAACATCAGGATTTCGTGCAGTAGATAGAGATATTATAAAATGCTTTGCGAAAGATTATCCATATGATTATCCAGAACCAGCTACTAATATGCAAATGATAATAAAAGGAAAAAATATAAAAGAAATACCAGTAAAAATGTACAATCGAACAGCAGGAGTTTCATCAATTTCACCATTAAAATCAGTAAAATATATGTTAAAAGTAACGTTATCACTATTTTTAATGAAAATAAAAAAAGATGTTTAGATAGAAAGGAACAGATATGATATATATATGTACAATAATATTTGCAATTATATTTATAATATTTATACTAAATCTTGTTAGAAAAAACAAGTTAGATGAAAAATATTCAATATTATGGTTATTTTTTAGTGTAATTATAATAGGAGTATCAATATATCCAGGAATTTTAGAACAAATATCAAAGTTATTTGATGTTTATTATCCTCCAGCATTATTACTATTATTTGCAATAATAATACTAGGTGCTTATATAGTACATATAATTCTTATTATCACAAATCAAAATAAAATGATAATAAAATTAACACAAGAAATAGCACTATTAAAAGAAGAAATTATGAGAAAGGATAATATAAAAGATGAAAAATAATGATTATGATGCTATAGTTATAGGAGCTGGATTTTCAGGGGCAGTTGCTGCAAGAGAAATAGCAGATAGTGGAAAAAAAGTTTTAATAATTGAAAAAAGAAAACAAATAGGTGGAAATATGTATGAATGTTTTGACAAAGATGGAATTAGAATTCACCTATATGGACCACATATTTTCCATACAAACAATGAAGATGTCTTTAGATATTTAAAAAGATTTGCAAACTTTTACAAATATGAACATAAAGTAATAGGAAAAATAAAAAATAGATTAGTTCCTATACCATTTAATTATAAATCATTAGATATATTATTTAATAAAACAGAAGCAACAGAAATAAAGAAAAAATTAAGTGAACTATATCCTAACATACATAAGATTTCAGTATTAGAATTAGTTAATAATAATGATGAAACTATAAAAAAATTTGGAGAGTATGTATATGAAAATGTTTTTGCAAATTATACAGCAAAACAATGGGGAATACCCGTGTCAAAAATAGATAAATCCGTTATAAATAGGGTACCTGTAGTTTTAGGATATGATGATAGATATTTTGATGATAAAATTCAATATATGCCGGAAGATGGTTTTACAGAGTTATTTAAAAACATGTTAGAAAGCGAAAATATAGATATAAAATTAAATACAAATATTTTAGATATCATAAAGTTAAGAGATGGTAAAACATATATAGCTGATAAAGAATATATTAATCCTATCATATTCACAGGAGCTGTAGATGAATTTCTAGAATATAAATATGGAAGACTACCATATCGTTCACTAAATTTAGTATTTGAAAACTATAAAGTAGATAAATTTCAAGAAAATTCTGTAGTAAATTATCCAAACGAAGAAGAATTTACAAGAATAACAGAATTTAAATATTTAACTAAACAGAGAACTGATAGAAATACAACCATATTAAAAGAATATCCAATAATGTATAATGAAGAAACAGCAAAGAAAAGTGATCCATATTATCCAATACAAAATGAAAAAAACATGGAAACATATAATAAATATAAAAATGAACTAGAAAAATATAATAATATATATTTAGTAGGTAGACTAGCAGAGTATAAATATTATAATATGGATATTGCAATAGAAAGAGCATTAAATTTAACAAGTGAGATTATGGAGGAAAAAGAATGGAAGATAAAATCAAAGTAAGTATAATTGTACCAGTATACAAAGTGGAAAAATATTTAAGAAGAAGTATGGAAAGCTTAGTAAATCAAACTTTAAAAGACATAGAAATAATTTGTATAAATGATGGTTCACCAGATGGTTGTTTAGACATTTTGAAAGAATATAAAGAGAAATATTCTAATAAAAACATTGTTATAATTGATAAGAAAAATGAAGGAGTTTGGAAAGGAAGATTTGATGGAATAAAAGTAGCAAAAGGGGAATATATAGCATTTGTCGATTCAGATGATTATATAGCATTAAACTATGCAGAAAAACTATATAAAGCAGTTAAAGAGAATGATGCAGATATATCAATATGTGGTTTTGATAGAATAGATGTAGAAACAGAACATAAATATTCAACAGAAATGACTCAATTTGAAGGAAAAGTAATAGATATGAGTAAAAATCCAGAAGACATATTATCTATTAATGGAGCATTATGGAATAAATTATATAAAGCAGAAATTTTAAAGAATATGGACAACCTAGAAAATCCACCTAAAATACTAGACGACATGATGTTTTTATTATTAGTATGGTTAAAAACAAATAAAATAGTTTTTATAAAAGACAGTTTATACTATTATATGATAAGACAAGACTCAATAGTAGCAACAATAAAAAAAGAACAAATTGAATCAACACAGAATGCAATGTTAGAAGTAAAAAAAATTTATGAAAATAATAAACGTGGTAAGGAATTATTACAAGTGTTAGATGCTATGGCATTCTTGCATTTTGGAATATCACTAATGTCTAAATTATATATGGATAAGAGTTGCAATTTTAATAAAGAATTAAAAAACAATAAGAAATTTTTAGATAGCAACTTTAAATTTTGGAGAAAATGTAAATACTTAAAATTATCATATTGCGTAAGAAATAAATGTGCAAATATTAAAGTAGCTGTAATGAAAAAAGTATATACACTAAATTTATATAAAATATTTTTAAAGTTATATACATTTATGATTAATAAATTAAAAATAGATATAAAATGGTAGGAGGAATTAAATGAAATTTATATTAGTAATAATATATTTAATAATGACTACAGTAGGACTTGTTTTTATGAAATCAGGAGGAAATACAGGAACAATTGCATTAGTTAATAAGGATATAACACTCGCAATAAATTGGCTTAGCTTTATAGGATTAATTTGTTATTTAATAAGTTTTTTATTATATACAAAAGTAGTAGTATTATTTGACTTAAGTTATATAGTACCGATATGTGCAGGAGTATCTCAAATTCTGATTTTAATTGCTGCCAAAATGATTTTTAAAGAACAAATAAATCTAACAGCAGTTATAGGCACAGCATTAATTATAACAGGCATAGTAATAATGAATTTACCGAAAATATCAAAATAAGTGAAAATATTATATAAGGAAAGAATATGGAAAAAGAACAAATTTTAGGTTTTGATGTAATTACATATAATATGCAACAATTACTAGAGGAAATATTTAAAGATTATAGAAACAATAAACAGTTATTTATAGTAAATATAAATCCAGAAATTGTGTTATCAAATTACAGAAATAAAGCATTAAAAGAAATATTAAATAAGCAGAAATACCAAATCCCAGATGGAAGCGGAATAGTATGGGCATCAAAAAAACAAAAAGGAAATATAAAAGAAAGAATAACAGGAATAGACTTAATGCTTAAAATATGTGAAAAATCACAAGAATATTCAAGTAATATATTCTTATATGGAGGAAAAGAAGGAATTGCTAAAAAGGCGAAGAAAGAACTAGAAAAGCAATATCCAAAAATAAAAATAGTAGGCACAAATAATGGATATGATGATGAGAAAGAAGTAATTCAAAGATTAAAGAATACACAAGTGGATATATTATTTGTTGCACTAGGTTCACCTAAACAAGAAAACTTTATAATAAAATATAAAGAAGAATTAGAAGACATAAAAATACTAATGCCAGTTGGAGGCTCATTTGATGTAATAAGTAAAACAAAAAAAAGAGCACCAAATTGGATAATAAAACATAATTTAGAATGGCTATATAGATTACTACAAGAACCAAAGAGAATTTTTAGACAAATAAAATTAATAAAATTTATGTTTTTAATATTATTAAAAAAAGATGAACAATAATAAAAGATCAAAATTTTATTATCTTGTAACCTTTTGTGTAAAGGAGAAAGGAAGGACATAAAAAATGGAAAAAATAAAAGTAATGACAATATTTGGAACAAGACCAGAAGCAATAAAAATGGCACCACTTGTAAAAGAATTAAAAAAAAGGAAAGAAATAGAGTGCATAGTCTGTGTTACAGCACAACACAGACAAATGTTAGACCAAGTATTAGAAGTATTTAATATAACACCAGATTACGATCTAAACATAATGAAAGAAGGACAAACATTAAGTGATATAACAAGTAGAGCATTGCAAGGATTAGAACAAGTAATAAAAGAAGTAAAACCAAATATAGTATTAGTACATGGAGATACAACAACAACATTTGCAGGAGCCCTTGCTGCATATTATTGCCAGGTAGATGTTGGGCATGTTGAAGCAGGATTAAGAACATGGAATAAATACTCACCATATCCAGAAGAAATGAATAGACAAATGGTAGGAGTAATAGCAGATATGCACTTTGCACCAACAAAAAACAGTAAAAACAGTCTATTAAAAGAAGGAAAGAAAAAAGAAACCATATATGTAACAGGAAATACAGCAATAGATGCATTAGCAACAACAATAAAAAAAGATTATACACATCCTGTTTTTGAATGGCTAGGCGAAGATAAGTTAATATTACTTACAGCACATAGAAGAGAAAATTTAGGCGAACCTATGAGGCACATGTTTAAGGCAGTAAAAAGAATTGTAGATGAATTTGAAGGAATAAAAGTAATATATCCAGTACACTTAAATCCAAAAGTTAGAGAAGTGGCAGATGAAATTTTAGGTGATGATGATAAAATAAGATTAATAGAACCACTAGAAGTAATAGACTTTCATAACTTTATAAATAGAGCGTATATAATATTAACAGATAGTGGAGGAATACAAGAAGAAGCACCAGGTTTAGGAAAACCTGTTTTAGTATTAAGAGATACAACAGAAAGACCAGAGGGAATAGAAGCAGGAACATTAAAACTTGCAGGAACAGAAGAAGAAAAAATATATAGTCTTACAAAAGAATTATTAACAGATAAGGAAACATACGAAAAGATGAGTAAAGCTACAAACCCATATGGAGATGGTACAGCAAGTAAAAAAATAGCAGATGCAATTATAGAAAAATATCTAAGAAAAATAAAATAATAAGAATAAGATTTATATTTATTAAAATACTAATTATAAAAAATAAAAAGAGGTTATCCTATATGAAAAAAATATCAATAGTTATACCATTGTATTATGAAGAAGAAGTCGCAAACGAATGCTATAATAGAGTTACAACTGTATGTAAAAATATAGAAAATTATGAATATGAAATAATTTTTGTAAATGATGGAAGTAAGGATAAAACACTAGAAATTCTAGAAAAAATTGCACAAAATGATAAACATATAAAAATAATATCATTTTCTAGAAATTTTGGACATCAAGCAGCAGTTACTGCTGGGTTAAAATTTGTAACAGGAGATGCAATAGTTATAATAGATGCAGACTTGCAAGATCCACCAGAATTAATACCAGAAATGTTAAACCTTTGGGAGCAAGGTAATGAAGTAATTTATGGAAAAAGAAAACAAAGAAAAGGGGAATCTAAATTTAAACTTCTAACAGCAAGTATGTTTTATAAAACACTAAATGCATTATCAGATGTGGAAATACCAGAAAACACGGGAGATTTTAGATTAGTAGATAGAAAAGTAGTAGATGTAGTTAATTCATTACCAGAGCATAATAAATTTTTAAGGGGTTTATTTAGTTGGGTTGGATTCAAACAGTATGAATATGATTATAATCGAAAAGAACGTTTTGCTGGAAAAACAAAATATCCACTAAAGAAAATGTTAAAATTAGCAGCAGATGGAATAATAAGTTTTTCAACAAAACCTTTAAAATTATTAGCGGGTTTAGGAATATTTTCCATATTAATATCAATAGCTATTTTAATATATGCATTAATATCATTTGCATTTGACTTAAATAATTTAACTGCAGGATGGACATCACTTATGGTGGCAATTACATTTTTTGCAGGTGTTCAGCTTTTATCAATATGGATAATGTCAGAATACATTGGAAGAATTTATGATGAAACGAAAGATAGACCACAATATATAATTGATAAAATGATAAATATAGAAAATAAATAAATTATAGAAGATATAAAGGAGCAAGTAAAATGAATCAATTAATAGCATTATTATTACCAAGTATAGTAAGTTTAAAAGTATATGATAGGATATATGGAGAGGAAAGAAGTGTTAGTAAAAGAGTAGAGAAATATCTAAAAAGTGTATTATTTGTAAATCTATTTTCTTACATAATAACAATATATATTTTTAGAGTACAATACTTTATATTTGATAATCCATTTACAACAAAATATATAATTTTGGCAATAGCTATGGCAATAATATTCCCAATAATAGAAAAAATACTAAATGATAATATAAAAATAGGAATAAAGGTGGAAAAAAATGAAGACAAAAATTAAGAACTTGATAGTATTTATTTTCATACTATTATCTTCGATAATGATAATTGGGTCAATATATTATCATAAAGAATATCCAAAACAAGATTTCGATCAATTATTATTCTATATATCAAATGGAGTAGAATATACGGCACCAAGTGTTGTAAATAATGTAATATTTTCATGCATAATACCTGTAGTAATATTATCAATAATTTTAGTTGCACTTACAGTAAAAAAGACAAGAAGAAATACATATTTAATGCTAAAAATAAGAAAAAAGAAAATGAAAATACAGTTATATCCAGTAAAAATAATTGCTAATCATAGAGTAAAATATACAATATTAGTTTTTATAATAGCAATTATAATATTTATATTTAATTTTAAGATAGATCAGTACATAGTTAATAAAATAGAACCAACATATATTTATGATGAATACTATGTAAACGGAGAAAACATAAATATAACATTTCCAGAACAAAAAAGAAACTTAATAATGATAGTTGTAGAAAGTTTAGAAAATACAGTATTAAGTAAAGCAAATGGAGGGGCGTGGGAATATTCAATAGTACCAGAGCTAGAACAAATTGCAATTGAAAATACAAGTTTTTCTAATAATGAGCATATAGGAGGAGCATATGAAGTCTATGGTGCAAACTTTTCAGCAGGAGGAAATGTGGCAATAACAGCAGGTATACCATTAAAAACAATAGATATATTAAAAGATAAAAACAATTATAAAGGAAATGGAAAATTTGTAGCAGGGGCATATACACTTGGAGAAATCTTACAAAAAGAAGGTTATAATCTAGAAATAATGATGGGTTCAGATGCAACATTTGGAGGAAGAAAACCATATTATTTAACAAATGGTAATTATAAAATATTTGATGTAAATTATGCAATAGAACATGGAAAAATGAAAGAAGAAGACAAGGTATGGTGGGGATTTGAAGATGATAAACTATATAAATGGTCTAAGGAAGAAATAACAAACTTAGCAAATCAAGGAAAACCATTTAATTATATAATGCTTACAGCAGATACACATTTTGTAGATGGATATTTAAGTTCAAATGCAGAAAATAAATTTGAAACACAATACGAAAACGTATATGCATACTCATCAAAATCAATTAATGAATTTGTAGAATGGATAAAAAAACAAGATTTTTATGAAAATACAACAATAGTAATTGTAGGAGACCATCTAGGTATGCAAGTAGAATTTTATGAATCAAGAACAAATAAAGAATATGAAAGAACAATATATAATGCTATAATTAATCCAATCATAGAAGCGACAAATAATAAAAATAGAGTATTTACATCAATGGATTTATATCCAACAATACTTGCAAGTATTGGAGTTAAAATAGAAGGTGAACGTATAGGACTAGGAACAAATCTATATTCTAATATTCCAACACTTGCAGAACAATTAGGATTTGAATATTTAAATAATGAGATAAAGAAAAATTCAAAATTTTATAATGAAAAAATTTTTGGTGACGATTATTTTGTAATGAAAAATCAAGACAAAGATTAAATAATTCTTCCTCTGAACAAATTTTGTAAAAGGAGATGTAAATGAAATGAAAAAAATAACTATAATAATTCCAGCATATAATGAAGAAGAAACATTAGATAAATTATACAAAAGACTTTCAAATGTAATAAACAAAATAGAAAACTATGAATTTGAAGTTCTATTTGTAAATGATGGAAGTAAAGATAAAACAAGAGAAATATTAAAAGAATTAAGAAATAAAGATAATAGAGTTTCATATTTAAACTTTTCTAGAAATTTTGGAAAAGAAGTTGCAATGATTGCTGGAATGGATTATTCAACAGGAGATGCAGTAGTTTTTATGGATGCTGACCTACAAGACCCACCAGAATTAATACCAGAATTAATAAAATATTGGGAAGAAGGATATGATGATGTATATGCCAGAAGAAGAAGTAGAAAAGGTGAAACATTCTTAAAAAAATTTACATCAAAAATGTACTATAAAGTTTTACAAAGTCTAACTAGAGTTGAAATACAGAAAGATACAGGAGATTTTAGATTATTAGATAGAAGATGTATAAATGCTTTAAAAAAGATGAGAGAATCACAAAGATGCTCAAAAAGTATGTTTAGTTGGATAGGTTATAAGAAAAAAGAAGTATTGTTTGATAGAGATCCTAGAATAGCTGGAACAACTAAGTGGAACTATAAAAAACTCATGGATTTGGCAATAGATGGTATAACTTCTTTTACAACTTCACCATTAAGACTATCAACATATTTGAGTGTACCAACATTTATAATGCTATTTGTGTACTTAGTGTATGTAATAGCAAAATGTTTAACTTATGATGTTCCATTACAAGCATTTCAAGCACTTATATTAATATGCTTATTCTTCTTTGGAACAATAATACTATTAATAGGAATTATAGGAGAATATTTAGGAAGAATATTTAATGAAACAAAAAATAGACCATTATACTTTGTAGATGATTATAATGAAAAAAAAGAGACAAATGAATAAAAAATATAAGAGACAAAGAGAGCGTATTCATACACTCTCTTTTGCTTAGAAAAACTAGTTATTATTTATTAATAAACCAAAAACTAAAGTAAAATAAATAGTAAAGCTTAGTGAATTCAATAAATTACCAGACATATAAGAAATTACAAATAAAAACAAAATGGTAATGAATGATATTATATTTACAAAATTTATATTCTTAAATTTATTCTTAAAAGTTTTATAAATGAAACAACCAAGTATCATCAAATATGGAGCAAAAATCAATATAGTGCCAATAATACCAAGAGAATAATACTGAACAACTAAATCTCTTTCAATATTAAAAACATTTTGAAGTCTAGTATTTGTAATTCCAACCCATTTATCTAATGGATTATTATTAATTTCAACTACTCTTTTTATCATAGCAGTTTCAATATATCTATAATCAGTGGTTAAAGATATATCTTTTTGTAAGAAGTTATACCAAAATTCAGGATCATATTTATAAGGATAATTTTCAAATAAAAATTGTTTATTTAATTGCTTAGTTTCATATGTATTTTCTATAAAATCAATCATATCATTGTATGTAATATCAGTGGAAATTAATGAATTTGTATAATCTTTAGAAGTTTCAGCAATATTATCTAAATTTATATTGTTTGTGCTCTTATCTTCAGCTACAATGTTAGAATTAATTACTTCATTTGTAGTGGCATTTATAGTATTTTCACTAAAAGTTTGTATGATATTTGCACGTTCATTTAACCTGTTAAACATTGGATTAAACGGTAACAATATAGAATAAGACAGTAAAACAATACCGATAGGTATAAAAACTCTAAATTGTATATTTTTTTTATAAATAAGCGATACAAACCCAAAGGCAAATAAAGTATAAATCAATACTACTAAAATTCCTAAAACAGAAACTCGAGTACATAATAATATAAGTGCAAATATATTAAAAGCAATAGTAATCCAATTTATTAAAGTATGTTTCTTTAGAGACAAATAAATCATAAAAGGCAAAATCATAATTAAAATTGCACCAATTTGGTTGCCAAATTCAAATAAGCCTTTAGAAGCTAAATCTTGATATGTATAAGAAGAATTAGGATTAAACCATTCAAAGAAGTTAGCTTTGATTCTAACATCACTATAATTACCATAAGAAAATCCAAATAAATTACTAATGATTATTACTAAACTAATTATAATACATAAACTTTTCATAATTCTAATAATATCATCACTAGAAAGTTTTGATTCATATAAGCAGAAAATTAATAAGAAAGGTGATAACATTTTAACAAAATATAAAGCTTCTTTAAGTACAGAGTAATTAAAATTTCCAGGAACTAAAGAAGTAAAAGAAGAAGCATTTATATGGTGAAAAATAAAATACATACAAATTAAACAAGGATAAATTAATAAATAATATTTTCGTTTGTTTTTGCTAGAAAAAAGATAGTATGAAAATAAGATAAATATTATAATCACTCTAATCAAAGTAGATATAGAGTTATAGAAAAATTTCATATCAAATAATGGTTGTATTATAAAAAATGCAATTAAAAGTTTATTTATTATATTATTTATGTTTATCTTTCTCATCAGAATAATCTCCAATTTTTAATATATCTTTATATCCTATAGCAGTAATAGCAACTACCATTAAAGCAAATGATAATGCTTTCCATAAACCGCTATCTAAAAGAATAATAGCAAACATACCAAATGTAGCACTAACTCCATATAAAATAAGAACAGCTTGTTTTTGAGTATAACCTTTTTTCATAATTTTATGGTGTAAATGCTCCTTATCAGCTTTAAATACACCTTTAATAGATTTAGTTTTTACGATTCTTCTACAAATGGCAAAAGAGGTATCTAATAAAGGTAATGCAAAAACAATAAGAGGAGCAACAATCACAATTGCAGTATAAGTTTTAGCCATACCTAAAATAGAAATAATAGATAAAGCAAAACCTAAGAAATTCGAACCAGTATCACCAATAAATGTTTTAGCAGGGTTAAAATTATATGGTAAAAATCCTAATATACTACCTGCAAGAGCAGTAATTAACAAGATAGCTATAAGAGGAGAATCATTTAAAGCAAATATAATAACTAATGAAACACAAGAAATTAATGAAACACCACTAGACAAGCCATCTAAACCATCAATTAAATTAATTGCATTTGTAATACTAACAATCCAAATAACTGTTATAATTATAGAAAATATTTCTTCGGTAAAAATGGTATCAAAATATGGAATAGAAATTTTATTTATTAAAATACCAGATTTTGCTACTACTAATGCAGCAATAGTTTGCCCGAATAATTTAACAAAAGGATTAATGTTTTTCCAATCGTCTACAAAGCAGAATAAAGCAAGTATAATAAAGCCAAGAAAAAAACCTATTAATTTAATATAATATTGTTCTGTTCCAAATAAGTTTATTGTATTTTCTATAGACATTACGATTAATAAATAAATAACTGAAACGGCAAAGCCGGCAATAACTGCTATACCACCAAGTCTAGGCATAGGTTTATCATGTATTTTTCTAGATTCTGTTGGAATATCAAGTGCCCCTATTTTTTTTGCAAATCTTATTGTATAGGGTGTAATAACATAAGCTGTAATAAAAGCTAAAAGAAATGCAACTGCTATATCTCCCCACATATAATTACTCCTTTTCATATATCAACTATTAATAATTGTATATTCAAAAGCTTAATTTGTCAATCTTTTCCATAAAAATAAACTCTACTATTTTTAATAAATTTAAATATATAAGAAAAAACGTAAAGAATATTCTCATTATTAAAGCCAAGAAAGCTAAAAAGTAAAAGTGGAAAGTATAGCGTTATAAATAAGCCGATTTTAATGTTAATTGTAATAGGAAATATATTTATTAAAATAAGAACGAACAACGCCCATATTACATTAAAAACGGCTGTTGAATAATCCATAAAACCAAACAATTTATTCTTGAAGGCATAATTTTGTGGGATAATAAAATTCATAAGAAATCACTCCAATTTTAATAATAAATATAAATTATAGCTTTAAAACATTCCTTTAAATATAGATAGCATATTAGGATAGCTTACTTGAGTTTCAGTAGAGAAACTTCCAATAAATTCTTTAAGGAAGGAATTTGCTTTAAATAGAGTATAAATCATACCAATATTTAAAATTTCAGATGGCAAAATTTCATTTACATCATCAACAATAAAACAAATAAGTAAAATAATAGCAACAAATATTTGCAGGAATAGTATAGATAGAAAATATTTAAACCATGCCCTAAAAAAAGGACTTGTTTTATTGCTTGATAGACAAAGAATCGCAAATGGGGCAAGCACAAGTAATACTTTTATAAGAATATAACGTATGGCATATGAGATAGTAAGACTTAAGAATCCAAAAGTAGTAGAGGTTTTTATTAAGCCATCAAAGCTAAATAAATTATAAGAATCAGAAGAAAAATAGCTTCTAGGTAATACATCGTCTATAAATCCAGAAAATGATACATCAAAATGAAATAAATGATTTCCAAGTTCACAGATAATGCTAGAAATATTTGAACATAAAAAGATTAAACCATAACAAATAACTTGGCTAGCATTTAAAGCAAGAGCACAAAGTAATAATTTAAAAACAAACTGAAAAGGTCTTTCTACTTGAGCAAAAGTAAGGTGAGAAAGTAAATATGAAATTCCATAATAAATAAGAAAGCCGTAGATTAGAGCATTACATATTAAATTAATGCCACTATAAGAATTAGTTCCAATAACATATGTTACAGTTTTAGTGATGTCAGTATTTATAAAAACAAGTTTATCTAGCCATTCAAGTATATTTTCATTTACAGAAGATAGTAAATTAGAAAATATATTATTAATGGAAAATGTTAAAGAACTAGTAATATTAACATCGTTAATTTAAATCACCCCTGTTCAGTTTTTGTTACAAGCAATTGAATTGCTGAAAGAATTAAATCAATACAAAGAATAAATGCATAAGAAAATAAACTTCCTCTTATAATCCTTTTTCCGGTTCTAATTTTTTCTTCATCACCAAAACTAAATTTTTTCATAAATACACCAGAGCCAACAGCAACAGCTGCTGCAGGAGTAGCTATTCTCATAATCCAAGTCTCAATAGTTTCAAATGCATTAGTTATGGTACTTACAAGTTTTGGATATGCACAATAACTAAAATTACAAAAACAGCTTAAAATTACAAAAGACAAATATAATATATAAATTGAATAATAAATTTTTTTCATAAACTCCTCCTATCATATTTATAAAGTTAACTCAAAATATATGGATAAGATTTACCATAATAAGTTCTTGTAATAATTTATATAATTTTAAAAGAGTCTTTCTTTTTTAACTTTTTAATATCATTTAAAAAATAGGGTTGCATTATAAGTTTTTGTGGGGGCAAGATTTTGTTGCCATTGGAAATAAAAGAAAGACAAGAAAAAGTTTCCAATCCCCTAGTAAAGAATTGAGTATCATAAATAAAATCTGTGTTAATATGTGTCGTTATACTTTCTGAAACGCTAGAATGTTTTGAATTTAATGAATTAGTAACATAGTTATAATTCGTTTCTTGTGCATTTTCAGAAATACTTTTAGATACTTTTGTTTTATCTTCTTTACCAATTTGTTTTTGAGCATCTTCTATTGTAAAAATATCATCAGTTCTATACCAAAGTTTATTAATTAAATTTTGAATAATTGCCTTAGTTGCATACTGATCTTTTAAGGAGTTTAAGAGTGAAGTATAACTTTGTGTTGCAACAATATTAATACACTTGGCTTCTCTACTTTGGGCAAAAAAATCGCTATCTGTTGTTGTAGCATATTCATGAAATTCATCACATATAAAAACACTAGGTCGTACGTTATTGCTTGAAAGCTGTGAAAGTACTTGGGATTGAAAATCAAGTTTTAAATAAGCAGCAATCAATTTAGATAAATTTTTATACACTGCAATATTCATATTTAAAACAACAATTTTACCTTGTTCTAATATATCTTTAAAACCAAAGAAATTTATGGAATTCTTTTCGGGACAAAAAGTATTTAAAATATCATAATCAGATATAAAAGTATTTGTCATTCTTGTAATTTCAGATTTCAAAATAGAAAGAACACGTTCATCCAGATTTTTATATTCATTTTCAAAGAAATTAAGGGAAGAATATAATTCATAAACTTGTGAAGAATTAAGAGTTCCGAGATTTAAATAATGTTCTTAAATAACTTATTTTTTGAGTATAGTAATTGGGAGAATTTACTAATTTATGAAGTTCTAAAAAAGTTACATAACCATTATTATATAATCTACAAAGCTTAATACATTCAGCAAGAACTTCCTCAGCTTTATCAAGCCAATACGATTCTGAATTATTTGGTGAAAACAGTGTTAAAACAGTTTTTAAACGATTAGCTAAAACACTAGGCTTAAGATTAGGCTTATCTAAGGGGTTATATTTAATATTTCCGCCTAATTCAATAACACATAAATCATCTAATCTGTTAAACTCTTTAGCATAGTTCTGAACTTGTTTGTAAAAGTTACCTTTAACATCTAATATTAACATTCCTAGTTTTTCATTATCACTTGAAGCTTTATATCTAATTAATTGTTTTGTAAATGGATACATGCTTGAACTAGTTTTACCACTACCAATTGTTCCAGTAACAAGGACATTTTGATACAAACTATTTTCTGTAATATATACAGGAAGCAAAGTGTCAGCAGCTTTTCCTAAATACAAATGTAAGTCAGATATATTTTGCTTTTCATTCTCATTTTTAGTATTATTAAATGAAATTTTATTTCTAAAAATTAAAGTATATACAAAATTGGAAATAAGAAAACATACAAAATAAGAACTTAAAACATAAATAATTTTCATATATTTCCAAGCTGTAGGTGCTACTTTACAAATATCAAATGGATAAATTGCATAAGGAAAAATAAAACTAGAAGCTGTGAAAATAGGATAAAATATTATAATAATAGGAATAATTAATAGAACTGCTAATAACAAGCAAAACACTAAATGTAATATGAATAATATGAATTTCAAATTTAGCCTCCTTAAGAGATTTTCTTGATTTTTAATTTAGAACCTTGAATAGAATGACATATATTCATCTCAAAAAATGAATATATAGAATAAAAAGTTATAAATAAATTAATAATAAAAGATGCAAAAAATAAATGAACTAATAAATCTAAAATACACACCACCTTTCTAATTTTTTAACATTTTACTACAAATTTTTCAATTTGTCTATACTTTTTGGAAAATTTATGTTAAAATATATAACTGACCACGAGTTTGGCAGAAATTATAACTCTTATAATCTAAATAGTAAAATAATTGTTTATTATTAAACAATAAAATTTTATAAATTTTTTTGAAAATGGTAAAAATAAAATAAAAAAGGGGGATAAAAATGATAGAAAGAACTACTAAAATAGGTGAATTATTAGAAACTGCACCAGAAAAAGCAGAACTTCTTTTACAAGCAGGAATGCATTGTTTAGGATGCCCTGCATCACAAGCAGAAACAATAGAAGAAGCATGTGAAGTACATGGAATAGATGTAGAAGAATTATTACAAAAAATAAATGAAAATTAGTAAGGAGGCAGTATAAATTTATATTTATACTGCTTAAAAAATAGGAGGTAAAAATATGACACCACATAATGAAGCTAAAAAAGAAGATATTGCAAAAATAGTTTTAATGCCAGGAGATCCTTTAAGAGCTAAATATATTGCTGAAAACTTTATGGATGATGTAAAATTAGTAAATTCAGTTAGAGGAATGTATGCATATACAGGTTCATACAAAGGAAAAAGAATTACTGTAATGGCACATGGAATGGGAATTCCAAGTGTAGGGATTTATACACATGAATTATATAAAATCTATGATGTAGATTGCATAATAAGAATGGGAAGCTGTGGAGGATATGTTAAAGATTTGAATTTAAAAGATATTATTCTTGTAGATGGAATATATAGCGAATCAACATTTGGAGAAATTTATAGTGGTTCAAAAGAACATACAATAGTTGCTAAAAATTCTTGCAATGCTGAAATTATAGAAACTGCAAAAGAGATGAACTTAAAGTTAGTTGAAGGAAATGTACATTGTACAGATGCTTTTTATTCAGATGTAGTTGATATAAAAGATTTAACCGAAAAACATGGTTGTATAGCAGTTGAAATGGAATCATTTGGATTATTTACAATAGCAAATCATTTAAATAAAAAAGCTTCATGTATTTTATCTGTAACAGATTCATTAGTAAAATCAGAAGAATTAACAGCTAATGAGAGACAAACAGCTCTAACAAATATGATAAAGCTAGGTTTAGAAACAGCAACAAAATTAGCATAAATTATAATCAAAGGATAAATTTATTAACATTATTATATGTATTTAAAAATAACAAATATTTTAGTATAGTACCCACCCACAATCTTCAATTGTGCAGGTGGGTAAGGTTCTTATAAATGTATATATATTGTAAAATATTTAAGTTAAAAAAAATCCAAGTGAAAGGGAGGAAGATGTGGAAATGATATTAGAAAAAAATAAAGAGATAAAAAAAGGCGAATAAAGAAGTGGAAATATTAAGCCAAGACGAGCAAGAGAGGGAAATATATGTTATTATTTACAGCTTGTACTATAAAGTCCGCCAAATCTCATCGGAGTTTCAAATTTTTTTCTTAAGAAAAAATCAAAATGGCTACGCGGGTAATCCGTGAGCAGCAGGCTGTTTGATTATTTTCTTTCGAAAAAAATATGAAACTCCTGCGTTTGGCTACTTTGTACATATAATCGGCTGTGAATAGTAACTTAAAATATTACAAATGTTACAAAAATATTAAATTTATGTTACAAATAAAAAAATAATTTACATAGAAATAAAAAAATGGTAAAATAAAAACAGATGAAAAAAATGTAGAAAGAACAGATGTTGGAGGAAGAAAAACAATGGAAAGCAAAACAAAAATAAGAAAGGCTGAAAGCCTTGAGGCTGTACACACACACACACACACACACACACACACATTATGTTTACAAAATGGAGAAAATGAAAATAAATTAAACAAAAGCTACAATATAAAAACAGTAGCTTATATATTGTTATGTGTAAAAAAAATAACAGGCAAAATGACAAATAACTTATATATAATATATGAAAAAATAAAAGTTGGCATGCTAGAAGTAAAATTTACGAAGTTAAAAAGTAAAATTTTAA
>CANQWH010000010.1 GCA_947627495.1 uncultured Clostridia bacterium
TATAAGTTGTGAATAATTTCTTAAATGTCGTTCTTCTACAAAATGAACTAAATGTTCATATAAAATCTTTGCATATTTTCTCAACATAACTATCATATATAGGGAAAACTTTTGGAAAGTGATGACTACAATATTTTGTTGCAAAAGAATAAAAGTGCTTTAGTTTTCCATTTATTATTATATTTGAAATATCATTAACTAATGTTTCATCTCCTTTTACAAGTCTATCATCGATGTTTAAATTTAATATATGTTTTGCTACTGGAAAAATAGAAAAGATATTTGTACTATAAAAGTCATTTAATGCACTAGCTTTGATTAGAATATCACTTATGTCTGTATTTTTTTGATATGTTTCAAAAAACAATTTATCTAATGCACTTTCTTGTAGTACATAATTCTCTAAAGAATCCCATTTATCTAAATATTTTTGTATTTCTTTTTTATTTGGTTTTGATATATTTACCATTATATATATTCCTTTCAAAATAATTTATTTTGTTTTACATTGCTTTTGGTATAAATAATTTTTGAATCTTTTACTAAAGCTTTAGTGATTGTAATCATATATGCATTCATTCTTTTATTAATTTTTATATATTTAATAAAAGTATTCCAATCTAATTCTAATATTTGCTCTAATTCATAACAGTCATTTAATTTTACAATTATAAGGTATTCAAATACTTTTTCCATGTCTTTATCTATTTCCCAAAAAGTGCCAGTAGTTGCTGTAGTCGTTGTTTTTATACTATATCTTTCTCCTTTGTTACTAACAGCATCTATATTACGGGTAGATTTGTCCGTTAGTAATAAATTAGGTAAACCTGATGTTTTATTATAATGTTCTTTCGCAAAATATTCACCTAAATCGCCTACTATATTTTTTGTTCTAATAATTTTTCTATCTTTTAATTCAGATATAAATTCTCCATACATATTTAATAATTCCTCATCCCCAAATTCTTTTAAATTCATATTTACCTCCATTTAATAATTCATTTCTCTCAAAAAACTTCTTAATATTTCAACAATATCCTTAAACTCTATATTTTGGGCATATTTATTCTTTTCACTATAACGTTTCCAACTGTTTTGAATAGTTTCATATTCAAGCATTTCATCAAATATTTTATTATAATCTTTTAGAGAATCAAACGAATCTCTATTTTTTAATGTCTTTTCAAAAGCTTTTTTGAAATTTGAAATATTAATTTCATTTCTTAATTTCGTTAAAAATATGTAAATATCGTAAAAATCCTTCATTCTTCCATTATAAAGAGTTCTCCTTAATATTGTTTCTATTTTCTCTGCTAAAATAGTTTCTAAATTGTAAGAATCTATATATATCTTTTTATCTTCAAATAAAGAATGATATTTGTACTTTAATTCTTTTGGAGTTATTTCATCTCCTGTAGAAATATCTATTTCTAAATTTACTTTCAAATTTTCTAATTTCCCGATTAATTGATATTTATTACCACCATATTCATCTTCTTCTCTAATATCTGT
This sequence comes from uncultured Clostridia bacterium, assembly GCA_947627495.1. Classification (GTDB taxonomy): domain Bacteria; phylum Bacillota; class Clostridia; order TANB77; family CAG-508; genus UMGS1781. Next base: position 1,513 of record CANQWH010000010.1, read on the forward strand.
AATATTAACAAGTTCAAATTTTACCCCATCGCCTAAATTAATAGATAATATTTCATTAAGAATATGTACCATTTTTTCTTTAGATACATCAATTCCTTTTATTGAAACATCCATATCTCTAGTACTTCTACTTTCAATTCCAAGCATTGCTGAAAGCAATAATCCACCCTTTAGTATAAAGTTTTCGTTATAACTTGATACAGATATTCTTTCTAAAATTCTTTCAAACATAAAACGTTGGTATATTTCAAGGTGTTGTAGATTACATTGTTTTTCGATTAGCTTTGCTTTTTCATTTAATTCTTTGTATGTTATCACTAAATCAAAACCTCCATTATATTTTTTAGTTTTTCAGACACACCTAATTTTTCTGCATATTTTTCTAAAGTAATTAAGTTTTTATGTTTTTGCCTGAAATAATTATTAATAATTTTATTATATACCTCTAAATCAACAGAGTCTGAATTTTTTAATATATCACATAAAGATCTTTCTGCATTATATATTTTTACAGGATTTCCATATGGACTTGTTATTTCTGTAATTCCAATGTCAAATTTTTCTTTAGTAACATAGTGAACATTAACATTTGCTCGTATTTTATGATTTTTTATTGTAGTCACATCTATTTCATATGGAGTTCTATCACTTAAATTTAAAAGATAAAATGCAGTATTGTATGAAAATACAATATTTGAAAATCTTTTTTGAAGTATATAAAATTCGTCCTCTATTAATTTATTATCGATATATAAGCCATGAGCAACTTTTCTAATTAATTCATCTTCAATCAGTTTGGGAATTTGCATTTTTGAAAATCCTAAACCTTCGATTTCTTTTGTAGATATATATCCGTTATGACTTTTTATAAAATTTAATAATTTTTCATTATTCATAATTTTAACCCCTTTTATTTTCGTACTTACATTTTATCATTTGTTGGTCAAAAAGTAAATACATTTTTTTAATTTCTTTTTTATTTTTTTCACATAAAAAATATTTATTCTAAAAAAATTGTTAAAATCAGTTGTCATTTTCAATTTTAGTTACCTAGTAAATAGGAAAGTAAATTTTTAAATGAGGGTTTGGGATTTCTCCCATATTCAGAATTTCGTGTGAACAAATTCATTGCTTGCTAGGACAAGAAATTATTTTTTACTGTTTTTATAGGAACATGAAATTATTGTATTATCGTATATAAAAGTCAATACCAAAATTACCAAAAAAGGGAAAATAAATTTTACTCCCTAAATTGGTAAAATTTATTTTCCCTTTTTTGGTTACTTTTATTTTATCATTTTTACTGAGAGAGAAAGGTGGAATACAATCTCTTAAAGAACTGCAGGAAACCAAGAATTTGAGCCGCCAAATCAAAGAGATTTGGCAAATGACAATCGATGATATGACTGAATTGAGCCTGAATCTTAAAAAGGTAAGGCGTCTTTATGACACAAGGCACGTGTATTTTATTCCCCACGATCTGTACGAAAGTTGGGATAGAGATATGCAGTACTTCTTGGGAGTACTTGCCAACTTAGATGAGCTGAATTCATTTTATGTGGTCAATAGTCTTGGAAGGATATATGTCCTTAACCCTCTTGATGAGCCTGTCTCTACTTCCAATGATAGCCGAATAAAATCGGCCATTCAAGGAATTTGCAACGGCCACTGAAAGAAGAAACCAGTCATAATTGGCTGGTTTCTTTTTTCCTACCTTTTTTTCAAATTCTAGTTTTTCTAGTGCTTCTTCTTGTTTAACTTTAAAATGTAACTCAAAGATTTGCTTCCAAAATCACTATATTTCTAAATCATGAATTGTCATATCTTTACTACCTATATATACATCTCTATTTCCATCTAATTTATGCAATTTTATAATTGTATAATTTTCGTAATGATATTCCATACTTCCACCATCATCATAAGATATTGCATTAGGAAAATCATTGCTTGCTTTTTCTATAATTTCTTCCATTGTTATTTTATTTTCCATTAGTGCCTCTTTCAAAGTATATTCTTCCCCATCAATTTTAATATTTACACTTCCATCATAAGCATATATAGTATAATCATATTTGTTTGTTTCTGTTTTATCTAATATAGCATAAACTTTATTATAGCTATCAATTGGACTTCTCTCTTGGAAAAGTATTTCAAAATTTTCAGCTGATTTTACTTCAATTTTTGTTGCTTTCACCTGTGCTGGATAGGTATCCATTACATCTCCATTGTAAGTTATTTTTACATTAGTACCAACTTCATAAAGTGCATCATTATACTTACCTAATCCAATAGATATTTTATCTGCAGTTCTTCTTATTTCTTCGTTTTCATTTGGTTCTACTATAATATATGAAGTACCAGATTCAATTACTTTGCCCAAAAATGAATATTCTTTCTGTTCATTATTTTCATTTTTTATTGTTCCATTTGTTTCTGCACCTGTAATAAATTTGTCAAACATATACATTATTAACCATAAAGCTATTACTAAAACTATTATTCCTATTAATACTTTTAACTTTCTATTCATACTTAATCACCTTACATATAATACCATTTTAGTTGATAAAAGGTTTCATATAAATCTATCTATTTTTGCTGTATCTTTTTATATTTTATAACTTCAATATTTGATTCTTTGCTTCTCTCTTGCATTTTCTTATATATCGCATCACGCAAATATTCTTGATTTTCTTTTATTGTTAAATTCTCTTTAGGCATAAATGGTCCATCAATGTATGTTTCAATTCTAACTTTGTTATTATCTTTTCCATAGCTCTTATAGGTATTTGTTAAAGAAAATACTGGCTTATCAAATTTTGCTGGATACTTAAATGATACTGATTTGAATTTTCGTATTTTTGTGTAATATGGCCAAATATGTGCCTCTGGGTAAATTGTTATTGCACAATTTTCTTCTTTCGAACGCTTTTCAATTATATCTAAAAAATTTTTCATTCCATCTATTTTATTTGGAATAGGTATTGCTCCTAGCATTTCAACTACATGATTTAATCCTTTCATTGAAACATTATCTGGGTTTACAATTAAAAAATTTCTTTTTGGAAAGCACGCTAAACTTGGAATAAATGTATCAGCAAATACTTGAGTGTGATTTGCATAAATAAAATACCCTTCTTTTTTGTATTTTTTTAAATTTTCTTTTCCAATAAATTTTATCCTGAATTTGATTTTAGCATATAAATATTTTATTGGCATTGATAAAACGTTTTGCATTATGTATGATACTACTTCCCAAAGATAAGAATGCTTATATTTGTAATTCTTATCTATTATTCTAGGTGTTATATTTGAATTTGAAAATTCATCATTTAATTCGTCTTTATAATAAATTACTTTTTCTTTATTCTTCTTCATTTTCAACTTCTTCATTTATATTAGTTGTATATTCAAGTGGAATTTTATAAAACTTTTCATAGCATTTTTTCCACATTTCATAATTTTCATTTTTCATTAATTCAACATTCTCGCTATTTTGTTTTTCCTTTGCAGGATATATTGGCTCTAAAATATTTACAATATATTCTTGAATAGGAAATCCATCTTTGCCTATTGTTTCAGTATCTTGCATAGTTATAAATATTGGTAGAACCGGAACATTGTTTTGAACAGCAAATTTGAATGCCCCTGGTTTTAATGGCTTTGGTTTTTTATAATTCCACCATAAACTTTGCTCTGGATATACTAAAACAAAGTCTCCTCTATCTAAAATAACTTTTATGGATTTTAGAAATTTCTTCATTGTTTCAATATTTGAACTTAATGGAAGTGTATCAGAATTTCTAAATAGAAAACCGTATAATCCAGGAAAGTTCGTATAATTTCCTTCTCTAATTACCTTATATAAAGTTTTTTTATTTGCAAATTTTGATGCTCTATATACAGCTTCAATAGCAAATACATCAAATGGATTAAAGTGATTGCAAGTAAGTATCGCACCACTTTCTAATTTATTTAGGTTTTCAATTCCATTAACTTCTCTAATAATTAACTGATTATTTTTTAATATATCATCTAAGAATTTTTCTCCTACTTTATTTGCAATTTTAGTTTTGATTCTACTTTTATTTTTTTGATTCAAATAATCAACATCTTCTGGTTGAAGCGTAATTGTTGGTGGATCCTTTTCTGGATCTACATCAAATTTTCCTTCTTTTTCAAGTTGTTCTATCTTTTTTAGAATTTCTAATCTATCTTTAGCTTTCGGAATATTTTTTTTCTTATCTACTACTTTCTTAATTTGTTTTCTTGTTTTACTTATTCTGTCATCTCCTACACATTCACTCTCATTATGTGCCAACTCTTTTAAGCTTTTTTCTGTTTCCATATCGAAGAATTTATCTTCAGGTCTATAACTATTTTTTATATTCATAATATCATCATAAAATTCAGTTTGTTTAGCATATTCCCAAAAATATTCTCTATATAAAATTCCTTCAAAATGCCATGGCTTATATGATAGGTTATAATGAATAATTTTTAAATCTTCCCTTGGAATTGTATCACCACCTATTGGCATTCTATTCCATGTATTATCTAATAACTTTACTCTACCTTTACACAATCTATTTAAATAATCTTGATCTTGTGCAACTTTATATCTTACAGAATCTAATAAGTATAAGAATTTATCTAGAAATTTGATTTCTCTAAGAGCTTTTAAATTCATAGATAAAACTCCTGCATTAAAATATTTTTTATAAGATGATACTCCAACAACTTTTTCAACATAATCTTGAAAAGATTTTACTACTTGAACTGAATCGTCTGGAACAGCTCCTATTAAATTGTTTTTTAAATCAATGTCATAAAGTAAAGCTACATCTGCCATAATTACAAGATCACTATCTAAGTACAAAGCTTTATCTAGTTGAGGAAATAGTTCTGGAATAAATAGTCTAAAATATGTAGTTCTTGAATAATAATCTCTTGTATATAGTTTTTCCTCAATTTCTGTTATTGACTCACTTAAATCAATAAAATCTATGCACACATTTTCTTTCTCATATTTCTTTATTTTCTCTTTATTTTCTTCTGAAATATGAGTATATAAAATGTTTATAAAATACATCTTTTTTGGGGATGCATGTGCTATTAAAGATTTAAGTGTTACAGCTAAAAATGGTATATAATTATCGTCTATTGCAAAAAATATTGGAATACTCTTTGATTTATTTCTTTTCAATATATTTAAATTTGGAATTTTTATATTTTTCTTAATCAGTTTCATTAAATGATTCTCTCCATTCTATATATTCATCTAAATCTTTATCAAAAGCATGACACTTATATATATCATGCAACTTTTCTACTTGCCATTGCTTTATATTTTCAGTATGTGGATATGGTATAAGCCACAATCTTTTTGCAAAGTGACATATTACAGTATCTTTGCAATTAAATTTTCTTTGTTCATTATATACTCTTGGTAATAATAATTTGCTTGTTGTGTTCCAATATATTGCATCTTGATCTGCAAATAATAATTTCCTTTCCTTTAACATTTTTCTTGCTTTTTCTAAAAGTTTTGTTTCTTTAATTTTCTTCATGTTTAATAATAACATTCCTGCATTAATATAATCTCTCTTTATTATTTTGGAACCGTATTTTTCTTTAACTGCAGCATATTCATAGTTTGAAATATCAATATTATAAAGTGTAGATATATCTTTTTGTGCAAGCATATCTATATCTAAATACAATAATTTATCTGGAATATTTGGTAATAAATCTGCAAGTAACCTTAATAATGTATATGGTGTACAATATGCTGATTCATTTTTTCCTCCTCCAAATTCTTTTTCATAAAGTCTTGTTACGTCTATTTTGTTTACTTGATTTTTTTCATTTTTTGATTTTACTACTTTATTTAAAAAAGCTATTTGCTTGTCCGTAATTTGTATAAATTCTTTGTTTACTCTAGTTAAGTCCATTGTTAGTATTATTGAGTTAACAGGTTCTGTGGTTTTATTTGTTATTGATATTAACTGAGATAATGCTCCATCAAATACTTTTTTATTTCCTGATAATAATATATTTATCATTTCTCATTCCTTCATATTCTCATTCTAATTATATATGTCCGTTTAATATAATATCACAAATTTAGTGAATTATCAACCATTATTGTCTCTTGACAGTTTTATAAATGTATTATTTTTTCTTTCTTACTGAATATCCGGAATGTTCCTACCATTTTTCCCATTTCAAAATATTTACCATTTGCATATGCTATTAAATTGCATTTTGTTATATCAAATGCACCATTTTCATCTATATATTGTTCATCTGCATCTATGGATAATACATCTGCAATAAACATATCATGTGAACCCAAATTTCTTATTTCTTTTACTTTACACTCTACCGTTACTGGACTTTCCTTTATTCCTGGACATTTTATATGGTTTAATTTTTCTTTTGTTAGTTTCATCTCTTTAAATTTATCAACATTAGCTCCAGATTTTACTCCACACCAATCTGTTGCAAATGTTAAATTTGAATTTGTTAAATTTATTGCGAATTCTCCTGTTTTTTCAATAATGTTATGAGAATATCGCTCTGGTCTAACTGATATATATACTTGTGGCGGATTTGTATTTATAATACCTGTCCACGCAACTGTAAGTATATTTGAATTTTCCATATCTCCACACGTTACCATGACTGCTGGTATTGGATAAATAAATGTTCCCGGTTTCCATTCTATTTTACTCATCTTAAATCTCCTCGTATAATAATCATTTTTATATTTTTAAAATTACATTAAATTAATGATTGTATAGATAATACAATAAGTTATATAAAAAAGCAAGTTTTTGTACTAGCAATACAAAAACTTGACTTTTACTGCTATTATATTTCTTTAAAAATTTTTTATTCTTATCAATCTTATTGTAAAATTCCTTACTTTTTAATAATAAAAACTATACTCAGGAAGCATGTCTGCTTGCTTATTAGTAATTATTCTATCATATTCATTTGAAATTCTCTTAAAATCTTCATCAACTAATACCATTTTCTTATCTTTATTCTTTACTAAATACATATTATCATATATGTCTAATGCTGTTGTTTGCAGTAAAGTTTTTCCAGATGTGTCTATAACAACAAAATAAAGTTCTGATTTTCTATTTGCATCACTTTTTTCATCTTCATCATCCAATACTTGCAAAATTATTTTATCATCTTTTATATCTACTATAAGATAATTACTTGAGATTGTTGTTTTATTACCATCATCATCATACCATCCTATTTTTGTATGATCTTCACTTTCAAATTCTATATATCCATTTGAAAATGTAGCTATAGTAGCATCTTCTTCATTAAACTCTGGTAAATATACTATGCTAGATACCTTTTCTCCATCAGATTTAATTATAGTCACATTATATTTTTCACTATCTTCTGTGTCATTAGATACTGGTTCTATTTGCATAGTGTAATTATCATTATCATAATAATATTTAGAACTATCTTCTTCTAAATAAATTTCATTATTAGTATTAATAACTTCTAAGGTTTGCTCCTTTACAACTACTTCTTTTTGTTCAAATAAAAATCGTAAAAAGCTTTCAAATGATGTTAAATAACCGTTTCTATAATTTCCATATTTATTTTGCATTTCTATTATTCCATCGTTCCAATATTTATCCATGGCTTGTAGTTGTTTTCTTAGAACACCGTTTATTCCTATTTTATCATTTCCTTTAGAAAGTATATAAAATTGATTATCTTTTTTTGCAAGAGCTATATAGCACGTATTATTATTGATTTCTATCTCATTAAAATATGTTACTCTATCATAATCACAAGAGATTACTTCTTTTCCTTCTTGATTTATGAAACCATATTTTTTATTATTTTCTACAGGAATATAATCTTCTTTATTTGTTATTTCCTTTAATGTTGTTATATCATTATATAATTTAGATATTTGTTTTTCTAATCTTATCTCATTAATTTTTACTACCATTAATGAATAAATAATCATAAATAAAAAAATTCCAGCTACTAATGTTTGTATTATATAATACAAAATGGCATTAAAAATTTTCCTTTTATTGCTTTCAACAATACACTTTTCTTGGTTGTGAATATATATAAATTGCATTATTATTGACATTATAAGCCAACAAGTTCCAGCACCAAAAAGTCCAAATATTTCAATTATAGCTATGATTATAACTAATATATAAGAAATTAATGACATTCTTGTAGGCTTGTTCTTTTTTAAAAGGATTATATTTCTAATCATTAATACTATAGGAATTACTACAAACATTATTCTATTAATCCACTCTTCAATAATTGTAATATTTGAAGGAATTAATAGTTCTATTGCTGAAACTATTTCAATAATCCCAAATACAAATTGCCAAAAGCTTAATCTTTTATCTTTTATATTTTGAATTGCAGAAATGATGTTAGGTATTGCAATACCTAAGGTAAACACTATCATTACTGTTTTTATATTAAGTAACAAACAATCTATTACAAAATTTCCATATACATTTCTTGAACCATCTGGTCCTGTCATCATACTATTTACTAAATAATTTTGTGTAAAATATAATATATAAAATGATATTATTGCTATACAATCTATTGTTGCTATTACATAATTTGTTTTTTTATTATTCATATGTTTTCCTCTTTACAAATACTATTTTATACTTATATCATTTTTTTATTTTAATGTAAAGTATATTTTACATTTGTAATATTTTTGTAATATTTTATGATTGAATGTTACAATTCACAGCTTATATTAAAAAGTCCGCCAAACTCGAAAGGAGCTTCTATATTTTTTCTAAATTGAACTTAAGGCCGGCGATTGCCTTCGATGCTTTTCGGGGGTCTTCAATTTTAAATAAATATATAACTCCTGCGTTTGGCTACTTTGTACATATAATTGGCTGTGAATTGTAACAGATAATATAATAAGTTATGTAAAAAAGCAGTTTAAAAACTGCTTTTTTTAACTATTAAATTTAATTATTTTTGCTGGATTAACATTTCCTTCTACTCCATTATATTCAGCAAATGATGTGTTTATTTTGTCATCTACCATTTCTTCAATTTTATCTTTTTCTAAATTTTCAGCAAGTGTTAATTCACTAACTAATATTTGCTTTGCATTTAATAACATTTTCTTTTCACCAGTAGATAATCCTCTTTCTTTCTGCTTGAAACTTAAGTTTCTAACAACATCTGCGATTTCATATATGTCTCCACTTTTCATTTTTTCCATATTGTCTCTATATCTTTTATTCCAATTCATAGACATTTCTGTTGAGTCTGTTTCTAATACTTTAAATACTTTGTTTGCTGTTTCTCCATCTATGATGTTACGTACTCCAATTTCTTCTGCCTTTGCAGTTGGAACCATAACTTTTACCTCTCCTGGCATTTGTATTATGTAATATGATTCTTTTTGTCCTAAAATATTCTTTTCTTCTATATCTTTTATAACCCCTGCACCATGCATTGGATATACTACTTTATCGCCTATATTAAACATTTTTATAGTCACTCCTTTATTGCTTCTTTCTTTCTAAACCATAAATATTATACCACAATTTTTGGAAAAAGTAAATGTTTTTGGGTGAAGAAAAATTTAATTTTTTTACACGTTTACTCTTTCTTCTCCTAATATTTCTTTAAATTCATTTAATATTTCACTGGTTAAATATATTGCACCACAAGGCTTTATTCCCTCGTTATCTATTATTTGAACAGGCATGTTATTTCTTTCACCTGAGAAGAATTTTATTGCACCTCTTAATTTACTTTTTTGTTCTTCTGAAATCTCTCTTATATCTAATGTTAATATCCTTTTTTTTACTTCTTGTTGTTTCTGTTTTGCTTCTTCAATATTTGAAAAGTCTACTATTGTATTTGCAACTATTTTTATATCATCATCTTCTCTTATGCTTAAACGACCTTCTACTAGCACAATATTATCTTCTATTAATATATTTGATGACCTGTTGTAACAACTATCAAATACTATTATTTCTGTGCTTCCATATAAATCTTCAACTGTTAGAAATGCCATAATTGTATTATTTTTTGTGTATTTTTTCTTTACAGCAGTTATTATTCCTGCATACTTAACAATTTTTCCATCTTTTGATAAATCGTTTTCTTCCTTCATATTTAATAATTGTAATGTATCTATATTAGTATTTGCTTTTATTGCATCTTTTATCTTCTCTAAAGGATGACCTGATAAGTATATTCCAAGCATTTCTTTTTCCATATCTAACATTGTTTTTTCATCATATTCATCCTTTTTTACTAGATTATATTTATGCTTTTCTGTTTCTTCTTCATTTGCTATATCAAACATTGTAACTTGTCCTTGTATTGATTTTTTACTTTCTCCTGATATTGTATCTAGTACTCCTTCATAAGATTCTAATAAAGTATGCCTCGTTTCTCCTAATTCATCAAATGCTCCTGATTTTATTAAACTTTCAATACATTTTTTATTAACTGCTTCTCCTTGTATTCTTTCACAAAAGTCTGTAAAGCTTTTGTATTCACCATTTTTTTGTCTTTCTTTAACAATTGTTTCAATTACTGCTGTTCCAACATTTTTTACACTTCCTAAACCAAAACGTATTGTATCTTTGTTTACTGTGAATTTTGTAAAACTTTGGTTTATACTAGGTTTTAATATGTCTATATTCATTCTTCTACATTCTGCAATATATTCTGGAATTTTATCTAAATTACCTAAGAAACTATTTAGTGTTGCAGCCATAAATTCTACTGGATAATATGTTTTTAAATATGCGGTTCTATATGATACAACTGCATATGCTGCTGCGTGTGACTTATTAAATGCATATTTTGCAAATTCAGCCATTTCATCAAAAATTCTATTTGCACTCTGTTCATCAATTCCATTTCTAACACAACCAGGTATTACAATATTGCCATTTTCATCAACTTGCCCATGTATGAAATTTTCTCTTTCTTTTGCCATTACATCTAGCTTTTTCTTTCCCATTGCCCTTCTAACTAAGTCTGCTCTGCCTAGAGAATATCCTGCTAAATCTCTTACTATTTGCATAACCTGCTCTTGGTAAACCATACAACCATAAGTTACATTTAATATTGGTTCAAGTGCTGGGTGTGTATATTCACTATGTTCTGGATTTAATTTATTTTTTATATATCTTGGAATTTGATCCATTGGACCAGGTCTATATAAAGAAACTCCTGCTATTATATCCTCCAATGTATCTGGCTTTAATTCCTTCATAAAGTTGGTCATTCCTTGACTCTCAAACTGAAATACTCCTACTGTATTTCCAGATTGCCAAGTTTCTTTAAATACTTTTTGGTCATCCATATTAGGATCGAACTTTACATCTATTCCTCTATTTTGTTTAACAAATTCTATTGTATCTGATATAACTGTTAGGGTTCGTAGTCCTAAAAAGTCCATTTTTAATAAGCCTAATTCTTCTAGAGTTGTCATTATAAACTGTGTTGATATTGTTCCTTCATTTACATATAGTGGAACATAATCTATTACTGGATCTTTTGTAATAACTACACCACAAGCATGTGTTGAAGCCTGTCTTGGCAATCCTTCTAATCTCATTGCTATATCTAATAAATTTTTTGTATTTGCATCGTTTTCATATAAATCACTTAATTCTTTATTTTGTTCTAGTGCTTTTTTTATTGTTATATGTAATTCCATTGGAATCATTTTTGCAAGCTTATCAGCTTCTGCATATGGCACGTCTAAAGCCCTTGCAACATCTCTTATTACCATTCTTGCAGACATTGTTCCAAATGTGATTATTTGAGATACATGGTCTTTGCCATACTTTCTTCCTACATAATCTATTACTTCTTGTCTTCTTTCATAGCAAAAGTCAACATCAAAGTCTGGCATACTTATTCTTTCTGGATTTAAGAATCTTTCAAAAAGTAAGTTATACTTTATTGGGTCTATATCAGTAATACCACAAGCATATGCTGCAATTGAACCTGCACCTGAACCACGTCCTGGTCCTACTGATATTCCTTGAGATTTTGCATAATTTATAAAGTCCCACACAATAAGGTAATAGTCAACATATCCCATTTTTTCTATAACAGACATTTCATATTTTAATCTATCTAATACTTCTTGACTTGGATTTTCTCCATATCTCTTTTTTATACCAGTATTGCAAAGTTCTCTAAAGAAATCTGTATGTGTTGCATATCCTTCTGGAACATCATAATTAGGAAGTTTTGTATTTCCAAATTCAAAATCAAAATTACATTTCTCAGCTATCTTTACTGTGTTTTCTATTGCTTCTGGAATGTTCTTAAAGTACTCTGCCATTTCTTCTGGTGATTTTACATAGAATTCATCTGCACCCATTTTCATTCTATCTTCATCATTCATCTTTTTTCCAGTTTGAATACATAGTAAAACCTCATGAATGTATGCATCTTCCTTTTTCAAATAATGTGAATCATTTGTGGCTACTAATGGAATATCTAATTCTTTAGATAATTCTATTAACTTTTGATTTGCTAAAACTTGCTCTGGTAATCCATTTGGTTGAACTTCTAAGTAATAATCTTCTCCAAATAAATTTTTATGCCACAATGCTATTCTTTTTGCTTCTTCTATATCATTTTTTAAAATTGCTTTATTTACACTTCCAGCTAAACATGCACTTAAACATATTAGTCCTTCATGGTATTTTTCTAATATTTCCAAATCTATTCTTGGCTTATAATAATATCCTTCTGTAAATCCCATAGATACTAGGTTTGTTAAATTTTTGTATCCTACTTCATTTTTTGCAAGCAATATAAGGTGTGAATATTTATTATCTATACCTGATTCTTTATCAAATCTACTGCGTGGTGCAACATAAACTTCGCATCCTATTATTGGCTTTATTCCCTCTTTTTTGCATTGTTTATAAAAGTCAACTACTCCAAACATTGCTCCATGGTCCGTAATTGCCATTGCATTCATTCCAAGTTCTTTGGCTCTTGCTGGTAATTCGCTTATTTTGTTTGCTCCATCTAATAAACTAAATTCTGTATGGACATGTAAATGAACAAAATTCATATTTTTCTCCCTTTTTTTGGTTTATTATATCACTAATATTGGAAATTTTCTATATTTATGGTATAATATTTCTAGTTTAATTTAGGAGGAGATTTCTTTATGAAGCTAGCATCAGACAATGAAACTTTAGCTGAAAATAAAGCCTTAATTTTATATCTATTAGATAAAGTTAATAAACCTATGGAAAATACGGCATTTTACAAATTAGTTTTAACTTTTGAAAATATGAATTATTTCTACTTTCAGCAATTTTTATTAGATTTAATTGAAAATAAATATATCCTAAAAGGTGTATCAGATAAAAAAGAAACTATTTATGAATTAACAAACGAGGGTAGACAAGCAATTAGTTTGGTTCAAGATTTAATACCAGGTTTTACTCGTTTCCAAATAGATAACAATTTTAAAGAAGATTTACGTTCTATTGAAGATGAATATTCGATAACTGCTGATTTTATTCCTGAAAGTGAGAATTGCTATAATGTTATCTGTAAAATAACTGAAAATGGCAAAGTTACATTTGAAGTTAAAACATTTGCTGGTTCAAGAGAACAGGCAAAATCTATTGTTGATAATTGGAAAAAAAATGCTGCAAAGATTTATCCTAAAATGCTAAAAATGCTTACTAAATAAATATAAGAACCCTACCCACCATCACAATCAAAAATTGTGGGAGGAACCTTGTTGTTTCACAATAAAAATACTAGGCAAAAGAACTTAAAAAAAAATACCCCCCAGATTGTTATCCGAGGGGGAGGAGGAGAGCAGTTAGTCCTGCTCATTCTCGTCACTAATTTTATTGACGAAGAATGAGGCTCCCGCCAATATGGTGGGAATTATATAATATATCCCCATAGAGACCCGCCCTATGGCGTGGTCCTGTTCCTCCTTGATTGTTTCCACCCACTTCTTATAGAAGGGGGCGTTCTCTTCCATCTCATCCATGACGTAAGTAGTGACTAGCAAATTGCAAATAAGTTGCCAGCCAAGCAGGATCACAATTAAAAATTTAAACATAAAATCCTCCAAAAAACTGTAGCGTCAAGCTACTTGAGATAATATTATTATAGCACATTTTTACATAAATTTCAATTTCTTCGAATTATGTAAATTAAAAACGAATTATTTAGCGATATTTCAGGCTTTGTAGTTACTATTCACAACTATAAAGTTATCCTCCACGTCACTTGCGTTTTGGATATATTTTTTCTCTACTAACGCAAGAAAAAATATATCCAAAACCGCTGTGGCTACTCAAAAACATTTAATTAGGCTGTGAGCTATAACAACTGTTATAATGATTTAGCATTTTTACTACATTTTTGTTTATTTTTCCATATTTATATGTTATAATTTATGTGTTTTATAATTGCTTTTATTATTAGAGGGGTGATAAAATTATGCATCGCATAATTTATATGATAAAGCGAATTTTACATCTTGATTATTCAAACATGTTTAAAATAGCAAAATCTATAAGCAAAAAAACTGGTAAAAACAAATTTCTTATTGTCTTAGATATGATTTACTGTGGATTTTTATATCAAGCAGGATATTATGATTATCAGGAATTTGAATTTTACAATTTAAAGAAAAATGAACGTAAAACATATTTGACTCGTGGCAAGAATAATGAAATAGTAAGACTTTTTAATGATAAATCTTATTTTTATAAATTTGAAAATAAGATTGAATTTAATAAAATTTTTAGTAAATTTTTAAAACGTGATTGGTTATACTTAAATGATAATATTGATGAGTTTGTAGATTTTATGAAATCTCATAATGTAATTATTGTAAAACCTGTTGATGCTACTGGTGGTACTGGTATTGAAAAATTTATATATACTAATGAAAAACAAGCTAAAAAGTTATATAATAATTTAGTAAAAAATAATCAACTTTTAGTTGAAGAATGTATTAAACAACATCCAGCAATGAACTCTTTATATGATAATTCAGTTAATACTTTGAGAATATTTACTTTCATTAAAAATAATAAGCCATATTTTTTACAAGCCATATTAAAAATTGGAAATGGTGGTGTTGTAGATAACTTTTCTAGCGGTGGAATGTATACATACGTTGATGAAAATGGAACTGTTTTCGTTGAAGCAATAGATAGAGATGATAATATTTACTATAATCATCCTATTTCTAATACACAAATTGTTGGTTTTAAAGTTCCAATGTTTAAAGAAGCAGTTGATTTAGTTAAAGAATGTGCAAAAGTAGTTCCTCAAATTTCTTATGTTGGTTGGGATGTAGCTATTAGTAAAGATGGTCCAGTAATTGTTGAAGGTAATTGCTTCCCTGGTGTTTATCAAGTTAAACCTAGTTTATCTAATAAAAAAGAAGGTCTTATACCTAAATATAATAAAATCATGAATATTTTTTAATATTCATGATTTTATTAATTGTTAATTTCTTAAGTACTGTCCCATAATCTTTGTCATAAGATTATGAATGTTAGTGTTACAATTCACATCTTATTCTTCTCCGCAATCTTTACTTCTTTTTTCAAATTTTCTAACATATACTTAGTACCTTTTTTTAATAAAACTTGTACTAAATCAAAACCTGGTCCTCTATTTCCTTCTATTATTAATGGACCATCTCTTCCTATTGCAACATCCCATCCAACTATATGTATGTTGTTATTTACCTTTGCAGCTTCTTTTACCATCTGTTTTATTTCTTTCCAGTATGGTATTTTAAAGCCATCAAATTTTATATTTGTTATGCTTTTTCCATTTTCATTTAAGTTCTTGTCTATTCCATTTCCAGATAAAGTTCCTTTTTCTAAATTAACTAATACTCCTTGTCCACCTTGATGAAAATTATCTGCTATTGTTTTTCCGCTTCCAATTCTTGCTCCTGCAAATACTATTTTTACATTATCATTAACTATTGTAGTTACTATTCTTAATGTGTTTGTACTATTTGGACTTAAAGCACCCCAAGTTTCATCTTGAATTATTAGTTCTTCTAAAAAATTATTCTCTTCTTTTAGCTTTTTATAAAACTCTTCTTTTGATTTTATCTCATCTCTTGCTATTTTTTTTACATTAGAACCACCTAAACCTTTTAAAGGTTTTTGAACAAATTCTTTATGTTTGTTTATAAATTCTTCAAATTTTTCATAACTATCATCTGGTGAAATAAAATCCCTTTTAGTAAATTTTGCATAATTTTTATGAAAGTTTACCTTGTTTGATATAAAATCTGCATATTCTACACTTGCTAATGTCTTATATGCTTTTGCCATATATCCTATTGTTACATATGTTTTTCTTTCCTTAAAACTTTTTTCATAAAACCTATAATTTAAATAATCCTGTAAGCCTGAACCAAATAATAAAGTACACATTGCAGTATCTATAAACATAAGATTTGAAGATTTCCCATTTATTTTTGAAATTTCTTTTAATTTTTCATAAAAGCCTTTGTAATTTCCTACTAATGCAAAATTTAATAAACCCATTTTTCATTCCTTTCTTAAACTTTCATTTTACTTCATTTCTTCTATTTTCTAGTTCTTGTAATACTAACTCATACCCTTTTTTCTCATCTTGGTATTCTATTTCCTTATACTCAAATTGTGGATTTTTTTGTTTACAGATTTCTTCTACTAATATTTTTAAAAGTTCTGGATTTCTTACTAATATTGGACCTATAATATGTGTACCATATACGTTTTTATATTTTATACCTTCGTTTTCTTCATTTAATCCCCATTCTACTTTAAATAATGTTTCTTCAATATTTTTTATTACACTCATTGTATTTATGAAGCCTACCACTTTATTTCTTAAATATTTGCTCGTACAAATTACATCTTCTGTTATTCTTTTTTCTTGATGATTTGTTTCAAAATTTAAAAGTCCTAATGCATTTTCTTCATCAATTTTTTCTCCTAATATTTCAAAACTATTGCCAGTTAATAAAGTAACTTTTCCGTTCATTTATTGAATTTAGAAAATCATCTTTTTTACTCATTATATCTTGCAAAATAACTTTCTGATTTTTTTCTGTTCCACAGCCCATATAAATAAAATCATAATCATTAAAATTTATTTCATCACCAATTGTTTTTTTATCTACAATAACATCAAAACCTTGGTCTTTTATATGATGTTCTATTATTTTTACATTACCATATTCTCCATACAAATTCATTATATCATGATATAAATGCAATATTTTAATTTCCATATTACAAATCATTCCTTTACTTACTTTCTATTCTATCCTATCCATAAACTTCATTCTATCTGAAAAACATGTAACTACATATATATCTTCTTTTTCTATCTCTTTTACTCTTTTCATCATTTCATCTAAATTTTCTTCTGCAATTATTTTTTCTTTATCAATTTCTGCATATTTCATTCTTATTGATAAATCGTGAACATATTTTCCTGCTATTATTATATGTTTTACACATTCTGCTTTTAAAAGTTCAAAATCTATATCCCATATCCATGAAGTTTCGCTTGTAAAGTATTTTCTGCTAACTGCATCAACTATTACAACTACTGTGCATGGCTTATTTTCTCTAACTATGTATTGTAAAGATTGATTGTATGATATTGAATTTTCATGTTTTGATGTTAATAACATTCCTTTATTTTCATTTATTTTAAATGTTTGTACTCTATCATTTTTTATTATATATTCATTTAGAGTATTTATTATTTTTTCATCTTCTACTCCAATAAGCTTAGCTACTGCATATGTTGCAAGGATATTGTATGCATTATATACACTCCTTAAATTCATTTGCATTTCGTATTTGTTATTTATTTTTATTTTACCTGTTTCTAGGTTTATATCTGTAATAGCATAATCTGGGTCCTTTCTACTATGACCACATTCATTACATTTATATTTACCAACATGTCCAAAATGATAATATTCATATTCTAATTTATTTTTACAGTTAGGACAATATTCTCCATCATTATATGCTGATGTATTTTCTAATGTATCTAATTCATTTTTATTTATTCCTATATATGTTACATTTTCTCTATTATATCCATATAGTGATGATAATGGGTCATCTGTATTTAATATTAAGTGAATATCATCTGTAATTGCTTCTTTCATTATCTCATATATTAGTTCTGGATGACCATTTCTTGTCATCTGGTCTCTATATAAATTTGTTACAACTAAATATTTAGGTTTTATGTATTTGATAGTGTATCTTAAATATCTTTCATCACTTTCTATTACTAAAACATCTTTTTTTACTTTTCCCATCAAATTGCATGAATTTAAAATCATTGTAGTAACGCCCTCTATCTGGTTAGAGCCCTCTGTATTACAACCAACATTATATCCATTTTCTTTTAATATATGGTAAATCATTTCAGTTGTTGATGTTTTTCCATTACTCCCTGTTACCATTATTATGTTCTCTGGTAATTTTATTTTAGAAAGTATATTTTTATCTAGTTTTAATGCAACTTTTCCAGGTAAGCTACTACCTTTATGCATAAACTTTCCAATAAAATATATAATTTTATTAATTAAAATAATTAATATTTTCATATTTTACACATTCCTTTCTCGGGAATAAATTTACTTACTAAACATTAAACTTGAATAATACAATATCACCATCTTGCATAATATATTCTTTTCCTTCTGAGCGTACTAGTCCTTTTTCTCTTGCTGCTACCATTGAACCTTCTCTTATTAAATCATCATAAGAAACAATTTCTGCTTTTATAAATCCTCTTTGTATATCTGAATGGATTTTTCCTGCTGCTTCTGGTGCTTTTGTTCCTTTTTTTATTGTCCATGCTCTTACTTCTGGCTCACCTGCTGTTAAGAATGACATTAAACCTAATAAATCATAACTTTCTCTTATTACTGTATCTAATCCTGATTCTTTTAAACCTAATGCTTCTAGCATTTCTTTTTTATCGCTATCTTCTAGCCCTGATAATTCCTCTTCTATTTTTGCACATAATGGTATACATTTTGTGTGTTCCTGTTTTGCAAGTTCTTTAACTTTATTTACATTTTCATCATTTTCTATATTTCCAAGTTGATTATCTTCTACATTTGCTATATATATTATTGGTTTTGATGTAAGAAGGAATAAATCTTTTACAGTTTCCTGTTCTTCTTCTGTTAAGCTCACGTTTCTAGCTGGTTTTCCTTGTTCTAATAAAGCTTTTATTTTATTTAAGGCATCTATTTCTACTTGATATTTTTTATCTGCCTTTAACATTTTTGTTGCTTTATCTATTCTTTTATCTACTGTTTCCATATCTGCAAATATAAGTTCTAAATTTATTGTTTCTATATCTCTTAATGGATCAATATTTCCATCTACATGAACTATATTGCTATCTTCAAAACATCTTACAACTTCACAGATTGCATCTACTTCTCTTATATGTGATAAAAATTTGTTTCCTAACCCCTCTCCTTTGCTTGCTCCTTTTACTAATCCAGCAATATCAACAAATTCAATTACTGCGTGTGTTGTTTTTTGAGGATTATACATTTTTGTAAGTTCATCTAATCTTTCATCTGGTACTGCTACCATTCCAACATTTGGTTCTATTGTACAGAAAGGATAATTTGCACATTCTGCCCCTGCTTTTGTAATACTATTAAACATTGTACTTTTCCCTACATTTGGTAAGCCTACTATTCCTATTTTCATTGTTATAACATTCCTCCCTAAGAACTTTTTTGATTTCTATCTTTTACACTCACTTTTAAGTTTATCACTTTTCTACTATGCTACCTTTTCTGTATAATTAATTACTGTAATTTCTGTAATTGTATTTCTTACTGAATTTACTAATTTTTCCAATTGTTTGGCAACACTATTACTATAAGAAACTTCTCCACATTGCTTGCATACTTGAGATGGAACATTTTTTATAATAATAATACAATTATCTAATTCAACCATAAAAGTTGTATTTTTATTTTCTAAATCTCCTTTACACATTAAACAATTCATATTACTTATTCTCCTTCCTAGTTTTTAAATCGTCATGCCATTTTATATTATCTGGATAATATGCTGTAATTATCCATAATTCTTCTTTATTTAGTCCACATACTACATGTATAACTTCATTATTTAAATTAACACCATAAACTAAACAACTTGGATATGGATAATCATCTTCATATTCTTCTATTATCTCTCCATTTAAAAGGACATTTTCTATATCTTCTTGTGTTATGTTTCTTTGAAATAACCTTACAAGAACATGATTAGTCCATCTAATTTTCTGCTCTTTTATAAATTTTTTTATGTCTTCAATATTTACTTTTTTCATAAATACCTCTCTTTATTTACCAATATATTTTACCATATAAATACTTATAATTCCAGATTTACAATAAATTTTTTTATGATATCTGCTCTTTTTTATTTTATCCAAATAAACTTATTTGGTTACTTTGGCTCATTCCATCTAAGCATCCAAATTTTGCAAGTAATTCTGTTGTTGATTTTCCAATTTTAGCTTTTAATTGTAAATCATCTATACACATAAATTTTCCTTCTGCTTGTGCTGCTTGATAAATACTTTCTGCTGCAATTCCACCTAAACCTGCTATGCTAGATAATGGTGGTCTTATCTTGCCATCTTCTATTTGAAATTTTGAACTATGTGATTTATATAAGTCAATCGGTAAAAATTCAAATCCTCTCTCATACATTTCCAATACTATTTCCAAAATTGTATACATACCTTTATCTTTTGCACTTATGTTATTTCCTTGTAATTCTAACTCTTTCATTTTTGCTTTTACTTTTTCTTTACCATATATCATACATTCACTATCAAATTCTGTTGCTCTTATTGAGAAAAATGCTGCATAATATGCTAATGGATAATGTACTTTAAACCACGCTATTCTAAATGCCATTGTTACATACGCTACTGCATGTGCTTTTGGGAACATGTATTTTATTTTTTTACATGAATCAATATACCAATCTGGTACATTATTTGCTCTCATAATTTCTTCTTGGTCTGGTTTTAAGCCTTTTCCTTTACGTACACTCTCCATTATTTTGAAAGCTTTATCTGGTGGCAATCCTTGTTTTATTAAATATATCATTATATCATCTCTTGTGCATATTGCATCACTTAATGTTGCTACATGATTTTCTATTAACGTTTGTGCATTATTTAACCACACATCTGTACCATGTGATAATCCAGATATTCTTATTAGCTCTTCAAATGTTGTAGGTTTTGTATCTATTAACATTTCTCGTACAAACTTCGTTCCAAATTCAGGAACTCCAAAAGAACCTACTTTAGAATTTATTTGTTCAGGAGTTACTCCTAAAGCTTCTGTTGAAACAAATAGCGACATTGTTTCTTTATCATCTAGTGGTATTGTTTTTGGGTCTATTCCTGTTATATCCTGTAACATTCTTATTACTGTAGGATCATCATGGCCTAACATATCTAGCTTAAGTAAGTTTTTATCTATTGAATGATAATCAAAATGTGTTGTTATTATATCTGAATTTGGGTCATCTGCTGGGTGCTGAACTGGACAAAATTCATATATTTCTCTTCCATGTGGAACAACTATTATTCCTCCTGGATGCTGTCCTGTTGTTCTTTTTATTCCAACGCATCCTTCTACAATTCTTGATATTTCTGCATTTGTTACTGGTATATTTCTTTCTGCATAATAATTTTTTACATAACCAAAAGCTGTTTTTTCTGCTATTGTACCAACTGTTCCTGCTTTAAATGTTTTTCCTTTTCCAAAAATTACTTCTGCATATCTATGTATTTTTCCTTGATATTCCCCAGAAAAGTTTAAGTCTATATCTGGTTCTTTATCTCCATTAAATCCTAAAAATGTTTCAAAAGGTATATCCATTCCATCTTTACATAGTTTTGTTCCACATTTTGGGCATACCTTATCTGGTAAGTCTACACCATTTTTTATTCCATAGTCTGTAAAGTCAGAATATTTGCAATTTGGACATCTATAATGTGGTGGAAGCGAATTTACCTCTGTTATTCCAAGCATATTAGCTACAAATGATGAACCAACAGAACCTCTTGAGCCTACTAAATATCCATCTGCATTTGATTTTAAAACTAGCCTTTGGGCAATTATATATAATGTTGAAAATCCATTTTTTATAATAGATTCTAGTTCCCTATTTAGCCTTGCTTGTACTATTTCTGGCAATGGGTCACCATATAATTCTTTTGCTCTTTTATCACAAGTTTCTTTTATTTCTTCTTCTGCACCTGGTATTACAGGTGGGCATTTTTCTTTTGATATTGGGCATACATTCTCACACATTTCTGCTATTTTATTTGTATTAGTAACTACTATTTCATATGCTTTTTCTTGTCCTAAATAATCAAATTCTGCAAGCATTTCCTCTGTTGTTCTAAAATACAATGGAGCCTGATTATCACAGTCTGTAAAGCCTTGTCCTGCCATTAATATTCTTCTATATACTTCATCTTGTGGATCCATAAAGTGAACATCACATGTTGCTACTACAAGTTTTCCAAATTTTTCACCTAATTCTACTATTTTTCTATTGATGTTTTTTAAAGCTTCTTTATCTGGAACTATTCCATCTCTTATCATAAATTCATCATTTCCCAATGGCTGAATTTCTAGATAATCATAATACTTTACAATTCTTTCTATTTTTTCTTCTGGCTTATTTTGCAAAATTGCTCTATATAATTCCCCTTGCTCACAAGCACTTCCAAGTATTAAACCTTCTCTATATTTTTCAAATACACTTTGTAAAACTCTTGGTCTTTTATGGAAATATTGTATATGTGATACTGAAATTAGTTCATATAAATTTCTTAATCCTTTTTGTGTTTGTGTTAATATTATTGCATGATATGGTTTTACTTTCTTCCAACCATCTTCGCCTTCTGGTATTTCATCATCTGGTATAAAATATGCTTCTACACCATATAAAACCTTTATATCTAAGCCTAAATCATCAACTGCATGTTTAGCCTCTGGGAAAGCTTGTACTACACCATGATCTGTAATAGCAATAGATTTCATTCCCCAGTCTGCTGCTCTCTTTATTAAATCTTTTGCAGAAGTTACTGCATCCATTTGGCTCATTTGAGTATGTAAGTGTAATTCCACACGTTTTGTCATGCTATTATCTTTTCTTGTAGTTTCTGCTTGTGCAGGAACTTCTATAACTACATTTGCAATTACTCCTATTTCTTTTGCATAATTATCATAAGAAGCATTTCCTTGTAATTTTACTCTTATTTTTGGTTTAATTCTTTGCAATACTTTTTCTAGTTTTTCTGGTTCAACAAACGCTTTACAAGTTATTGTACTTGTTCCATCATAAACATCAAACATTACTAAAGTTTTTCCATTTTTTAGCTCTTTTGTATCTGTTTTTATTACTTTACCTTGCAAAGCTACTTTTCCATAGTCTGGTGTTAGGTCTTCAATTTTTACAATTTGTTCTTTTATGTTTGCAGACCTTCCTATAATTAAAGGTGTATCTTCCTCTACTTCTTCCTGCTGTGGTTCATCTTCTGATTTTTTCTCTTCTTTTACAGCCTGTTTTTTCTTCTCATTTTCAACATTTATATTGCTCATTAAATTTTTACATACATTTTCTTGCACTTCTTCTAGGAAATGATGTTGCTGCTTTATTTCTTCTTCTGTAATATTTTCATCATATTCTACTTTGAATTTTTTTCCATACAAATTCACAAATAGACTCTCTAATTCTCTATCTATTGAATATGCATGTAAGAATTCTGAACTTTTATTTTTTAAGTTTATAATTATTTTGTTATCTTCTAAATGAATAGTACTACCATTTAATATAGCTTTTGTTACAGGAAATTTTTTTGCTATATATTTTATAATTTTTTCCCAATCTTGTTCTAGTGTACAATTTAACTTTATTTCTTGGTATGTTATTTTTGTTTCAATTGTTGCAATTGAAAATCTAGTTGATAAATATGTTTCAAAATCAGCTAATTCATCTATAATTAACTGATTTTGTGATTCTATTTCTATTTCTAATTTATTGCTTTTTTTGTATAAGTTCATTTTTAAAATTGCCCCATTTACAAGGTTGTTTTCTCTTTTGTAGTCTTGAAATACATCTTTTATTATTTTTGTCATCTTATGTCTTCCCTTCTTTTATTCTTCGGCTCATATTATATCATAACTAATAAAAAATGGAGCATATTTTTTTAAAATTTTGGATATCATTTTTTTACTTATTTAATTACAATAATTAACTATCCTTTTTATCTATGTATTCTTCTACTACTTTTAATAATATCTCTGCTGTCTCAATTTGATTTTTAGTTACATTTGGTTTAACAACAAATTCATCATCATAATCGCTATCTTCTCTTATTCTGCTTGCCTCTCCTATTCTTTTACCTAATGTTTTTTCAAAAATTTCCGTGCTAACATAATTTTTATTAAAATAAGCTATTGTATCTTTGTGTCTTTTAAAATCTACTGGTTCTAAAGATAATACAGCTTTAATACTATGAAATATTGAATAATAGGCTCTATTATTAGCTGATTTATAAAATTTCAAATTATATAATGCCTTACTTGCTTATAAGTCTTCCTTTGCTTGTTTTAGTCTATGTTTTGTCAGTTCTCTTGATATTTTAGGACTCACTTAATACAACTCCTTCCTTTTGAACATTCATATAAAATGGTAAAGCATCTAGCCAATAATTAAAATTATCCTCATTTTTTAAAACTGGTGATAATGATATTTCGAACCCATTATCTGCTTCTATATCGTATGCTAAATCCGATATTTTCTTAAAATATTCATACCATTCATCTTCTCCTAAATCTGTTAAAATCATTATATCAATATCTGAATTTTTATCATAATCTCCTCTTGCATAAGAACCATATAATATAATTTTTTTTACTCTTTTACCTAAAATATTATTTGTCTCTACAATAAAACTTTGTATTATCTTTTCTATTTTTAATGGCAATTTTTTTTCATTTTTCATACTTTGTTACCTCATCTTTTTTCTATATTATATAATTTTTCATAAAATATTAACACGAAACTTAAATTGTACTTACTTTTTTAGTATACCACAATTTTAATTATATTACCATATATTAAGCATTTTTTACAAAATTTTAGCCCCTATTTTAGGGGCATTGTTTTAGTTATTTTTTACTGCTTGCTCTGCATATTTGTTATTTATAACTTTTGAATAGTCTGCTCTTTGTTCTAATTCTCCTGCTTCTTCCATTACGTCCTGTAATTTATTAAATGATTCTTCAGTTAATACTGGTGTTTCATTCCATGCATCTATGTCTTTATATCTTTGTATTGAACTTTCTAGCATATCTAAATCTGTGTCTGGGAAGAAACTTTGAACTAGCTCTGCTATTTCTCTTGCTGTATGCTCTTTAGTCCATTTCTGTCCTTTATATATTGCATCTGTGAAGTTTTGTATTAATTCTTCATTTTTTTCTATATAGCTTTTGCTTGCAAAATATGCTGTATATGGAATTTCTCCTGCTTCTTCTCCTACTGATGCAACTATATATCCTACACCTTGTGCTTCTGTCATTGAAGCTGTTGGTTCAAATAATGTTACATATTCTGCATTACCACCTGCAAATGCTCCTGCCATTAAATCAAAGCTTATGCTATCATCTAATGTTAAATCTGTACTTGGATTAATTCCTTTTTGCTTTAATACATATTCAAGTGTCATATATGGCACTCCGCCTTTTCTTCCTGGTATTACTACTTTACCTCTTAAATCATCCCAGCTAAAATTATCTGTTTTAGTTTTACTTACTAAAAATGAACCATCCCTTTTTGTAAGCTGTGCAAAAACTTGTGCATAATCTGCTCTTCCTTGATTATAAATGTATATTGAAGCTTCTGGTCCTGCAAATCCTATATCACTTTGACCAGAAATTACTGCTGTCATAACTTTATCTGCACCTTGACCTGTTGTTAATTCTATATCTATGCCTTTATCTTTAAAGTATCCTAATGCAATTGCAACATATTGTGGTGAATAAAATACAGACCTTGTAACTTCATTTACTCTTACAAGAGTTGGACCTTGCTCTGTTTTAGTTCCTACATTCGTTGTTTCATTGCCATTATTTATATTAATAATGACTGAAACTATAATGCCTACTATTGCAGCTACAATTACTGCTGCTATTATAACTCTTTTCAATTTTCTACCTTTCCTTTCTTAATCAGTTTGGAAAAGAATTGCTATTCTTAGCTTAAAAATTTATATTTGCACTAAGAACTTTATTTACTAACTTTGTAGTTAGACTTTTGAAACTTATGTTTTTTAAAATAACAATTCTTTTCCTTTTAGTTATCCAAATTTGTGTGTTCTAGATAGTAATTTTTCTATTAATACTACCGAACCATATAACACTGTTGCCATAGTGGCCAAGATAATTACACCTGTCATTACCAAGTCTAACTGGAATACCTGCCCACCATAAACTATTAAGTATCCTAAACCTGCTTTTGAAACCAAAAATTCTCCTGTTATAACACCTACTAATGTTAAGCCTATATTTATCTTCAAGGAATTTATAAATGTTGAAATGTTTGCAGGTATAACTATTTTTGTTAATAATTGTAGCTTACTACAATTAAATGTTTGAGCCATCTTTATCTTTTCTTTGTCAGTTTCCAAAAAACCATTTAAAATTTCCATTATTGTAACAATAAGAGAAATTGCTAAGCCCATTACAATTATAGCTCCTGTTCCTGCACCTACCCATATTATTATTATAGGTCCTAGTGCTACTTTAGGTAAACTATTTAAAACAACTAAAAATGGTTCTGATACTTTACTTAAAAAGTCGGACCACCATAAAATAATTGCAACAAATATACCTATTGATGTTCCAAGTAAAAAACCTATTATGGTTTCTTTGCAAGTTACTCCTAAATGCATTAATAGTTGATTTCTTGATAAATTTATAAAAGTTTCTAAAATTCTGCTTGGTCTACTTGTTATAAAACTATCTATTATTTCTTTTTTAGCCAAAACTTCCCAAGCAACAATAAATGCAATTATTATAGCAATTTGAGTTAATTTTATTGATACTTTTTTTATTAATATGCTTCGTAAATACTTTCTTCTTTCTTCTGATATATTTGCTTTATGCATTTACATCTAACTCCTTCCAAATGTTGTCAAAATATTTACTGAATTTAGGACTTTCTCTAACACTTAATGGATTTCGCACCTCCATTTCAAAATTAATATCAAGTATTGTTTTTACTGTTGCAGGTCTTTTACTTAATACCACAATTCTATCTGACATACTTATTGCCTCTGAAATATCGTGTGTTACCATAAGTGTTGTAACATTTTCATTTTTTATTATCTCATAAATATCTTTTGTAACCATTAATCTTGTTTGATAATCTAATGCTGAAAATGCTTCATCTAATAACAGTATCTTTGGTCTTATTGCTAAAGTTCTAATTAATGCAACTCTTTGACGCATTCCTCCTGATAATTGAGATGGATATTTGTCTTTAAATTCATATAGATGGTATTTTTTCAAAAGTTCTTCAACATATTTCCTATTTTCAGGTGTATTTATTTTTCTTATTTCTAAGCCAAATATTACATTTTTATATATGTTTCTCCATTCTAGCAAGCTATCTTTTTGAAGCATATATCCAATTTTAGGTGATATGCCGGAACTTTCTTCTCCATCTATGTAGAGTGTTCCTGAATTTTTATCCTCTAATCCTGCAATTATTGATAGAAGTGTTGATTTTCCACATCCACTAGGTCCTATTATACTTACAAACTCACCTTGCTTAACTCCAAAGCTAATGTCTTTTAGTGCATCTACTTCACCATTCTTCGCTTGGTATTTTTTTGATATTTTACATATCTTTAGTAAATCTTCCAAATTAATTCCTCCTATAAATTTATCTATTGATAGTATATTCGACTTCGGTTTATGGTGTGAAAAAAAGAACTAGAGTTTTATCTAGTTCTTTAAAATCTTTTAATTAATTCGGAAAAGAATTGTTATTGTGCTAGGCAAATTAAAGTAAAAAACCGGAGTCGTATATAAGATATGATGAGGATTTTTTATCTTTAATTTAACGACGCAAAATAGCAATTATTTTTCGAATTTAGCCTTGTGTATAAGGTAGAATAGCAATATGTCTTGCTCTCTTAACTGCTTGTGTAATTTCTCTTTGATGTTTTGCACAAGCTCCTGTTGCTCTTCTTGGTAGAATTTTTCCTTTTTCATTTACGAACTTTTTCATTTGGTCATAGTTTTTGTAATCTAAAACTATTTCCTTATTTGCACACATTGAGCAAACTTTTTTTCTCATTTTTCTAAACTTAGGGTTAAATTCTTCATCACTATTATTATTGTTGTTAAATCTTTTTTTCTTGTTATTTCTGTTATTTGACTTCTTGTCTGCCATTTTATATTCTCTCCCTTCTACTTTTTTAGAATGGTAATTCGTCATCTGATTGCACTGAAAATTCTGATGCATCTGAAACCGTACTTCCAAAAGTATTTTCGAAATTTTCTCCTCCTGCTGTGCCATCTCTTTTGGTATCAGCAAAATATGCTTCCTCAGCAATTACCTCTGTTACATAATGTTTTACTTTATTTTCATCCTCCCAATTTCTTGTTTGGATTCTTCCGATAATTCCGACTTGTTGACCTTTTTTAAACCACTTAGAACAAAATTCGCCAGTTTTATTCCAAGCTACTACATTTATGAAATCCGCTTGTCTTTCTTCACCTTGTTTAGCAAATCTTCTATTTACTGCTAATGAAAAACTTGCTACCAAAGTATTTGTATTTGTTGTATATCTGACTTCTGGATCTCTTGTTAAACGTCCCATAAGAATAACTTTATTCATATATTACTTCATTCCTTTCTAAGACACTTAATTTTCTTCTTTTACTACCATGAACTTCATAACTTCATCTGTTATTCTATAGTTTCTTTCAAGTTCTGCTATTAGTTCAGGTTTTGCTTCGAATTTTGTTACTATGTAGAAGCCTTCTTTTTGTCTTTTTATTTCATATGCTAATTTTCTTTTTCCCATTTCTTCTACTGAATCAACTTTTCCGTCAGTATTAATTAAATCAGAGAATTTATTTATTAAAGCTTTTATGCTTTCTTCCTCTAAATTTGGATTAACAATGACAACACTTTCGTATTTATTCATTATTTCCACCTCCCTTTTGGTTTATAACCCATATCGTCCTATAAATATGAGTAAGGTTTATATAAAACCTTTATATACAAAAATATAAAGGCTTATATTTTGCAGCCTTTATATTTTACCATATATTTCAATAAAAAGCAAGCGCAATTTAGTCTTATTACAAAAATATATTTTTTTACTTTTTATCTTCCTTTAACTTTTCTATCTCTTCTATACTTAATCCTGTTACTTCAACTATATCTTCTAGCCTCATGTTCTTCTTTAACATATTTATTGCTATCTCTATTTTGCTATTATGCTCTCCTTCTATTTTCCCAAGTTCTAGACCTTGTTCTATTCCTCTTTTCGTAGCTAATGACATGGCTGCCTTTTCATCTCTTATTGCTTTTAATCTTAAATCTGCTTTTCTTCTTAATTTCTCACTTCTACTCATTACTTCTAATTCTTCTACTGCTTCTTTTATTTCTTTATTCTCCATCATTATTTTCTTTACCTCCTTGTATAATATATTTAGGGTTTTAAAAGGTTACCCTTAAACCTTTATATAACAATTATTTCATGATATAATTG
>CANQWH010000011.1 GCA_947627495.1 uncultured Clostridia bacterium
AAATATCAAAAATATGAAACGAGACTATAACAACATTTATTAGAAAAAAATTGTTGCATTGGCAACGAGAATTTTGCTAAAGAATAAGAAATAAAAATATTTTTAAAAAAGCTTGACAAGCACTCACAAAATATGGTATTATAATAAGGCACAGATTTTTTTGTAAAGAAAAAAACTATGTAAACTATTTTTATAGAAATGGTGATTTGGTAAAAGTGAAAAAAGTTATTAAAAGTTAATAAAATTTTGAATTAAATAAAAAGTGTAGAAATGTCTTAAAATGGCTAAAAATAGCAATATTACTACACTTTTTTGTTGCGTTACAAAGAGTTACCATTTTTTAGCAAATGAAATGTTTGAGAAAGAGGAATTAATTTTATGTTAAGGTATCAATTTAAAAATTATGTGGAGCAGTAAATTTTTAAACTGGTAATACACTTAAAATTAAGAGGGACTTTCTTTAATATATATAGGTTAGATTTTAAAATTAGAGATAAAATTTTAAATTCAAACCTAACTGCTCTATTTAATAAAAAAGAAAGGGTTGATTGATTTGTTAACAGACATTAACTACGAAAAAACAACAAGAAAAACATTTGCAAAAATAGGAGACTTTATTGATATACCAAATCTTATTCAAGTTCAAAAAGACTCTTACGATTGGTTTGTAAAAGAAGGATTAGGCGAAGTTTTAAGAGACATTTCACCTATAGAAGATTACACAGGAAATTTAGTTCTAGAATTTTTTGATTATTATATGGAAGAAGAAACTAAGTACTCATTAGAAGAAGCAAAAGAAAGAGATGCTACATATTCAACAAGATTACATGTAAAAGTAAGGTTAATAAATCGTGAAACAGGAGAAATTAAAGAGCAGGAAATTTATTTAGGTGATTTCCCACTAATGACAGATAGTGGAACATTCGTAATAAATGGTGCAGAAAGGGTTGTAGTAAGCCAATTAGTTAGATCACCAGGATGTTATTATGAATCAGACTATGATAAAACTGGAAAAAAATTGTACAAGGCTACAGTTATGCCAATTAGAGGAGCATGGCTTGAATATGAAACAGATGGAAATGACGTTTTCTATGTAAGAATAGATAGAACAAGAAAACTACCAGTTACAACTTTACTAAGAGCAATAGGACTAGTTACAGATGAACAAATAACAAGTCTATTTGGTGATGAAGATAAAATAATTGCAACTATTGCAAAAGATACAACTAAAACAAACGAGGAAGCTCTTATAGAAATATACAAAAAACTAAGACCAGGAGAACTTCCAACAGTTGATGCTGCAAGAACATTATTTAACAACTTATTCTTTGACCCAAGAAGATACGATTTAGCAAAAGTAGGAAGATATAAATATAATAAAAAATTAGACTTAGCATCAAGAATAGCAAACAAAGTCGCTTTTGATGATATTCTAAATGCAGAAACAGGTGAAGTTTTTGTTGAAAAGGATAATGTAATTTCAAAAGAAGTTGCAGAAGAAATACAAAACTCAGGTATAAATATTGTTGATGTAAAAGTTAATGATAAAAAAGTAAGAATCATAGGTAATGGCACAGTTAATTTAAAAGCATATGTAGATAGTGATGAAATTAATATAAAAGAAAAAGTTAATTATGCAGTTCTTAAAAACATATTAGATACAACAGAAGAAAAAGACTTAGTAAAAGTTATAAATGAAAGAAAAGAAGAATTAGTACCAAAAAATATTGTAACAGAAGATATGATAGCTTCAATAAGTTATCTTTTAAACTTACAATATGGATTAGGAAATGTAGATGATATAGACCATTTAGGAAATAGACGTATTAGATGTGTTGGTGAATTATTACAAAATCAATTTAGAATTGGTTTAACAAGACTAGAAAGAGTTGTAAGAGAAAGAATGACAATACAAGACCTAGATGTTGTAACTCCACAAACATTAATAAACACAAAACCAATAACATCATCAATTAGAGAATTCTTCGGAAGTTCACAATTATCACAATTTATGGACCAAACAAACCCATTATCAGAATTAACACATAAAAGAAGAATATCAGCATTAGGACCTGGTGGTTTATCAAGAGAAAGAGCAGGATTCGAAGTACGTGACGTTCACTATACACACTATGGAAGATTATGCCCAATAGAATCTCCAGAAGGACCAAACATAGGACTTATATCAGCACTTTCAACATTTGCAATAATAAATGAATATGGATTTGTAGAAACACCATATAGAAAAATAGATCCAGTAACTCACAAAGTTACAGATGAAGTAATTTACATGACAGCAGATGAAGAAGATGAATACGTAATAGCACAAGCAACAGAGCCAATGGATAAAGAAGGAAGATTCATCAATAAAAAAATAAAAGTTAGATATTTAGACGAAATAATAGAAGTTGAACCAGATAAAGTTGATTTTATAGATGTATCACCAAAACAATTAGTTTCAGTTGGTGCAGCTATGATACCATTCTTAGAGCATGATGATGCAAACCGTGCATTAATGGGTGCAAACATGCAACGTCAAGCAGTTCCTTTAATGATTACAGATTCACCAATAGTTGGAACAGGTATTGAATATAGAGCAGCAAAAGACTCTGGAACAACAGTTGTAGCAAAAAATGGCGGTACAGTTCAAAAGGTAACTGGAGACGAAATTACAATAAAAACAAAATCAGGAATTGATACTTATAAACTACGTAAGTTCAAAAGAACAAATGGTGGTACATGTATCAATCAAAAACCAATAGTAAGAAAAGGCGAAATAGTAAAAGCAAACGATGTTATAGCAGATGGACCATCTACACAAAATGGTGAAATGGCATTAGGAAAGAATGTTCTTATCGCTTTCACAACTTGGGAAGGTTACAACTACGAAGATGCTATACTACTAAGTGAAAGACTTGTAAAAGAAGATGTATATACATCAATACACATTGAAGAATATGACTGTGAATGTAGAGATACAAAACTAGGAGCAGAGGAAATTACAAGAGATATTCCAAACCTAGGTGAAGATAGTTTAAGAGACTTAGATGATAGAGGAATAATTAGAATAGGTGCAGAAGTAAGACCAGGAGATATATTAGTAGGTAAAGTTACTCCAAAAGGAGAAACAGAACTTACATCTGAGGAAAAATTATTAAGAGCAATATTTGGAGAAAAGGCAAGAGAAGTAAGAGATACATCACTTAGAGTACCACATGGAGAAGCAGGAACAATAGTTGATGTAAAAATATTTACAAGAGATAATTCAGATGAATTAGGTCCTGGTGTAAATCAAGTAATTAGAGTATATATTGCACAGAAAAGAAAAATATCAGTTGGAGATAAAATGGCTGGACGTCATGGAAACAAGGGTGTTGTTTCAAGAATATTACCAGTTGAAGATATGCCATTTATGCCAGATGGAACACCAGTAGATGTTGTTTTAAACCCATTAGGTGTACCTTCTCGTATGAACTTAGGTCAGGTTTTAGAGGTACATTTAGGAGCAGCAGCAAGACTACTTGGAATAAAAGTAGCAACACCAGTATTTGATGGTGCATCAGAAGAAGATATAGAAAAATTATTAATAGAATCTGGACTTACAGCAGATGGAAAAACAATTCTTTATGATGGAAGAACAGGTGAACCATTTGATAAACCAATTACAGTTGGTGTTATGTATATGTTAAAACTTCACCACTTAGTTGATGATAAAATACATGCTCGTTCAACTGGTCCATACTCATTAGTAACACAACAACCTCTAGGAGGTAAAGCACAATTTGGTGGACAGCGTTTTGGAGAAATGGAAGTTTGGGCTCTTGAAGCATATGGAGCAGCATATACATTACAAGAAATGTTAACAATAAAATCAGATGATATAGTAGGAAGGGTAAAAACTTACGAAGCAATTGTAAAAGGCGAAAACATTCCAGAACCAGGAGTTCCAGAAGGATTTAAGGTATTAATAAAAGAATTGCAAAGTATAGGACTAGATGTTCGTCTATATTCAGAAGATGATAGAGAATTAGAATTAACAGAGAATATAGATGATGGAATAGACTTCAACTTAGATGAGAATAAACCACTTGTAACACAAGAAGAAATGTTAGAAGGGGAAGAAGAAACAGAAACCTTAGATGATGACATGTTATTAGATGAAGAAGAAATGCCAGAAGATGATGGCATGTTAGATGATGAAGATATGTCAGACGAAGATGATGCAGACATATTCGATAATGAACTTGCAGAAGATAATTTAGAAAATGACAATGACTCTTATGAAGAATAGTAAAAAAATAATTGAATAATACATTATAAGTTTATAAAATGGCAAGAGGGAATTGTTCGAGCAGTGTATATTTTATAACAAAGATATGTATATAAAGCGGAAAAAAATCCGCTTATGGGAGAATATTAATTGTTTGGGTATTTGCCCAAAATGAGGAGGACTCTAATGGAAGAAAATAAGAAACAAGATGAGTTAGAAATATTTGATAAAATCCAAATAGGATTAGCATCAGATGAAAAAATAAGAGAATGGTCAAAAGGTGAAGTAAAAAAACCTGAGACAATAAACTATAGGACTTTAAAACCAGAAAAAGATGGTTTATTCTGTGAAAGAATATTTGGACCTACAAAGGATTGGGAATGCCATTGTGGTAAATATAAAAGAGTAAGATATAAAGGAATAGTTTGCGACAGATGTGGTGTAGAAGTAACAAAATCAAAAGTAAGACGTGAAAGAATGGGACACATTGAACTTGCAGCACCAGTAGCACATATATGGTACTTTAAAGGAATTCCAAGTAGAATAGCATTAATATTAGACATATCACCAAGAAGTATAGAAAAAGTTATATACTTTGCAGCATATGTAGTTACAGATAAAGGAACATCAGGATTAACAGAAGGCCAAATATTAAGTGAAAAAGAATATCATGAAGCAGAAGAAAAATACGGTAAAAATTCATTTAAAGCAGGAATGGGAGCAGAAGCAATAAGAACATTATTACAAAGAGTAGATTTACAGAAATTATCAGAAAAACTAAAAAAAGAAATAGAAAAATCTAGTGAACAAAAAAAGGCAAAATTAGTAAAAAGACTAGATACAGTAGAAAGCTTCTTATTATCTGGAAATAAGCCAGAATGGATGGTATTAAGCGTTATACCAGTAATTCCACCAGATATTAGACCAATGGTACAATTAGATGGAGGAAGATTTGCTACATCTGACTTAAATGACTTATATAGAAGAGTATTAAATAGAAATAACAGATTAAAAAGATTATTAGAACTAGGTGCTCCAGAGATAATTGTTAGAAACGAAAAGAGAATGTTACAAGAAGCAGTTGATGCTTTAATAGATAATGGAAGACGTGGAAGACCAGTAACAGGTGCAGGAAATAGACCTCTAAAATCTTTATCAGATATGTTAAAGGGAAAACAAGGACGTTTTAGACAAAACTTACTTGGAAAAAGGGTTGACTATTCTGGACGTTCAGTTATAGTTGTAGGACCAGAGTTAAAAATATATCAATGTGGACTTCCAAAAGAAATGGCAATAGAATTATTCAAACCATTTGTAATGAAAGAATTAGTTGCAAGAGGATTAGCTCATAATATTAAAAGTGCAAAAAGAATGGTAGAAAAACTAAATCCAGAGGTATGGGGAATATTAGAGGAAGTTATAAAAGATCACCCAGTAATGTTAAACCGTGCTCCAACACTACATAGATTAGGTATTCAAGCATTTGAGCCAGTATTAGTAGAAGGAAGAGCGTTAAAACTACATCCATTAGTATGTACAGCATTCAACGCAGACTTCGATGGTGACCAGATGGCAGTACACGTTCCACTATCACCAGAAGCACAAGCAGAAGCAAGATATTTAATGTTATCAGTAAATAACTTACTTAAACCACAAGATGGTAAGCCAGTAACAGTTCCAACACAAGATATGATTTTAGGAAGTTACTATCTAACAATGGAAGTAGCAGGAGAAAAAGGCGAAGGAATGTATTGCATAGATGAGGATGAAGCTTTAATGGCATATCAAAATGGAGATTTAGGTTTACATGCTAAAATAAAAGTAAGAAGAACAAAAGAAATAGATGGAAAGAAACAAACAAAAACAATAGAAACAACAGTAGGAAGATTAATATACAATCAAGGAATACCACAAGATTTAGGATTTGTTGATAGAACAGACCCTGAGCATGCATTTGATTTAGAGATAAGCTTCCCAGTTATGAAGAAAAATCTAGGAACAATTATTGCTAAATGTATAGATAAACATGGTTTAAATGTTTCAGCTGAATTATTAGACTATATAAAAGCAACAGGTTTCAAATATTCAACAAAAGGAGCTATCACAGTTTCAGTTGCAGACGTAGCAGTTCCAGAAGCCAAAAAGGAAATTTTAGCAAATGCAGAATTAGAAGTTGAGAACGTTGCAAAACAATATAGACGTGGTTTAATAACAGATAGTGAAAGATATGAATCTGTAATTAAAATATGGGAAAAGGCAACAAATGATGTAACAGATGCAATGAAAGAAAATTTTGATGATTTAAACCCAATATATATGATGGCACAATCAGGAGCCAGAGGTAACATGAACCAATTACGTCAAATAGCAGGTATGCGTGGACTTATGGCAAATACATCTGGTAAGGCGGTTGAAATCCCAATTAAAGCTTGCTTTAGAGAGGGACTAGATGTTCTAGAATACTTTATTTCATCACACGGAGCTAGAAAAGGTTTAGCAGATACAGCGTTAAGAACAGCCGATTCTGGATACTTAACAAGAAGATTAGTAGATGTTAGTCAAGACATAATAGTAAGAGAAGATGATTGTGGAACAAATGAATATATTGAAGTAGAAGATATTAAGGATGGAAATCAAGTAATAGAAAAATTACAAGAAAGATTAGTAGGAAGATTCCCATTTGAAGATATAAAAGATCCAGCAACAGGCGAGTTAATAGTAGATAAAGATACATTAATTTTACCAAATATAGCAGACAAAATAGTAGCAGCCGGAATAACAAAAGTAAAAGTACGTTCAGTATTAGGATGTAAAACAAAACATGGTGTGTGTGCTAAATGTTATGGAATGGGACTTGCAACAAGAAAGAAAGTAAATATAGGAGAAGCAGTAGGAATAATTGCTGCACAATCAATAGGAGAGCCAGGTACACAGCTTACAATGAGAACATTCCATACAGGTGGTGTTGCAGGAGGAGATATTACACAAGGTCTTCCTAGAGTTGAAGAGTTATTTGAAGCTAGAAAACCAAAGGGATTAGCAGTAATTTCTGAAATAAGTGGAACAGTAAAAATAGAAGATTCTAAGAAAAGAAAAGAAGTTACAATAACAGGAGAAGACAATGCAAAAACATATACTATAAGCTTTGGTTCAAAACTAAAAGTAAGAGAAGGAGATCATATAGAAGCAGGAGATCCAATTACAGAAGGTTCAATAAATCCAAATGAAATATTAGCAATAAAAGGACCACAAGGAGTATTTGAATACTTAACATCAGAAGTACAAAAAGTTTATAGAAATCAAGGTGTTGATATAAACGATAAACATATTGAAATTATATCAAGACAAATGCTTAAAAAGATAAAAATAGAAGACAGTGGGGATACAAATATGTTTGTAGGTTCACTAGTAGATATAAATGATTTCAATAATGAAAATAAGAAAATGGAGGAAGAAGGAAAAACTCCTGCAAAAGGACAAAGAGTTTTATTAGGAATAACAAAGGCATCACTTGCAACAGAAAGCTTTTTATCAGCAGCATCATTCCAAGAAACAACAAGAGTATTAACAGAAGCAGCAGTAAAAGGAAAGAGAGATTCATTAATAGGATTAAAGGAAAATGTAATCATAGGAAAACTTATACCAGCAGGAACAGGACTTACAGTATATAGAAACAAAAACATAACAGCAGGAAATTCAGAAAGTGAAGAAGAAAATAATTAAAAATTGGTCGGTGAAAACCGACCAATTTATATAAATGCGACGAGATTTGGCGGACTTTATAGTACGAGCTGTGAAATGTAGCAACTATGTATATTTCTTAAAGAAGATAAGAAAGGGATGGTATTTTTTATGAAATTAAACATTGTATTAGTAGAGCCAGAAATTCCACAAAACACAGGAAACATAGCAAGAACATGTGCAGCAATAGGTGCAAAACTACATTTAGTAAAACCATTAGGATTTAGCATAGATGAAAAACAAGTAAAAAGAGC
Source organism: uncultured Clostridia bacterium (assembly GCA_947627495.1). Lineage (GTDB taxonomy): Bacteria > Bacillota > Clostridia > TANB77 > CAG-508 > UMGS1781. The sequence goes on from CANQWH010000011.1 coordinate 8,266, forward strand.
AGGTTTAGATTATTGGGATAAAGTAGAAATAGAAGAACATGATAGTTTTAAAGAATTTTTAGAAAAATATAAGCCAGAAGAAAACAATATGTATTTTATAACAACAAAAGGAACGCATTGCTATTCAGACGTGGACTATTCAAAAATGGAAGAAGTATTTGTATTATTTGGAAAAGAAACAAAAGGCTTACCAGAAAGCATATTAAAAAAATATATAGAAAAAACTGCAAGAATTCCAATGAGGCCAACACTTCGTTCACTTAACTTATCAAACTCAGTTGCAATAGTTGCATATGAAATATGTAGGCAGAAAAAATTTGAAAATTTGCAGGAAATAAGTGATTATTTGCAGTAAAATAAGAAAAAATGTAAATAATAAAATACATATTGACAAATGAATAAAAAGAAAGTATAATGAATATATTATAAAGAGATTTTTTTAAAAATCTTGGTGTGCTGACACTAGAAATCCGAAAGAAAAGTAAGGCGAATGGACTTACAGTTGGCGGACAACAGAAAAATCCGAAAGAAAAGTAAAGCGAATGGACTTACAGTTGGCGGACAACAGAAAAATCAGCAAAGAAGATAGTTATTGTGCTATCTTCTTTTAATAGGAGAGTGATAATTATTCGAAAAAAAGAAATAATAAAAGAAATTGTTGAATGTGCGAAAATTTATAATGATAACTTAAATAATAAAAATCTCTTATTTATTTATAAAGAAAATGAAAAATTAAACTATATAGAAACAAAGTTTTTAAAATCTAATTTTTTTCATCTAACAGGTTTAGAATCTAAAAATATAAATCCAAATTATTTTTATGAAAAATGTTTAAATAATAAAATAAGTGAAAACGACATTGAATTAAAGAAAAACGGAACTACAATATTGAAGTTAAGTGTACTTAGAAATTTAATGTATATAAATAAAAATGCTAAATTGATAGGTAATTTTAATCGAAATGGAATATTACTAAGTACAGAAAAACTGATAGGAAATACATCAGCATGTTTAGGATTAAGAAAAATAAACAAGTATTACATATGTAATACTGTACTTAAAACAGATATAAGGGAAATTAGTATAGAATGTATGAAAATAGTATGTATTTTATCTAAAAATATAAAAGATAGCAATTATCAAGAAATTACATATATAAATAAAAAATATAGAAATAATAATGAAATAGTAGATTTGATAAATAAAATAGTAAAGTAAAATTCTTCATACATTATTTATGCTAGCAAAAAACAGAGAAAATTAATACTAATTCTCTCTGTTTTTTTTAATAGTAAAATTAATTTCTCCAAAAAGCAGCATATGTTCTATAAGCTTCGTAAATATCAAACTTACTTGTTACCTCGTAAGGTGAATGCATAGAAAGAACCGGAACACCACAATCAATTACATCAATACCCTTGTTGGCTAAGATATATGCAATAGTTCCGCCTCCGCCTGTATCAACCTTTCCAAGTTCACTAATTTGGTAAGAAATATTATTAGACTCTAAAATACCTCTTACTTGTGCAACAAATTCTGCATTTGCATCAGAAGCTCCAGATTTTCCTCTAACTCCTGTATATTTATTAAAACCAATACCTCTACCTAAATATGCAGCGTTATTTTTCTCAGAAACAGAAGCATAATTTGGGTCTAAACCAGCATCAACATCAGCAGAAAGCATTTTAGAATTACAAAATACTTTATCTAATAAGTTAGGTCTATTGCTATTTGTTTTATTTAATAATTCAGAAATGAATGTATCAAAAACATGTGATTCCATACCAGTATTTCCCATACTTCCAATTTCCTCTTTATCTGCAAATATACATACAGCAGTCTTTGTTGGGTTTACAGTATCTAATAAAGCTCTTAAAGATGTATAACTGCAAACTCTATCATCTTGACCATATCCAGCAACCATACTACTATCAAAACCTAAACTTCTAGCTTTAAAAGCAGGAACAAGTTCAAGTTCAGCACTTAAAAAGTCTCTTTCAGTAATACCATACTTATCATTTAATATTTTTAAAATATTTAATTTTACCCTTTCAGAAATTTTCTCATCACCAAAAGGAATGCTACCAATTAATAAATTTAAACTTTCTCCAGCAATTCCATCTTTTAATTTCTTTTCCATTTGTTCTTGTGCTAAATGTGGTAAAAGATCTGTAATTGTAAATATTGGGTCAGATTCATCTTCTCCAATATTAATTTTAATTTTCTCACCATTTGCTTTAACAATAACACCATGAATAGAAAGAGGAATAGTAGTCCATTGATATTTTTTAATACCACCATAGTAATGTGTTTTAAAAAATGCAAAACCTGTATCTTCATATAAAGGATTTGGTTTTAAATCAAGTCTTGGAGAATCTATATGTGAACCTATAATATTAAGTCCGGCTTCAATAGGCTTTGCTCCAATAATTGCAGCATAAATAGCTTTTTCTCTATTAACATAGTAAACTTTATCTCCTGGAAGAAGAACCATTTTATCTTTTAAATCAACAAATCCATTTTTCTCTAAAACTTCTGAAATAAAAGAAGAAGCTTCTCTCTCAGTTTTACCTTTATTTAAATAGTGAATAAATTCATCACTAAATTTCATAATTTCATGTTTTGTATCATCAGAAATATTATCCCAACCACATTTTTTTGTATCAAACAAAAAATCTTTTAGTTTATCTGTTTCACTCATAAAAAAATCATTCCCTTCTATATTAATATACAATATAATATAACCTTTTTTTAAATTTGTAAACAGAAATTGGAAAAAATTCTTAGATATATTGAATAAAATAACCTTTTATGGTAAACTTTAGGTACTAATTGAATATACATGTATAAGGTGATTTTGATGAAATTGAAAAAATTATTAAGTAGCATATTATTAGTAATATTATTAACCTTTAGCGTAACAAGTTATGCAAATGTGGATGATCCAGATGCATGGGATTACATATGGCTTGATGAAGCGGTAGAGGAAGGAAAAAATACTAAAGAACCACAAATTCTATCAAGATATGTTGTAGCATATGATAGAAATTCAAAAACAGTAATATGGGGAAAAAATGAAAACACACCTACACCTATGGCAAGTACAACAAAAATAATGACTTCAATAGTTATGTTAGAACAATTGGGAACAGATAGATTAGGTGAAGAAATTGAGGTTTGCAAAGAGGCTGCTGGAACTGGAGGTTCAAGGTTAGGACTAAATACAGGAGATAAAGTAACATATAACACACTTTTATATGGTTTATTACTATGTTCAGGAAATGACGCAGCAGTTCAAATAGCAGTAAGTGTTTCAGGAAGCGTAGAAAATTTTGCTACACTCATGAATCAAAAAGCGGCAGAACTGGGCTTAGAAAATACTCATTTTGTGACTCCTCATGGACTAGATAGAGACGGACATCAAACAACTGCATTAGAGCTTGCAAAAATAACAGATTATGCATTAAATAATCCAAAAATAGCAGAAGTAGTATCAACAAAACAATATACAGTAACAATAAATGGATATCCAAAAACAATTTCAAACACAAATGAACTATTAGGATATTTAGATGGTGTAAATGGAGTAAAAACAGGGTTTACAAGTAAAGCAGGAAGATGCTTGGTTACATCAGTAGTAAGAGACGACTTAAACCTTATAACTGTAGTGCTAGGTGCAGATACAAGAAAAATAAGAACACAAGATTCAATAAAATTAATAGAGTACATATATAAAAACTACAAGCTAGTAAATATTGAAGAATTAGTACAAAGTGAATATGAATCTTGGTGTAAAATAAATAATGGAAGAATTTTTGTATATAAAGGAATAAAGAGAAGACCAGAGATATACTTAGAAGAACGGAAAATATAAAGAATATCCAATAAAAGAAGATGAAAGTATAACATTAGATTCAACAGCAATAACAAAATTTGAAGCACCTTTACCAGCAAATACAGAAGTTGGCAAGATAATAGTAAAAAAAGGTGATGAAGTAATAGATGAAATATCAATAAAGACAAAAGAAACAGTAGAAAAGAAAACTGTATTACAATACTTTGTAGAAATAATACAATTATTAAAATTTGTTATTTAGCAGTTAGAAATTATCAAAAATTTGATATTAATATAAAGCAAAATAAAACGAATACAGTCAAAAGTATCGATAAAAAATGCAAAAGAGGATTTAGATAGGTTGAGTAGCAAAATAAATGACAATATAGAGCCATCAGTGAATTTTTTAGTTTCAAGTAAAATTGAAATAGAAGAAGATATTTACAAAGAAGAATATTGCTTTTGAAGATATAGAAAAGAAGAACTTAGGACTTATTAATGTAGATAATAAATATACAAAGCAAATGTGTATTTACAATCACTTACATTTTTGATATACTTAAGCAAGATATAATTTGTTTATGGAGAAATCAATGAAAGAAAAAGTATATGAGTTTTTAAGAACAATTCCAAAAGGAAAAGTAGTAACTTATGGGCAAATAGCAGAATATATAGGAAATAAACAACTGGCAAGAGTTGTTGGAAATATTCTACATGATAATCCAGATGAATATAAATATCCCTGTTATAAAGTTGTAGATAGCAAGGGAAATTTATCAAAAAATTTTGCTTTTGGTGGAATAGAGAAGCAAAAAGAAAAATTAGAAAAAGAAGGAATAGTTGTTAGCTGTTATAAAGTTAATTTAGATAAATATAGAATGTAGTAAATTTCAAGAGTTGAGTTTCAAATTTTTAACAACAATTAATAAGAATATAAAAATATTGAAAAAAAATAATTTATAAATTATAATCATATAAAGGAGGTGTACTTATGGGAAAGCTAAATGAAAAAGATAAAAAGAAATTAATACAGATTCAGGGAACAAAGTTACAGAAAATTTGTGTTATACTTCAATTAATAGTACTAATTGCAACACTAGCTTGTTCTATCTATGTTAATGTTAATAATATAAAGGATGGTTTTATTACTAAAGTAGCTTCTTATGGTTGGTATATAACTATACCATTATTACTTATACCAATAATCTTTGATAGTGATAATGATGATAATGAATAATTATAGAAATAATATTTAGTATACTTTTATACTGGGAAAATAGAAATTAAAAATAGTTAGTTAGTTAAATTTTTAAAATAAGATGATTCATTGAACCATCTTATTTTCTAGTGTAAAACAACAAGGTTCCTGGGTACCCACCCACAATCTTTGACTTAAGTTGGTGGGTAGGGTTCTTATAAGACAGATTAAGGTAAGGGAAAAATATAAATATTATTAAGAAAAATAGTTAAATATTTTAATTTATTAAAATATAACAAAGAAAAGGGGGATTAAAATGGAATTTGAAAAAGTTATTAGAGAAAGATTTTCAGCTAGAAAATTCAAAAATGATGAGGTTAACAATGAACTAATAAATAAAATATTAGAAGCAGGAAATCTAGCTCCTACAGCAAAAAATAATCAACCACAAAAAATATATGTGGTTAAATCTAAAGAAGGATTAGAAAAAATAGATAAAGCAAGTCCATGTAGATATAATGCACCAGTTTGTATAATTGTAGCAAGTGATAAAAATATTGCATGGTCAAAAAATAATTATTCAACTTATGAAATGGATGCTTGTATAGTAGCTACTCACATGATGTTAGAGGCTACAAATTTAGGTGTAGATAATATATGGATAGAGATGTTTGATAAAGATGTTATAAAACAAGAGTTTAATTTAGATGAAAATATTGAACCAATATGTCTTATTCCATTAGGCTATAAGACTGATGATTGCAAACCTTCACCTATGCACAATAATAGGAAAGATTTATCAGAAATTGTTGAATATAAATAATAAGAAAGGAATTGATGTATAATGGAAAAACAAATAGATAAAAATGTTACAGAAACTCATGGAGGTTCATTTGGAATGGGAGAGCCAAATGTAAATTTTGCAAAGTATTTTATAGGAAATTCATATTTAAAGCAACTTGCTAAAACAGAAAATGGAATAGGATTTGCAAATGTAACTTTTGAACCTAGATGTAGAAATAATTGGCATATTCATAAAGCAGAAATAGACTAATTTTTCTCATATAAGTATTGTTAAAGGAACCATATAAAATAAAGTAGTAATTTTTTAAATTTAATGTTATAATAATAATAGATTGAAAGCGAGGAAAGTTATGAATAATATAGATTTAATGAATTATTGGTTTGAAAGTAGCGATAGTGATTATGAGACAATGAAAGTGCTATTCGAAAATAAGAAAAATACATGGTGTCTATTTTTAGGACATTTAATAATAGAAAAGCTATTAAAAGGATTATATGCTAGAAATAATCCAGAGAATCCAATAGCACCAAAAATTCATAATTTAATATTACTTTCACAAAAAGCTAATTTAATAGTTCCAAATGAAATAAGAGAAAAGATACAAGTTATAAATACATTTAATATAAGTGCTAGATATGATGATTATAAAAAAAACTTTGCAGAAAAATGTACAAATGATTATACTGCTGAGCAAGTAAAAAATATTAGGGAGGTACAAAAATGGTTGAAAGAACAATAAATAAAGATATTTTAAATAGTATAAATGAATATATTAAAGAAATAAAAAAACATTATAATATTACAGCCATAATATTATTTGGTTCTTATGCTAAAGGAACAGAAAATGAAGATAGCGATATAGATATTGCAGTTATTTCAGACGATTTTGATGATGTTTACGATTGTATGGCTACTCTAATGGGAATGACTTGGGATATAGATGCTAGAATTGAGCCACATCCTATAAAGAAAAAAGATTATGATGAGGTTTCTGATTACTTTATAAAAGAAGTTATTGATACAGGGATAAAAGTAGCATAATATAATAAAAGCCTAGAACACATGATATGTATGATGTCTAGGCATTTATTTTTATAATTTATCTTTTACTATATCATACCTTTTTATTAAATATAAATGATTAAAATTGGTTAAATTGGTTATCATAAATGTATAAAATAAATTTTTTTAAAAAATTAGCACTCTCCTCTTGACACTGCTAAAAAATGGTGGTAATATATATATGTAAAAAATAAAAGATATCTTTTAAAATTTATATATGTGCTACCTAAAGGGTGTCAACACATAAAAATGAAAGGAAGTAGATTTATATGATGATGATACCAAGAAGAAAGAATGAATTCGATTTATTAGGAGATATGTTTGCAGATCCATTTTTTAACGAACATGAAAGCAAAGTAATGAAAACAGATATTAAGGAAAAAAATGATGAATACTTAATTGATGTTGAATTACCAGGATATGAAAAAGAAAACATAAAAATTGAAGTAGAAGATGGATATTTAACAGTTCAGGCAGAAACAAATACTGAAAATGAAGAAAAAGAAGAAGGAAAATTTGTAAGAAAAGAAAGATATGTAGGTTCATGTTCAAGAAGTTTTTATGTAGGAACTGAAGTTAAAAGTGAAGATATAAAAGCATCTTTCAAAAATGGAATGTTAAAAATAGAGATTCCTAAAAAAGACCAAAAGAAAGAATTACCAGAGAAAAAATATATACAAATTGATGACTAATAATAATTTATAAAAGTAGATAATATAAGTGAATCTAAAAAGTTAGATAAAGAAACTAACTTTTTGGATTCACTTTAAATTTATTTGATTTTTTTATTGTAAAACAACAAGGTTCCTGGGTACCACCCACAATCTTTGATATGAAAAAGAGATTTATTAATTTTGTATTGAAAAATAATATATATATTTGTTATAATAAAAATGAGTTATTTTATTATGTACCAAAGAAAATCATATAAAAATATGATTAAAAAAAGAAGGGAATTAAATAATGGATAATACTAAGAATATAAAAAGAATAAAAATTGATAATAGAAGATTTTTTGGACATATTAGTACACTACTAGATAAAATTAGATTTAAAATATTAGAAAATAATATTGTTAAAGATTCATACAATCGCGCAGAAATTGCAAGTAGTATTAAGGATGATTCCTTGAAATTAAAATCTCTTGAATTAATAGAGGATGATCATAGATTGATGGTTGCAGAAACGATAAAAGATGACAAAAAAAAGATAGAAGCAATGAAATATATTCTCATAGAAGATGATAAAGAATATTTGTTAGATAGTGTTCATGCTTTTGACAGTATTAGTCCAGAATTACCAAAATTAGAATTGTATAAAAGAATAGTAGAAAAATATGGTGAAGAAAATATATTAGAAAAAATTAAAGAACAAATTGATATAGCTGAAGAGATGAAAAAAAGTGAAGACAATAATAAAAAAGTTGAATACATAAGAAGTGTTGATAGTGAGTGCATAAAAGCAGAAGTAGCACAAACAATTTCAGATGACAATATTAAATTAGAAATAATAAAAAGTTTAAAAAATGAAAAGTGCAAATTTGTTGTCGCACAAACAATTTCAGATGACAATATTAAATTAGAAATAATAAAAAGTTTAAAAAATGAAAAGTGCAAACTTGTTGTCGCACAGACAATAGAAAATGATGATATAAAAATGAAATTTTTTCAATCCATGAATGATGAATGGGCAATTAGTTATGTAGCTGCAACACTAAAGAGCGATGAAAAAAAGAAAGCTATTATAAAAAGGTTAACAGATGAATATTATATATTTAATATAATAGACTCAATGACAGATGATGGTAAAATAGAATTACTTGAAGATGCCAATGGTTGGGATAAATATACAATTATAGAATTAATTGGAGATGTTGATAAAAAAATAGCTAGTTTTATAAAATATGGTTCTTTAGAAGATCTGAAAAGATTTTATGATGAGAAAAATATTAATGAAAGATATAAAGCTAGACAAATAAAAAACATTATAAAAGAAATGGAGCAAGTAATAAGCTCAAAAGATGATAATCAAAAGATAAAAAAAATAAAGGAAATTGATAATGAAAGCTTAAAAATTGATATTATACAAAGTATAACGGATGATAGTAAAAAATTAGAAGTTATCAAAGAATTATCTATAAGGGAAGTAAAGAAATATAGAAAAATTAGTGATGATTTAGAATTTATCAAGGAAAATATAGGATTTTTCATAAAAAAAGAAGGATTTGATGAACAATGTAATGAAGAAATAGTAGAAGAAATGTATAAAGATAATAATATGGTAGTAAAAATGATAGATTTTAGAATATTAAGTGAAAACTATGTAAAACTACTTGGAAAAGATAAAATTAATTTAATTTCATGTTATCCAGACATTCAAGAGCAAATATTAAACATATCACTAAAAAAATTAGATATTCTAGTAAGATGCATAGATGATTATATGAAAGATGCAGAAACAGAAGAATGGACAACAATTGCGAAATCAATACTTAATAATTTGTGCAACGGAGAATATGATAAATTAATAGAAGACATAGATAATATGGAAAATATTGATATAGATATCTTAAAGGGAGTATTACAAAATGAAAATATTTTTAATATAGATAGTAGGGAAAAATTAGAAAAGTATACAGAAATAAAAAAGGAAAAAACAGACATATGGATAAATAGCGAAGATATAAACGAAAATAAGTTAGCAGTTTTAGAGAAAGTATTTGGACACGATATTAAATATGCCAATGAGATGTTAGAAAAATATGGACAAGATATAGAAACTTTGCCAGATAGTGATATCAAATACTATATAAAAAGTATAGAATATATAATGAAATGCAATTCTGATGAGATATTAAAGCAAATATATGAACAATGCACAGAAATAAATTTTGTGGATAAAGCATTTACAGAAAGAATGTTAAAAAATGAATATTTAAAATTATATAATGAAGGTTTATTCAAGATAGAAAATGCTAAACAAATTGAAGAAGGTATGTATGCAGCTGGTACAGATTTTAAAATGATAATAACATCACTAGGTGCATATTATGGAAAAAATAAGCAAAAAAAAGATTACAAATCTGATTGGAATAGACCAGCAATTGCATCACAACATTTTTGTGCTAGTTATATAAGAAATGATATGATAGGTACAGCACCAATAGTAGATATATGTTACGGATTTGATGAGATGGAACATGATAGTTTAGTATTATCTGGAAGTGAAGATGTGTACTCTTCAAAGGATGATACATTTGTTTCAGTAGCTTCTTGTAATGAAAAATATTATACACCAGATAATCAAATTAATAATACTAAAGGATATAATGAAATGGATTTTAGACGAATACAAAATGGTAAAAAGAAGGAACCAAGTTATATAGTAGTATTTAAAAAAGGTGGAATAATAAAAAATATAGAAAAGGCAAAAAGGGCACAAAAAAATTGGGGTGGATTACCTATTGTAGTTGTAGATATAGATGAATGTTTAGAAAGTGAAAAAACAAAAGTTTATGACATGATGCAAGAATATAAAGTATCAAATGATCCAAAACTTGCAGAGCAAATAAGAATAAAGATAAGAAATAATAGACAAACATCAGAAAAATTTTGCAAAGAAATAGATATTAAAACATTAGAAATAAATGAAGAAGAAAAAATACAAGAAAATCAAGATGAAGAAAGAAGAGTAACAGAAGAAGATTTGGCACAAAAGTTCGACCAAGTTACACCATTAGATAGAGAGGTAGAAGTTGGAAAGATGAAGAAAATTTTTTCAAAGATGAAACAAATTGAAAAGGAGGGAAAATAAGATGAATGAAAAGTCTAGAAATCAATTCCAAGATATTTATAAAGTTAACGTTAAAAAAATAATGGAAATTATAAAAGAACAAGAAAAAAATAATGAGAAGCCTGAAAGAAATAAAAAAATAGGAGGAAATAAAAGTGGAAGAAACGAAGAAAGCATTGAGCGAGGTAGATGATATTTTAAAACATTTAGATATAGTTTTATATCGTAAGATACCTTCTAAAATGCTTCAAATGATTGAAGAAAATAAAGATAATACTTATATTCCAAAGATTGATTATAAAAAGAGTATAAACGAACAGGAACTTTTAAAAGAAACAAATATAATTTTGTCTTTGTTATATCGTGATTATATTTGTTCTCCAGAAATTAAAGAGAAATTAATTAACTATGATATAATGAAATTGAAACAAGAAAAAGAACAAAAGATGATGCAATATAATTATGATAAACTATTTAAAAGAAAAGAAGAGGAAAAAGCATATATACAAAATTCAAATACTGAAATAACTATTTATAATAAAAACGTTGTTCAAAGGTTTATTTTATTTATCAAAAGGTTATTTCAAAGATTTTGAAAAAAGCAGATAAGTGAATCCAAAAAGTTAGATAAAGAAACTAACTTTTTGGATTCACTTTAAATTTATTTACTTTTTTGTTTTAAATCTTAAAGTATTCCAGTAGCATAGAATGCCCAAATAATTCCAACTACGCCTAATAATATTCCTATTATAGCAAAAAGTTTTTTATTTTCTTTTTTTGCAAATGCTATTATTCCTAATATGATACTAACTACACCAAATATAAATGGAAAAATAAAAAATGATATTATTCCACATACTAAACTTGCTGTTGAAAATTTATTATCCATAAATAAAATCCCCCTTTCTTTTGTATGATGTTGTATATATTTTATGATAACAAAAAAAGAATAAAAATGTTTTTTATTTTCTATTGTCATAGGCAACAAGGTTCTTGGGTACCCACAGATAATTTAAACATAGTCATTTTATAGTCACTTAAATTTGGTAAAATAGCAATTGTTATAAAAGCTAGAAGAAAAACTCCATATTTTAAGTGGCTATTTTGTTACTATTTACAGCCATTTATACATACAAAGTAGCCAAACGCAGGAGTTATATATTTATTAAAAATTGAAGACCCCCGAAAAACATCGAAGGCAATCGCCCTCGTGGGTTCAATTTAGAATAAATATATAACTCCGACGAGATTTGGCGGACTTTTTAGTATAAACTATGAATTATAATGCTATTTTCTAGTTTATTAACCTTACGAGAAAAATAAGAAAGGAATGAAATGAAAATGGAAATTTTAAAAGTTGAGAACTTAGTAAAAACTTATGGCAAAGGAGAAACAAAGATAAATGCAGTTGATAATATATCATTTACAGTAAACAAAGGAGAATTTGTTGCAATAGTTGGAGCAAGTGGAAGTGGAAAATCAACTTTGCTTCACTTAATAGGAGGAGTAGATAGACCAACAAGTGGCAAGGTATACATAGATGGCAAAGATATATATTCTTTAAGCAATGATAATTTGGCAATATTTAGAAGAAGACAAATAGGATTAATATATCAATTTTATAATTTAATACCAATATTAAATGTAGAAGAAAATATAACTCTACCTTGTGATTTAGATGGAGAAGAAGCAGATAAACAAAGACTAAATGATTTACTAAAAACATTAGGCTTAGAAAATAGAAAAATGCATTTACCAAACCAATTATCAGGTGGTCAACAACAAAGAGTATCTATAGGTAGAGCAATGATAAATAATCCAGCAATAATGCTTGCAGATGAACCAACAGGAAACCTAGATTCAAAAGCAAGTGAAGAAATAATATCATTACTAAAACTTTCAAATAAAAAATATAACCAAACAGTAATTATAATTACACATGACTTAGAAATAGCAAAAGAAGCGGAAAGAGTAATTACAATTGAAGATGGAAAAATTATAAAAGATGAGAAAAATTAACACATACTGAAAAGTAAAAATTACACTTTTTGCAAGATGCAACATGAGTAAAAGAAAAGAGAGGAATGAATTTAATTATGAAAGTTTTAAGTAAACTAACAATAAAAAATCTATACTTAAATAAAAAACGTACAATAGCTACAATTATAGGAATAATGCTTTCAACAGCACTTATTTGTGGAGTTGCAGGATTAGTATCTAGTTTCCAAAAAACACTTATAAATGCAGCAATAGACTTAGAAGGAAATTATCATACAACATTTCATGATGTTCCAAAAGATAAAATAAAATACATAACTAATAATGAAAAGGTAGAAAATTATTTCTTTACAGGGCAAGTAGGTTGGGCAAATTTAGAAGGAAGTGCAAATGACTATAAACCATATATGCAAATATTAGAATATGATAAAACAGCATTAGAAAACTATGGTATAAATTTAATAGAAGGAAGACTTCCAGAAAATTCTAATGAGTTATTAATATCAGAGCATATAAGAACAAATGCAAGAGTTGATTTAAAAGTAGGAGATACAATAACAATAGATGTAGGGAAAAGAATTTCATTAGTAGATGGAATAGAGTTATCTGAACACAATTCCTACCAAGTATTTGAAGATGATTTAGAGCAAACTTCAGAAAATAATGAGAGTAATATAGAAAATAGCATAACTCCTTTAGAGGAAATAGTAGACACTCATCCAAAAACATATACAATAGTTGGAATTATAGAAAGATTAAATAGAGAACAATATTCTTCTCCAGGTTATACAGTTATAACATATATGGAAGAAGTAGGAGATACTGTAAATGTATCAGCACTATATAAAAATCCAAAAGATAGTGAAGAAATTAACAAAAATATATGTAAAAGTATCGATATAGACGAAATGACTTCTAATGGCGATTTATTGAGATTTCAAGGAGTTCTTTCAGATAGCACCATGCAAGTATTAATTTCAATTGCAGGAATTATTATTTTTATAATCGTTATAAGTAGTGTTTTTGTTATAAGAAACAGTTTTAGTATATCAGTTGCAGAAAAAAATAGACAATATGGAATGTTAAGCTCAGTAGGTGCAACATCAAAGCAAATAAAGAAAAACGTACTATTTGAAGGATTTATTATAGGAATAATTGCTGTACCACTAGGAATTTTGTTAGGCATAGTTGCAATAATGATTTTATTACAAGTGGTAAACTATTTATTAAATGATATGCTAGATGGAATTGATTTTGTATATAGTATAAATGCCATACCAATACTAATTTCAGTAGCTATATCTTTTATAACAATATACCTATCTTGTGTAATGCCAGCTAGAAGAGCAGCAAAAATTTCACCTATTGAATCAATAAGAGGCAATAATGATATAAAATTAAAAGCAAAAAAAGTAAGAACTTCAAAAATTACAAAAAAATTATTTGGTATAGGTGGAGTTATAGCTAGTAAAAACCTAAAAAGAAGTAAGAAGAAATATAGAACAACAGTAATATCAATAGTAGTAAGTATTTCAATATTTATATCATTATCAAGTTTTATAACACTAGGTACAAAAATGACATCACTATACTATGTAAATTATAGCTATAATCTATTTGTGGCTAATGGAAATAAAGAAACATACGAGAAAATTGGAAAATTAGATAATGTAAAAAATTACGCATATTTCGTTCAAAAATATGTAGAAATAGACACAAATAAATATGGCAATGAATATTTAGAAAATTTTTATAGAGGAGAAGATGCTGTAATAACTATTTGTATATATAATAATGAGTATTTTAAACAGTATATAAAAGAACTAGGATTAGAAGATTATAAAACAAGTGCGATTTTAATAGATGATACAATTATACGTAATGAAGAAAATGAAAGTAAAAGAATAAAAATGTATAACGTAAAATCAGGAGACAAAATAACAGTAAATAATGGGGATGAAGAAAAGACTTTTGTAATATCTAAAAACACAGATAAAAGACCAATGGGATTGGACGGAGATTATTACACTATGCAAGGTAGAATAATAATATCTGAAGATTATGCAAAAGAATTATTTGGAGACGAATTAGACTATACTTATGAGAATGGAGATTCAAAAGTAGCGTATTATTCTAGCATGGGGGCTTTATACATAGAAAGTGATAATCCAGATGAGCTAGAAAATACAATAAGGGATTTGATTAAAGAAAATATAGATTATATAGATATAGATGTATACAATGTTGCAACACAAGTAAAGCAACAAAAACGAGTAGTTTTGGTAATAGCAATTTTCTTATATGGCTTTATAACAGTAATTAGCTTAATAGGCGTAACAAATATATTTAATACTATAACTACTAATATGATATTAAGAAGTAAAGAATTTGCAATGCTAAAATCAATAGGAATGACTAAAAAAGAATTTAATAGAATGATAAGATTGGAAAGTATATTATATGGCTTAAAAGCTTTAATAATAGGAATACCTATAGGAATATTAGGTTCATATTTAATATATAAATCATTTGGACTAAATGTTGATTTTGGTTATGAATTACCTATTTCAGCAATTATAATTTCTATTATATTTGTATTTATAATTATATGGATGACAATGAAATATTCATTAAGTAAGATAAATAAACAAAACATAATTGAAACTATTAGAAAAGATAATGTATAGGTGAAGTTCAATGTTTCATAAGTGAAATAATGCAGAACTACTTGTTTGCTGTTTCAAATAAAAATTCTTTAGCTCGTTTGTCTAACGTCCAGTTCGCAGAAGTTCTATGTATCTTTTTTGGCACCCTTTCAAAGTAAATTTGAACTATTTCCAAAAAATCTACTTAGAACTTCTTGCTCCTTTCGTTAGAACCACTTCGCTTTCAGAATTTTTAATTTGAAACAACAAACTATTTAGCTCTTGCATTGGTATGATATAATTGTTAGGAAAGTGAGGATGTAAATTTGAGAAGCATTTTAATTGTTGAAGATAATGACGCTATTGTAAAAGGTGTAAAATATCTCCTAGAACAAGAGCAGTTCAAAGTATATGTATGTAAAACTGTAGAAGAAAGCATAGATATTCTTGGAAAGCAAAAATTCGATTTAATAGTGTTAGACATAGCTTTGCCAGATGGAGATGGCTTTGAACTTTGCGAATATATAAAAAGATATACAGATATACCAATCATTTTCCTAACAGCAAAAGATGAGGAACAAGATGTAGTAAAAGGCTTAGATATGGGAGCAGAAGATTATATAATAAAGCCATTCAGAAATAGAGAGCTTGTATCAAGAATTAATAATGTTTTAAGAAGATTTAATAAAGAAAGTAATAGAATTTCGTATGGAGGAGTAGAGATAGATTTATATAAAAGAGAAGTATATGTTGGAGAAGAAAATGTTCAATTTACTGCTTTAGAATATAAGATACTTTTATTATTATTTAGTAACATTGGAAAAGTAGTAACAAGAGAACAAATATTAGAAAAAATATGGGATGTAGCAGGAAATTTTGTAAATGATAATACATTAACAGTTTATATAAAAAGAATAAGAACAAAATTAGGTGAGGCAAATGTTATAAAAACAGTGAAAGGGATAGGATATCAAGTTCAAACATAGAAAATTTCAAATAAATGTGTAATTATTTAGGATGTATGATATAATAAATAAAAAAATTGAAAGGAATGTTAGTAAAATGTCAAACAAAATATATTCAATAGAAGAATTAAAGTCTATATTAGAAAAAATATTAAAGAATACTGAAGTACAAAAAGCAATATTGTTTGGGTCTTATGCTAGGAATTGCCCTACAGAGGCAAGTGATATAGATTTAATTATAGATAGTAATGGTAAATTACTTAACATAAATTTCTATGGATTACTTGAAGAGTTAGTGGAACAATTTAATAAACAAATTGATTTATTTGAAATATCAGAGATTCAAAAGAATAGTGAAATTTATAAAAACATTCAAGAAGAAGGAGTCGTTGTATATGAAAAGTAAAGATAGGATAATAATTCAAAAAATAATAAAATATATAGAAGATATTGAAATATTTGTAGAAGGAATGCAAGCAATAGATTTTTTAGATGATAAAAAAACTATAACAGCCTGTGCATTTACAGTTTCACAAATTGGAGAACTAACAAAAGATATAACAACTGAAACACAAGAAAAATATGAAAGTGTTCCATGGAAAAGCATGAAGGGAATGAGAAATAGAATAGTGCATGATTATGAAAATGTTGATTTATCTGTATTGTGGGGAACAATAAAAACTAGTTTGCCAGATTTAAAGAAACAATTGAAGCAAATACTTATAGAAGAAATAGAAAACTTAGAAGATAAATAGAAGGGAAAAATAAATTTGCAAAAAACAAAAACTTTAAAAAAATTATTAAGAATAGGAATTATTATTATAGCTATATTTTCAATAATATTTTATATAACCTTAAAACTTCAATATAGGACATACTCTAAAATTATAAATGAAAATACAAATAAGATAATAAGCAAAGTAATTGAAAATTACCCAGAGGTAAAGGAAGAAGATATATTAAAAATAATAAATAGCAAAGGACCAGCAAAAGAAAATATATTAGAAAAATACGGGTATGATAAAGAAATAGCAAATATAAAAGAAATGAAAGAAACAATGCAAAAAAATGTTGTTTGTAATGTGATTTTTATTATTGGATTTGGTGTAACTTCAATTGCTGTATCTCTTATATATATTGTAATACAAGGGAAAAAAATAAAAGAAATAAATGAATATATTAAGGGAGTTAATAACGGAAATTATACATTAAAAATAGAAGATAATGCAGAAGGTGAATTATCAAAACTTAGAAATGAACTATATAAAACAACAGTAT
This sequence comes from uncultured Clostridia bacterium, assembly GCA_947627495.1. Lineage (GTDB taxonomy): Bacteria > Bacillota > Clostridia > TANB77 > CAG-508 > UMGS1781. The sequence goes on from CANQWH010000011.1 coordinate 25,844, forward strand.
TGTTAAAAGAAGCGGCAGAAAATAGTGAAAAAGAGAAAAAACAGCTAAGTAATTCTTTAGCAGATATATCACATCAATTAAAAACACCTTTAACATCTATAAGTATATTACTAGATAATATAAAAGATAATCCAGATATGGAAAAAGATATAAGAGAAGACTTTATACATGAAATAAGTAAACAAATAGAATGGATTAGTTCCTTAGTTATATCATTATTAAAAATGGCAAAATTTGATTCTGGTTCAATAAAAATGGAAAATAAAGAAATAAATGCAAAACAGCTAATAAATAATGTAATAGAAAATTTATCTATTTTAATAGAAGTAAAAGAAGTACAAATTATAACAAATATTAATGAAAATGCAACTTTTGTAGCAGACTATAAGTGGCAGTTAGAGGCAATAACAAATATATTAAAAAATGCAATAGAACATAGTAATCAAAATTCGAGAATATGGATTGATGTAGAAAATACAAGTGTATTTTTAAAAATAAAGATAAAAGATGAAGGAAAAGGTATAGATAAAAAAGATATAAAACATATTTTTGAAAGATTTTATAAATCAAAAGAATCAATGGAGGAAAATGTGGGAATAGGGTTGCCACTTGCAAAAACAATAATTGAGCAAAATAATGGGTATATTAAGGTTGATTCAGAGTTAAATAAAGGAACAACATTTGAGATTAAATATATAAAGTAATTGAACAAGGACTAAATTTTAAGGTAATGTGATAGTTTACTGCTTTAAAATAAAAATTCTTTAGTTCGTTTGTCTAACATCCGGTTCGCAGAAGTTTTATGTATTTTTTTTGGCACCCTTTCCTTTGGAACTTTTTCAAAAAAATCTACTTAAAACTTCTATGCTCCCTTCGTTAGAACCACTTCACTTGCAGAATTTTTATTTTAAATCAGTAAACTAATATGATATAAGTATAAAAATAAAAAAAATACTTGAAAAATACAACCAATTATGATAAAGTATAAATACTTTTAATCAAAGGCAATTTTTAAAGCCAAAAGTTCAAATCTAAGAACTGAAAAGAAAAATTTTTAAAATCTAAAAAGAAATTGAGTCTTTTAAAAAATCCAATTTTATTGATTAAAAATTAAATAGCAAGTGGATTTTGTTTACCCATATAAAAATCCACTTTTTAAGGAGGTATGTATATGGTAGAAAACAAGGAAAACGATTTATTAATACCAAAGAATGATGTGGTATTTCATGCATTATTTAGACAGGAAAACAAAAAATTAACAGAGGCATTAATATCAGCTATATTAAATGAGAAAGTAACAATAAGAACGACAGATAAGGATAGGCATTTAAACATAAAAAATCCAGAACAAAAATATGGAATAATGGATTTAAGAACAGAATTAGAAGATGGAACAAATTGCAATATAGAAATACAGTTGCAAGAATACGAATATGAAATGGAAAGATTTTTATATTATTGGGCAGATGCCTATTCAAGGCAAATAAATAAAGGAGAGAGTTATGAAACATTACATAAAACGATAAGTATAATAATATTAGACCATGAGATAAAAGAATTAGAAGGAAAAGAAAGTTTAGATACAAAATGGCAAATAAGGGACAATAAAACAGGCAAAAGGCTATTGACAGAACACTTAGAGATTGTTATAATAGAAATACCAAAAGCATTGAGAATATATAAAAGAGACGAAAAAAATAGAGTATGTCAGTGGATGAAATTTTTAGATAATCCAAATGAAAAGACTAACTATTAATTGTCAATAGTTTTTCTAAAAAAATTTTTTAATAATTTGTTAAATAAAAATTTGCATAGC
>CANQWH010000012.1 GCA_947627495.1 uncultured Clostridia bacterium
TCCTTTTATTTTAACAAATTTTTTTTCTTTCTTCAATACTTTTGGAATTTTTTTTGAATTTCTAGAATTTTTTGAAATTTTTAAACTTTTGAAATTTTGATTTAAATTTTTTTAGGCTTTTAGAAAATTGCCTTGATTTTTAAAAATTATTTACTTTCTTTCTTATACCATATTTTTTGTTCTTTGGCAAGTAAAATCGTTCGACATATTTTGACATAAATCGCCATTATTGAATGCTAACTATCTTTTGTCAATATATTCTGTTACAATTACAATTCACAGTCGATTATATGCACAAAGTAGTCAAACGCAGGAGTCTCATATTTTTTCGAAAGAAAATAATCAAACAGCATGCTGCTCACGGATTACCCGCGTAGCCATTTTGATTTTTTCTTAAGAAAAAATATGAGACTCCGATGAGATTTGGCGGACTTTTATATGTAGTTTATTTTTTTACATTTGCCAATTTCATTGAAAGTAATTTACTTATTCCGCTCTCTTCCATTGTTATACCATAAACAGTATCTGCCGCTTCCATTGTTCCCTTTCTATGTGTTATAACTAAAAATTGTGTAGTTTTTGTAAAGTTTTTTAAATAATCTGCGAATCTATATACATTTACATCGTCTAGTGCCGCTTCTATTTCATCTAATACACAAAATGGTGATGGATTTATTTTTAATATTGCAAATAACAATGCAATTGCTGTAAACGCTCTTTCTCCTCCTGATAATAAACTCATATTTTGAAGTTTCTTTCCTGGTGGCTGAACCTCTATTTCTATACCACAATTTAGTATGTCATCTTCATCTGTAAGTTTTAATTCTGCTTTTCCGCCTCCAAACAATTCTTTAAATACTTCTCCAAAATTTCTATTTATTATCTTAAACTGTTCCTCAAATTGGTCTTTCATTATTTTGGTCATATCCTGAATTATTTTTTTAAGTTTATTGCTAGAGTTTTCTAAATCTAGCCTTTGCTCACACATGTAATCATATCTTTCCTTAGTTTGTTTATACTCTTCTATTGAATCTACATTTATACTTCCTAAATCTTTTATTTCATCTCTTAATTTTTTTACTTGTTTAGTTGTCTCCTGAACATTATCTGGTTTCTTATATTCTGTAACATTATTTGGAGTTACTTCATAATCTTCCCACATTTTGTTTATTATTTGCTCTAATTCAACATCTAATTTAGACTTTTTAACCTCTAATTTATTAGCCTGGTTTTTAATTTCTTCTATTATTGAATACTTTTCTTCAATTTCTTTTTCTGTTTTTGTTATACTAGAATTTTTAGCATGTTTTTCCTGTTTTAACTTTTCTACTTCCTCTGAACTTGTATTTACTTCTAATTTGATTTGTTCTATCTGTTTTTTGGCTTCTTCTATTGCTATGCTTAAATTTTTATTCTCCTCTAGCATTTTAGTTGATTGCTCTTTTCTACTTTCTATTTTACCTATGTTGTTTTGCAATTCTGTTTCAATTCTTCCCAAAATTTCCTCTAATGAATTATTGCTTTCATCAAATGAACTTACAGATATTTTTAAATTCGTTATATCGAAATTTAAATTATCTATATATTTTTGATGTTCTTTATTTTTTTCTGCAAATGCTTGTATTTCAGCATTTAACGCATTTGTTTGTTGTTCTAATTCTAATGTTTTCTTTTCTAATTGAACTTTAGAATCTTCATTATTTCTAATATTATTTTCAATCTCTTGCTTTTCTTGCCTTAAGCTTTCAAGTTTTTCCTCTAAATTTGAAATTGATTCTGAAAGTGATTCAATTCTTTGTTTTTCTGTTGCATATTCTATTTCAATTTCTTGTGCTGTTTGCTCTAATGATGTTACTTCTTCTAATAAATCTTCTATACTACTTTCATATTCTTCTTTTTCTTTAGTAATCTTTTCTATTTCTTTATTTAAATCAGCTATCTCCTTTTCTAGTTCTTTTATTTGATTTGTTCTACCTATTATACTTGTTGACTTTTGAGATACTGAGCCTCCTGAAATAGCACCACTTGCATTTATTACGTCTCCTTTTAATGTTACAATTCTAAAGCTATAGCTGTTTTGCCTTGCAAGAATTATTGCTGTATCCATATCTTTTACAACAACTGTTCTTCCTAATAGGTTTAAAATTATTCCATCATATTTTTTATCTGTTTTTATTAAATCTGATGCAACACCAATTACACCTTCTAAGCTATTCTTTATTAATCTATCTATCTTCTTGCCTTTTACTGATGCAATAGGCAAAAATGATGCTCTTCCTAAATTATTATTTCTTAAATACTCTATTAATTTTTTTGCATCTTCTTCTGTTTCTGTAACTATATTTTGAAGTGTTGCTCCTAATACTGTTTCCATAGCAGTTTGGTATTCTTCTGGAACTGAAATTAGATTTGCTAAAACTCCTTTTACACCTTCATTTAGCTTACTGTTTTTTTCACATTCTAATAAAATAGATTTTACTGTTCTTGAATAGCCCTCTTTTTCTTTCTCCATTTCATTTAAAAATTTTTGTTTAGAATCTTTTATTCTTAAGTCCTGTGTTAGCTTGTTTATATTTTCATCATATTCTTTTATTTTGCTAGTTGTCTCTTCTCTTTTAGTTTTAATCTCTTCTAATCTTTTTTTATACATGTTTCTTTTGTTTTCTTTTTCATTAAATGTTTTTAATAAATCTGATTTTATCATTCTTTTTTCATCTAATTTAGATACTGTATCTGATATTTCATTTGTTATTACATTTTCACGTTTATGTAAGTTCTCATTATTTATATCTATTGTATTTATATTTTCTTTATTTTTATACTTTAATTCTGTATTTTCTTCTACATTTTTTTTCTTATCTTCAAATTTCTTTTCTTCATCTGTTAGTTTATTTGTTAACTCAATTAGCTTGGCTTCTTTTTCCTCTAATTCTTTCGCAAATTTTTCTCTATTTGCAATTAAATTATCTTTCTTTTCTAATCTGTTTTTTTTCTCTTCAATTATTTCTTCATTTTTTTTCTGTAATTCTTCAATCTCCTTTAGATTACTTTCATGATTTTGATTGTTATTTGAAATTCTTTCTGTTTGAACATTAATTTCTGAATTTATTTGTTCAATTTTCTTCTCACTTTCAAATCCAAAGCTTTGTGTCTCTTCTATTTTTAATATAACTTCTTCAAGTTCTGATTTTAAATTTTCTTTTAAATTTTGTAATACTGAAAGTCTAGATTCTTCATCTGTTTTTTGAGAGTTTATAACATCTAAATCTTTAACAAGTTCTTGTAATTTTTGCTTGTAATTATCTATATTATATAAAAATAAACCTACTTCTATTGATTTTAACTCATCTCTTAAACTTAAATATTTCTTCGCTTTTTCAGCTTGAATTTTAAGTGGTTCAATATTTGCTTCAACTTCTGATAATATATCATTTATTCTTAAAAGATTTAGTTTTGTTTGTTCTAATTTTTTCTCTGCTTCGTTTTTTCTTGCTCTATATTTTATAATACCTGCTGCTTCTTCAAAAATATTTCTTCTTTCTTCTGATTTATTACTAAGAATTTCATCAATTTTTCCTTGACCAATTATTGAATATCCATCTTTTCCAATTCCAGTATCCATAAATAGCTCTAAAACATCTTTTAATCTACATGGCGTTTTGTTTATGAAATACCCACTTTCTCCACTCCTAAAAATTCTCCTAGTAACTACTACTTCCCCAAACTCTATTGGTAGCTTTCCATCAGTATTATCTATAACTATTGAAACTTCTGCAAATCCTAATGATTTTCTATTTTGAGTTCCTGCAAATATTATATCCTCAGATTTGTTTCCTCTTAATGATTTTATACTTTGCTCTCCAAGAACCCATCTAATACTATCTGATATATTACTTTTACCTGAACCATTTGGTCCAATTACTGTTGTTATACCTGGCATAAATTCTAATACCGTTTTATCTGCAAATGACTTAAAACCTTGCATTTCTAATCTTTTTAAATACATATTATCTGTTGCTCCTTTTCCTCTTTCGATTTTTATATAATATATCAAATATCAAAAATAGTCAATAATATGTATATTTTTTTATTTTTCTACAAATAATATTTATTGTCAGTAAATATTTACTTTTATGTTTCTGTAAAATTTTACTATGTAATGCTATATTAAACCAAAAGGAGAATATGTTGGAAAAAATTGTTATTTAAAACTATTAAATATAATTCATTTTCAAACTGATTTGCTCCTTAGAAAGGAATGTTAGTAATTATGTCTCTTAATTATAGTATCATAGGTGTTAGATTAAAAAAAGCAAGAATTAATAAGAAAATAACTCAACAACAACTAGCTGAAATGCTTAATGTATCTGTTCCTTATATAAGTAGAATTGAATGTGCTTCTACAAATCTTAGTTTAAAAAGATTATCTGAAATTTGTGCTCTATTAGATGTTTCAGAGGGAGAAATTTTGCAAGGTGCTTTATCAGAATCACCTTCTTATTTAACAGCTGCTTTTAGTGATTTGTTTCAAAATTGTCCATCAGAAAAAATGGATTTAATTTATAAAATTGCTAAAGTTATTATCGAAAATTAGTTTTTGTAAGACAATTCCAAAAGGGCTAATGAAATTTATTTCATTTAGTCCTTTTATCATATAAATAATATTTGCACATATATATTATATTATTATTAATGAAACTGTAACAAACAATTACCAAATTCACATAATTTTTTCCAAAATATCTTTATTTTCTACATTTTTTATAGTATAATATTAATTGAGGTTATTTTTAAGGAGGTTTTTTATGTTGTGGTATTTATGGTTAATTGCTGCTGGTATCTTCTTTATTATTGAAATTGCAACAACTGGATTTTTAATCTTCTGGTTAGGTATAGGTAGTATCTTAGCAATGTTCACAAGCTTCTTTACAGATAGTATATTAATTCAAACTGCAGTTTTTGTAATTTCCTCTGTAATTCTCATTCCACTTACCAAACCAATTGTAAAAAAATACATTGATAAAGACGATTCCATAGCAACAAATGCTTATGGGCTTATTGGTAAAATTGGAATTGTTACGGCTGATATAGACAATTTAGAAGCAACCGGTCAAGTAAAAGTTAATGGAGAAATTTGGTCAGCAAAATCAGATAGTAATATTCCTAAAGGAACAAAAGTGGAAATAAAAAAAATTGATGGAGTAAAACTTATAGTACAACCCAAAGTAGAAGTAATACAGTAATGTTCAAAATATAATTTTGTAATTAGTTTTTTAAAATATAATTTTATAGGAGGTTATTTAAATGGTATTTTTAATTATTTTTTTACTTATCGTTTTAATTATAGCATTTAAATCTATTAAAATCGTAAGACAAGCTGAAGTTTACGTTATTGAAAGATTAGGTAAATTTCATAAAATAGCAGATGCAGGACTTACAATAATAATTCCATTCGTTGACCATGTTCGTAGTGTTGTAAGTTTAAAAGAACAAACAATGGATATTCCACCACAAGGTGTTATTACTGAAGATAATGTTACAATTACAATTGATACTGTTGTATTCTATCAAATTACAGATCCAGCTAAAGCAGTATATGAAATTCAATCTTTAAGAAGAGGTATTGAATACCTAGCAATTACTACTATTCGTGATATTGTTGGTAAAATGAATTTAGACTCTACTTTTAGTTCAAGAGATATGATTAATAATCAATTAAGAGTTTTGTTAGATGAAGCTACAGATAAATGGGGTTGTAAAGTAAACCGTGTTGAAATAAAAGATATTAACCCACCAGCTGATATTCGTGATGCAATGGAGAAACAGATGAATGCAGAAAGAAATAAAAGAGCAGCTATTCTACAAGCTGAAGGTGAAAAGCAGGCGGCTATTACTCTTGCGGAAGGACAAAAACAAGCTGCTATTTTACAAGCTGAAGCTGATAAAGAAGCTCAAATTAGACGCGCTGTTGGTGAAGCTGAAGCAATTCGTGAAGTAGCTGTTGCAAAAGCTCAAGAAATTCAAATGGTATTTGATTCTATAAAGAAATCAAACCCAGATGATAAATTAATTCAATTAAAATCTTTAGAAGCATTACAAGAAATTGCTAAAGGTGAAGCAAACAAAGTATTTATCCCTTTTGAAGCAACTAAAACACTTTCAAGTTTAGGTGCTCTTTCAGAAGTTATAAAAAAAGATAAATAGAATTAAAACTTCTTCCCTAGTTAAAAACTAGGGAATTTTTTATTATTTTTTATTGACAAATTCCTTCATTCGTTATATCATATATCCATATTTATAAAAAATTTTAGGAGGTTTTTATGTTAAAATTAAAAAAATTTTTTGTATGCTTTGTATTAGTACTATTATTAATTTCAACTTCTGTATTTGCTAATGATGTTTTACCTATGAGCAATAACCAAGAAAATTCAAATACTGTTATAACCAATACACCACCATCTGCAAATTCTAATACAAACAATAATTCTAGTACAAATTCTCAAGCTCCACAAACTGCAAATGAAGATTTGTACATCTATAATACAGATTCTTATATGCTAACAAACATTATCAATGGAAATGTTTTTGCATCTACAAATAAATTTGTTACAAATTCCAAAGATAATGGAGGTATTATTAATGGAAATCTATACGTAATTTCAAGTGAAGTAACAATATCATCTGATGTTACATATGCAAACTCAAAGGATAAAAATGGTTATGATATTGTTAATAGCATTAACTCTAAATCTGTTATTAATGGTAATGTCTATATTTTAGCAGATACTTTTACATTAGAAGCAGGTTCAGAAATTCATGGAGATTTATATGTTGCTGCTAATAATGTTAATATTGAACAAAATGCAATTATAGACGGAAATTTATTTGTTACCGCTTCTACTATAAACTTAAATGGGCAAGTTTCTGATTCAGCATACATAGCTGTTGAAAATTTTACAATGACATATTTTACTTATGTTTCAAGAGATTTATTCTTGAATTGTACTAATGCTACTCTTGCTGGTATAATTCATAGAAATGCATTTTTAACAGTTGATGAAAATTTAATTACTGAATCTGATTTTAAAGTTTCAGAAGACTTAAATGTTAATTTTGCAAAAGATTTTTCTTTCTCTGGACAAGTTGAAGGTGATGCTAAAATTAATGCAAAAAAACTTGCTTTCAAAACTGGTGATGAAATAAATTGCATTATCCTTGGTAATTTAACATATGGAACTGAAAGCAATACAGAAGTTCCAAAAGAAATAGTTAAAGGACAAATTTCAACTGCCGAATATGTTGATATAACTAAAAATACAAACTACTTCTACTCTGCATTAATTTCTTTAGTTAGCTTATTAATATTTGTATTTGCTATAGTTTTATTGAGTAGATTCTTTACACCAAATGCAGTTGCAAAACTTCCAAGTATTGATATAAAAAATACACTTATTAGTTTAGCAATTGGATTTGTTTCAATATTCATACTTATTGCATTAATTATGATATTATTGTTTACTGGAGTATGTATTCCTGTAGCATTATTCTTAATTTTAGGATACATGCTAGTTGCTTGTATAGCGTTACCTATATTCCTATACAATATTGCAGATGTTATAAAATTAAAACTAAATATATATATTAAACTATTAATTGTTACTACCGTATTTTTCTTAATAAGCTTAATTCCAGTACTTGGACCTATTGTAGTATTTGTTTCTCTATTTATTGGTATTGGTAGAATCTTATTTACATTATCAATTAGGAAAAAATAGTTGATTTATACAGGAATAATTTTCCTTATACAAAAAGATAATAGTTATCCACAACTTGTGTTGTGAATAACTATTATCTTTTTAACTCTTTAATAGTTTTTTTATAATCATCTGAATTAATAATACCACTTCCAACTACCATTATATCTACTCCTGCCTCTTTTAATTCTTCAGAATTACTTACTTTTATTCCTCCATCTGCTTCAATATATGTTTCTAAATTGTTTTGATACAAATATTCTTTTAACTTTGCAATCTTTTTTATTGTACTTGGAATTATATCCTGTCCACCTTTCCCCGGTTCTACTGTCATAACTAAAAACAAACTAATATATGGAAGGAATTCATAAATTTCCTCTAATTTAGTATTTGGCTTTATAGATAGACCACAGTTAATTTCGTTGTTTTTTATATATTCCAAAAGTTCTTTTACCTGTTTTTTGTCTTTGCATGCTTCATAATGTATGGTTATAAAATGTGGTTTTAATGCTATGTATTCATCAATATATTCTTTTACATCGCTTACCATAAGATGAATATCTAAGGGAATATTAGACATCTGTTTTATACTACTTGCATAACTATGCATAAGACTCGATGTATCTCTTTCAACAAATTTTCCATCCATTACATCTATGTGGAAATAATCCGTTTTTGCAACCTCTAAGTTATAAAAAGTGTTCATAGCTTCTTTCTCATCAACGCTTAAAATTGAAGTTGAAACTTCTACCATACAATCATCCCTCTCTTTTTCGCCTTTTTATTTATTTTATATATAATTAACTATTTTGTCAAGATATTAATATAAATTATTGTTATAAACTTTTTTGAACAATAGCAATTATATCTGCAATATAGTCACCTAAAACAGGTATATTAAGCCTAATTAGTCTTTGTAAAAAATAAATTAATATAGCAGAAATTAAAGTTATTCCTATACCAATACCTACACCCCTTGAAATTCCTGCTAATAAATTTCTTTTTATTATTTCCTTTTTGTTGCCTAGTACATAGGAAATTTCTATTATTCCAGATTTGTCTAATTTTTCATTTATATTATCTATCTTATCATTTATCTTTTTATTAAACATCCAAAAAACACCCAATAATATTTTGGATGTTTTTTTATTATTTATTCGCATATTTTTTTAAGTATTGCTATTAATATTTAATTATTCTGTTGTTTCTGTATTTTGATCTATTAAATTTTCTCTGCCTTCTTCATCTGATTTTTCTTCTTCTACTAGTCGTTCTAGTTGTGTAATTAATGTTTGCAGTCTATCTATATCTTGTCCTATTAGACCCCAATCATTACTTTGATTTGATTGAGTTAAATTGTTGTTAGCCTTAATTATTTCATCTATTAAGTCCTCTATATTATCTGTTTCTATCTTTATACTTACAGCCTCTTTTGATAATAAGTTTGTTAGTGCCTCTTCTATATTATTACCTATTGCAACTTTGTTACCAGATGCTACTATTACTTTCTTTAGTATTGGAGCTGTTTTATTCTCGTTTTGCAATACTTGAAATATTGGTTCTACATATAAAAGGGTATTATTTATTGGAATAACTATAATATTCTTTTCTATTTTTGTACCCATTACTTCTATAGCACTTAACTCAGTAGATATTTTCTCATCTTGCTCAATTAATGTATCTAATTGTAAAGTACCTAGTATTGCAACATCTTTATTAAATTTGTAAAGTTTTAGTTCTTTCTCTCCATTTTCCTTACATGAACCGATTAAATATGCATTAATATTCTGTTTTTCATTTATTGTATATGGCAATACTAAACCTAAAATAGCTTCATTATTATCTACAGTTTTTACCATAGTATAATATGGATTAATGTCTGTTCCAACTAATGTTGAAACTTTAGTTGTGTTTTCTTTAGCTGTATCCCAAACATCATCTGCTCTATAAAGAACTTCAGGTTGAACTTGATGATATTGTTTTAATATTTCTGCTTGTATATTATATAGATATTTTGGATATACAAAATATTTTGATGTACCTTCTGGAATTTGTTCATTTAAATCTTCAAATAAACTTGGATACATTCTCCAATATGCCATTATTATAGGGTCTGTTCTATCTGTTATATAAAACTTCATTGTTCCATCATAACTATCTATTAGTACTTTTACTGAGTTTCGTATATAATTTATCTTTTTTACTGTTCCATTTTCTTGATATAAATTTGTAACTTGTGAATATGGATAACTATCTGAAGTTGTATATGCATCTATTACCCATATTAATCTACCCTCATCGGTTATTATCATATATGGATTTTTATCATACTCCAAATATGGCATAACTTTCTCTGCACGTTCTAATATATTTCTTTTTATTATTATATTACTTTCTTTTGTTATATTTGTAGAAAATGCTAATTTAACATTTTTTTCTTTTATACCTAAAACTAATCTATCGAAAAAACCTAATTTTATTCCTGCTTGTCCATCGTAAGTATTATAACTATTTGTTGTGCTTGTTAATGGATAATCATACTCAATATTTCCATTTTTATTTGTTGCAATTACTTCATTTGTTTGTATTCCAAAATATATTCTTGGTTGCACAACTTTTATAGCACTATTATTATCTATAAAATTACTTTCTATATATTTTAATGCACCTGTTTCTGAAGTAGTTGATGCTGATGATATAATTGTTCCATACCCATGTGTATATTCATAAGTTTTATTATTATATGTTCTAGTTTCATTGCTTATAATTTCACGTGGTGATATATAAGCTAACGTTTTTTTGCCATTTATATTGTATAATCCTACCTGTGTAGAAGTAAAAGTATAATATCCAAAATTTGTTTGGTATTCTTCTAAATGCGATAATATCCTTGTTTTATTATAAATATTTATATTATCTATTACATCTATATTTTTCTCTATGTCCTCTGCTGTTATTGTTCCTGTATTTTCTAAATCTATTTCTTCTATATTAATATCATATGCTTGTTTGGTAAATCTAATATTTGTTTCAATGTAGTTTTTTTGTTTATCTAGTTCATTAGGATTTAGATATATTATATCTGTTAACAATACTACTACAAACATCACTACTAAATAAAGTGGTATTAATAATATATTGTAACAAGCCTTTCTATATTTACCTTTTTTACATTTTATTAAAGAACGTATTGCACATAATATTATAAATACTGAAAATATTAAATATCCCCACTTTTTTAATGTTACGTCAATAAATCCTGCTCCATATAGAGCCGTTCCATTAACTGTTCCAGTAAACTTACCAACTACTATATCTTGTGCCATAATAATTGCTAATAATGCTATAGCTATTATTATAAAAAAAGTATTTGTTATAATTTGATTAATAAAAGTATTTTTCTTTAATGTTTCTATATTTATTCCTTGTGCAAAAAATTTATGAAAACTTAATATATAGTATACTGTAATATATATACACATTATTACCATTACAACTATAAAGCTATATAATAATGCCTGAAAAAAAGGTTTTTGGAAAACATAGTATCCTATATCTAAATTAAATATAGGTTCTGTTTGTTCAAAAAGAGTCTTATTAAAAGCAAGTATTGCTTTCTCTGTGAGAATTTTAGAAAATATTATTCCTGCTATTGTTGCAAATGCAAATGAAATAGATTTGTTTGGCAACTTTGGCATTTCTATTTTTTCTTCAACAAAAAATTTTTTTAATCCTTTTTTTATAAATAGTGTTGTTATGTAGGTTAAGAGATATATTATAAAAAAGCTAATTAAAAACACATAAATTCTTTGTTCTAAATTATGTTTAAATATTTCTACATATTTTTTTCCTATTCCAAGTATTTGTAAGTATTCTCCTCTTATGTCTATATAACTATATATTAAAAATGCTATTATAAATAATACTACAAATATAACCCTTTTCCTTAACTTTTTTTTCATTACTATCTCCTTTATTCTATATATTATAAACCTTTATTCTTTTATTTTATTCAATGATTGCATTAACAAATTCCTCTGAGTTAAATACCTCCATATCATCTATTTTTTCTCCAACCCCTACAAATTTAACAGGAATTGAATTTTCGTTCACTATTCCAATTACTACTCCACCTTTTGCTGTTCCATCTAACTTTGTAAGAATTAGTCCAGTTATCGGAACTACTTCTTTAAATGCTTTTACTTGTTGTATTGCATTTTGTCCTGTTGTTGCATCTATTACCATTAGTGTTTCTTTTGATGCTTCTGGCAATTCTTTTTCTATTACTCTTCCTATTTTTAATAATTCATCCATTAAATATTTTTTTGTATGAAGCCTTCCTGCTGTATCGCAAATTAATACATCTGCATTTTTTTCTTTTGTGATTTTTATTGCATCATATACAACTGATGCCGGGTCTACTCCTTCTTGTTTTTTTACTATATCTACACCTGCTCTATTTGCCCATATTTCAAGCTGTTCTACAGCAGCTGCTCTAAATGTATCTGCTGCTGCTACAACTACTTTTTTTCCACTTTTTCTTAAGTTGTTTGCAATTTTACCTATTGATGTAGTTTTACCTACTCCATTTACTCCTACTACCAATATTACAGCTGGTGTTGTTTTTAAAATTAAACCATTTTCTTCTTTATCTAATATTTTTCTCATTTCTTCTTTTAAAGCTTGTTTTACTGCATTTTCGTCCTGTATTTTTTCTATTTTTATTCTTTCCCTTAATTTACTAATTATTTCTACTGCTGTATCTACTCCAATATCTGACATTATTAGTATTTCTTCTAATTCTTCTAGTAATTCTTCATCTACTTTTCTAAAATTACTAAATACACTATTAATTTTTTCATTTAATGAATCTCTTGTTTTTCCTAAACCTGATTTCAATTTATCAAAAAATCCCATTTTTTCTCACTTTCTATTTTATATTAATCTCTGTTGATACATTCAAATTCAAATCTTCCATTCTACGTTGTATACCGTCTATTACAATTTTTATTCTTACTGTACCTTCTCCATCAAATCCTACTGATACATTTGTAGAATCTTCACTTACTTCTTTTGATTCTACTAAAACTTCATCCACTTTTACTTCTAATTTTACTTTATTTGGTGTTACCAAAACTTCTTTATATTTCTTTTCTCCTGTTTCCTCATCTACTCCATCTTCAACTTTTTCATATTTTGGAGTATATCCAGTTAGTGCTGCAATATCTATATTTATTGTTCCTCTCTTCATCTCTTGGTATTCATTTATAGTTATTGTTATTTCTGAGTCTTTATCAACAGAACTATTAGGTGATATGCTCTGTTCAACTACTCCCTTTCCTTTACTTGAATCTGTAACTTTATATGTTGCTTTATATTTTAATTTTGCTTCTGTTATTTTTGCTTTTGCCTCTTCCTCTGAAAGTCCTGTTAAATCTGGGACTACTACTTGTTCTATTCCCAAACTTACTTTCAATGTTATTTTACTTCCTGCAAGTATTTGTTCATTCTCTGCAATACTTTGTTCTATTACTATTCCTGCCTCTATTTCATCATTATATTCTTCTACAAATTCAACTTCTAATCCTAATTTCTTTGCTTCTTTCATTGCCTCATCTTTTGTATTGCCTATAAATTTAGATACAGTTATCATCTCTTGTCCTTTGCTTACAATTACACCTACTGTTGTACCCTCTTTTACTGTAAAGTTTGGCTGATATTTTGGGTCTTGTGATATTATCTTTCCTTCTTCTATCTGTACATCATATTTTTCCTCTAAAACATTTATTAATAGATTTGCCTCTTTTGCCTTTGTTTTAGCTTCTTCAACTGTTAAACCTGAAAAGTCTATTAATTCAACATCTTTTGGTTTGCCTGCGTTTAAACCAAATAATGTTATTGCTATTGTAGCAAAAAATACTATTACACATATTGCAATTATTAATAAGATTTTTATAACTTTATGCTTCTCTAAAAAATTTTTAATTTTAGCAAATTTTCCTTCTTTCTTATTATTTGTTTCTCTTTCTACAATTCTTGGTTCTTCTCTATTTGTTTCTGGAACTTTTGCTACTGTTGTTTCTGGATTTTTTATAATTCTATCCAAGTCTTGTATCATTTCTGTTGCATTAGAATATCTCATACTAGGTTCTTTCTGCATTGATTTCATTATTAAATCATTTAAACTTTGTGGAATAGCTGAGTTTAGTACTATTGGTTCAACTGGTTTTTCTTGCATATGTTTTAATGCTACAGATACAGCTGTATCTGCATCAAATGGAACTCTTCCTGTTACCATTTCATATAAAACTACACCCAATGAATATAAATCAGATTTTGCATCTGTATATCCACCTTTAGCATGCTCTGGTGAAAAATAATGTACTGAACCTATTGTTGTTCCAAACGCAGTTATTGTTGAATTTGACACTGCTTTGGCAATTCCAAAATCTGTTACCTTTGCAACTCCCTCTTCTGTAATTATTATATTATGAGGTTTTATGTCTCTATGAATTATATTGTTTCTATGTGCAGTTTCTAGTGCTGAAGCAATCTGTTTTGCAATTCTTACTGACCATTTCCAGCCCATCTTTCCATCTTCTACTATAATTTCTTTTAAAGTTTTACCTTTTATAAGTTCCATTACTATATAATATAGATTACCTTCTTTTCCTACATCATATACAGAGACTATATTAGGATGAGCAAGACTTGCTGCTGATTCTGCTTCTGTGTTAAATCTTTTAATAAATTCATTATCAGTTGTATATTCTTCTCTTAATATCTTTACTGCTACATATCTTTTTAATACTAAGTCTCTTGCTCTATATACCGTTGCCATTCCTCCGCTTCCTATTTTTTCTATAATTTCATACCTACTTCCTAATATCTTCCCTTCTAAATTCATCTTATATCACATCCCTTTCATAAAATACAGATTAAGAAAAATCATTTACCGTATTTTAATCTATCTATATTATCTTTCATTTTCAATTATAATTACTGTTATGTTATCGCGTCCACCTAATTCTTTTGCTTTTTTTATAAGCTTTTCAACTGCATTTTGAGTATCTTGTTCTACAATATTATATATTTCTTGTTCAGATATCATATTTGTTAATCCATCTGAACACATTAATATTATGTCTTTAGGGTTAAACCCTTTTACCATTACGTCTGGTTCTATTTGTTCTTCACATCCTAATGCCTTCATTAACATATTCTTCTTTGGATGATTTATAGCTTCTTCCTTTGTTATAGTTCCATCTTTCACTAATTTCTGAACATAGCTATGATCAACTGTTATTTTTCTCATAATGTTTTGCCTGATTCTATATATTCTACTATCACCAATATGCCCTATATACACTCTATTATTATATATTAGACATACCTCCATTGTAGTACCCATTTGTTCTAATTCTTTTTCTTCTCTAGATTTCTCATATACAATTTCATTAGAATACTCCATTGCCATTCTAATAATTTGCATTAATTCTTCTTTTGCATATTCTTTTTCGCTATTAAAGTTCCCCTTAATATACTTAGCTGCACTCATACAAGCTAATCTACTTGCAATCTCTCCGCCTGTGTATCCTCCCATTCCATCTGCCAAAATACATAATTTATATTTTTCATTTTCTTCTGATATATAAAAAGCATCTTGGTTTACCTGCCTTACTAATCCTATATCTGTTTGTGCATATATTTTCATTTACTCACCTCTTTTTTTCTTAGTTGCCCACATGCGGCATCTATATCTGACCCTAATTCTCTACGTATTGTTGCTACTATTCCGTGTTCATTTAAATAATCTCTAAATTTCATTATGTTTTCGTTTGTACTTTTAGTAAATTTTCCATCTTCTATTTTATTTATTGGTATTAAATTTACATGACATAACATTCCTTTTAATAATTTTACTAGTGCCTCTGCATCCTTGATATTATCATTATTATCTTTTGCCAATGCATATTCAAATGATACTCTTCTATTTGTCTTTTGTATATAATATTTGCATGCTTTTATAAGTTCTTGAATATTATATAAATTATTTATAGGCATCATTTTACTTCTTATCTCGTTTGATGCACTATGAAGTGAAATTGATAATGTACATTGTATATTTTCATCTGCTAATTTATATATATTAGGAACCAAACCACTTGTTGAAATGCTAATATGTCTTGCTCCCATGTTTATTCCTTTTGGATGGTTTAATAATTTTATAGATTTCATTACATTATCATAATTGTCTAGTGGTTCTCCTATTCCCATAAACACTAAATTTGAAATTCTTATATGTTCATCTCTTTCTATTGCTAATAGCTGTTCTACAATCTCTCCTGCTTCCAAACTCCTTGCAAATTTTACTCCTGTTGATGCACAAAATTTACAACCCATTTTGCAACCAATTTGTGTAGATACACATATTGTTTTACCATGTTTGTATTCCATTAAAACTGATTCTATAGCATTATTATCTAGAACATCAAATAAATATTTTTTTGTTCCATCTTTTGATTCTTGTTTTCGTATAATTTTAAAAACATGTAAATCAAAATTTTCTTTTAACTTTTCTCTTAAATTTTGAGAAAGATTTGTCATATCATCAAAACTAGTAACATTTTCTTTATATATCCATTCAAAAATTTGTTCTGCCCTAAACTTTTTTTCTCCGTAGCTCCTCCATCTTTATTTTCAATTCATCTAAATCATAATTTTTTATATTTTCTTTTAACATATATTTCCTTCTATTTCTTAAATTTTCACGTGTATATTGTATCATATAACTTAAATTTATACAAGCATACCAAATAAAAAAATCCGCAAACTGCGGATTTTTGTTTTTTATTCGAATGCGGAGAACATCCATCCTCCCATATATACCTGAATCATTGGTGCTAAAACTACTAATACTACAAATATTAATATAATTCCTACAAATATTGCTACTATTTGTGGTAATATCTTTATTATTCTTTGTATAATATTATCTATATCTATTTGCATATAGCTATTTAATTTTTCCATCATTTCTGCCAAGTCAGTTTGCATTCCTATTTTTAGCATTTCTGTAATCATTGGTGTAGATAAACCTGATTGTTCAAATGGTTCTATCCATGATTGTCCTACTAAAATGTTATTTATTGCACTTTCAATTAATGAAAGCATTACCAAGTTGTTTGATATGTTTCTACTAGTTTCTAACGCTTCTTGAATTCTTTGACCATTTTTTAAATTTAATAGTATTGATTGTGTTAATCTTGAAAAATCTATTGCGTATATAAGACTTCCAAAGATTGGCATTTTATATTTAAAATAATGAAAATTATATTTTCCTTTAGGTGTTCTTATATATAACATAATTGCTACAGCAATTGCTATAATTATTCCTAAAGGTATATACCATATTGTTGAAAAATAATCTAGGAAATTAGAAAATGCTATTGTTATTGCTGGTAATTGATCCTTTGAACCAAATGCATCAAATACTCCTTGAATCATTGGTACTGAAACAAGTGTACCTACAACAGCTAGAATTATTAACCCTACAAATTGTATTATGTTTGGTATTAATATTTCTCTTAATTTCTTATTCATTGCTTCTGTTGTTTCCAAATACTCTACTGCTCTTTCTAGTGAATTTGTAAGTGCTCCCGATAATTCTCCAACTTTTATCATATTAATATAGATAGGTGGAAATACTGAACCATAATATTCCATTGTTGTATACATATTTTCTCCTGCCTCTACCCCTAATAGTATATCTTCTATTATTGCCTTTAATGTTGGATTTTCAACTGTTTCTATAACTGTTGATAATGCATGAATGTTATTAAAATTGGCTTTTTTTAATAAGTAAAAGTTTTGTGTAAAAATTAGTATATCCCTTTTCTTTATAGATTTGTTTTTTGCTATTGCATCTTTTACTCTTACAATCCAACCTTCTTTTTTGTTCATACTTTTTTTTATCTGTTCTGCTCTAACTTGTTTTAATACACTATGGCTTGTTTCTATATTCCTTTTTTGTTTTTTTCCTTTTTTGTCAGCTCTTACATTAATTGATGTTATTGAAATCGGATACAATCCATTATTTTTTAGCTTATTCAATAAAACAAATTTATTAGGTGCATCTGTTCTATATTCAATAACATCTCCTGTCTTTGTAGCTGCTCTGTATTTATATAAAGGCATATAAGTTTTCCTCCGTTCTTAAAGTTATTTTACTGCATTAATTTCATCTTCATTTGCATAATTGTTCTATTTAATACTTCCAAGTTCTTTTCCTCTAATTGAGATTTTGCTTGTTCCAAAGTTATTTTATTATTTACATATAATTCGGCAAGTGCATTTATTAAGCTTACATTTCCTTTTCCTAAACTACTTTGAATTGCATCTTCTAATTCGGATACACTAAATTTTTCTTTTCTTATGCAACCTGCAACTACATTATCTACTACCATAACCTCTGGTAATAAAACTAAATTTCCACTAGTTCCCCTTATTAATCTTTGTGATATAATTAGTTTTAATAGTGATGATAATAGGTATTTAACAGATGCTTGGTCTCTTAGTTCATAAAAGTTAATTATCCTATCAATGGTTTCTGCACATGATTTAGTGTGTAATGTTCCTAATACTAAATGTCCTGATTCTGCCATATCTATTGCAGCTTCCATTGTTTCTTTATCTCTAATCTCTCCGTATAACTAATATATCACAGTCTTCTCTTAAAGCGTTTTTTACACCATCTCTATATGTTAAAACATCTTTTCCTTCTCCTACTTCTTTTTGCACAATTAAGGATTTTTTAGATTTGTGTTTATATTCTATAGGTTTCTCTAAAGAAAGAATTTT
Source organism: uncultured Clostridia bacterium (assembly GCA_947627495.1). Classification (GTDB taxonomy): domain Bacteria; phylum Bacillota; class Clostridia; order TANB77; family CAG-508; genus UMGS1781. Next base: position 18,615 of record CANQWH010000012.1, read on the forward strand.
TTTATTTTCATTTTTATTAACTTCATCTATTAATGCATTTAAAGTTGTTGTTTTTCCTGAGTTTGTCTTTCCTGTTACTAATATTAGTCCTTGAGGTTGATAAATCATTCTTCTTACAACATCTGGAACTCCAAGTTCTGCAAACTCTGGTAAGGTATCTGTTATTAATCTTAGTGTTGCAACTGGAACATCATCTGATGAGGAAATATTGCCTCTAAATCTTGAATTTTCAAATTCATATGAAAAATCCAACTTTCTTGTTCTACGATATTCCTCGTCTTTGTCTATTTTTCCTCTTATAAAAAAGTCATACATTTCATACATGTCTTCAATTTTTAATACTTCCTGATCTTCTATTTCCTCTAATACTCTTGATATTCTTAGCATTGGTTTTTTTCCAGCTACTAAGTGTATATCTGAAGCTTTTTTTTCTATTGCCTCTGTAAAAATCTTATTTAGATTTATCATATAAATATCTTCCTTTCGTTAAATATCATTTTTAAAATATATTTCTATATTCTTCTTTAGTTTCTAATATATCATTAACTTTTTATTTATTTCCTCTAATGTTGTTACTCCATCAAGAACTTTTTGTATTCCATCTACTACTAGTGGTCTATACTCTTCATCTATAGCACATTTTCTAATTGCCATATTTGATTCTCCTCTTGATATAAGGTCTTTTATATTATCTGATAATGTTAATATCTCAAATATTCCTACTCTATCAAAGAAACCTGTATTATTACATTCTTTACATCCAACTGGTGTATATGTGTATTTATCAGTAAAGTCTACCTTCATGTTATACTTTGCTAATTGACTTGTTATTATCTCTTTTTCTTGATCTGTAAACTCTCTTTCTCTAGCACAGTGTTTACAAAGTTTTCTTACTAGTCTTTGTGATATTGCAGTTGCAAGTGTACTTGATATATCATAATTTGAGATTCCCATTTTTCTTAACCTTGTAATAACTTCTATTGCATCTATTGTATGTATTGTTGACAAAACATAATGTCCTGTTTGTCCAGCTTGCATAGCTATTTCAGCAGTTTCTTTATCTCTAATTTCTCCTAGTAATACAATATCTGGGTCTTGTCTTAATACTGTTCTTAAAGAATCTGCAAATCTTAATTTTTCTGATATTTCTATTTGGTTTAGACCTGGTATACGAATTTCTACTGGATCTTCTATTGTAGTTATATTTATATTTGGATTATTTAAATAATCTATTATACTATATAAAGTTGTTGTTTTTCCTTCACCTGTTGGTGCTGCTATAATTGTTATGCTATTTCTTTTATTTAATTTTTTTCTAATCTCTTCATCTGATTTATTAAAGCCTAATTCTCTTAATCCTCTTATATTCATATTTTTCTTTAATAATCTTAAAACAAATTTTTCTCCATATATATTTTTTTGTGAAGAAACACGAATATTATAATCTGGATACAAAACAATTCTACCATCTTGTGATTCTTGCTTTTCTTGAAACATATTTGATATTGCTTTTAATCTTCCTATTATTTGCGCTTGCTTTTCTTTTTTTATTTCTGTTACCTTAACCAATTCTCCATCTATTCTATATCTTACTCTAACAGAATCTTCTAATGGTTCTATATGTATATCACTCGCTCTTTTTGCCATTCCAGATTTAATAATACTATCTACTAAAGTAGTTGCATCTTCCCCAACATCAATAGATGAATCAGTTCCTTCCAAGGCGTTTAAAACAGATTTAATATTTTTTTCAAAAGTTATATATTTATCCATTACATAACCTTTATTAAGTAGAATTAATCTAATAGCCTCTGCTGCCTGATCATCACTATTATCTGCAAAACATACTTTTATTTTGTTACCAGATATTTCAAAAGGTACTGCTTCATATTTTTTTGCCATATCTAAAGAAATATATTTTTTTACATCTATTGTCACATCTCCATAAGAAAATATTATTGCTTTCTCACCTAGCATTTCTCCTAATACTTCAATAAGTAAATATTGGTCGCATAAATTTAAAGTATTAATAATCTCTATTATTTTATTATTTGGATTTCTTCTTTGAAATTCTAGTGCTTTATCAATATCTGCTTGTGTTAATATTCCTCTTCTAACCAATTCAATTCCAATTGGGTTTTTTCTCCTTGAATCCATATTTTAGACCCCTTTCGTTTTTCATATTATACAAATATTGTTACATTTATTATATTATATTTCTTTAGCTTTGAAAATAGATTTTCGTGTTTTACAAAAAATATCCAATTTTACATTATTTTATAATTTTTTCTGCTTCTTCTAATGTTGCTTTTTTTAATGTGGACATAGTTGTTGTATATGCCTTTTTTTGTAAATTGTTTTCTACTGTTACTGTTATTATTTTTATTAAATCGTATTCTTTATGTTCTAAATCTTGATACTTTTCTACTTTTATTGCTACCTTATATGGTGTTGTTAATTCTTCATTTGTATTTCCAGCACTTACATTCTCATCTGATTTATCATTTATCAATTTAATTAAATTTTCTTCTGTTACATTATCATAAGAATTTTTTTCTGCATACTCAAAAATTTCTGTAATCAAATCCATTTGCCTACTATATATTTTCATTTTTGCTATTTCCAAGTAAATATTTGTAATTAATGATGATATTAAACTTGCAAATAATAATATTATTAAAATTGCAATTATTGCATCAGATACAACTATTCCTTTTTGTTCTTTTAACATTTTTTTAACCATATTACATATCATTCCTTTTTGCAGAAATCTAAAATAGAAAAGGTAAATTAATTTACATACTATGTAAACTAAAGTACAAATATTTCATAAATACCAATTAATATAAATATTAAAAATGCTACTATTTTACTTCTCTGTGTTGTTTTTTTGCTGTTGTTTATGTATGTTATAAATAAAATTATTGGTAAATATATAATATATCTATAAATACTTGTATCCAATATGTATAGATATACCATATATACTGTTTCTACTATAATCCCAAAATTGAATACAGATTTTTGTATTTTTTTATATTCTTTAAATATTCCTATTGTAATAAATATTACACTAAAGAATAACATTCCAAACACTAATATAGATATTTTTTTATATTCTATATTTAATATATCTATATTTAGCCATATTGCAAATATTAAAAATATTATCCCAGAAAGAAGTTCAATAATAATATATCTTGGTCTAATTTTTTCTTTACAGTATCTACATTTTCCTCCTAAGAATATATAACTTAGCACTGGAATTAAGTCCCAAAATCCTAGTTTATGATTGCATTTTGGACAATATGACCTTGTGTGTGTTATATCTTGCTTTAATGGTATTCTGTATACTGCTAATGTATAAAAGCTTCCTATTACAGTTCCTATTATAAACATGTATATGTAAATTATTGTATTCAACTTTTTATTCTCCTCTTATAGAATAGGCATATACATTTTTAATGCATATGCCTTTTAGCATTATTTTAATTATGTTAATTAGTGTGAAGCATTTGTATAAGCGTCAACTATGTTATCTATACCTATTTCGTCCTTTCCATTTACATTAACATTTACACCTTCTCCATAACTCATTTCATTTTTTTCAGCAGCTTTCCATCCTTGTGTAGCTTCATTTGTTTTTTCAAATAATCCACTTTGTATAATTACTGTAACAGATACAGCAACTAATATTAACATAACGATTATTGTGATAACTAATGCTATTAATGTAATACCTTTTTGATTTTTCATAAAATTCACCCCCTTCTAATATATAATTATTTTGTATATATTTAATTTAATAAATATTACCTATAATTATTTTACTTCATTAAAGAATTGTCCTTGGTTGTTATTTAAAGGGTTAGAATTTTCTTCAGCTTGGTTATTTCCTGTTGTTGTATTATTTGCATTGTTTCCACCATCACTGCTTCCACCAACATTATTTTCACTTGGAGTTGTAGCTGGTTTAGATATTGACTCAAAAGGATTTATTTTACCACTATCATATTCATTATATATTTTTGCATTATACAAATCCTCTGATGTTACTCTATATGTTTGTATAATATTTTGTGTTTCTGCTGATTCTATAGTTTCTTCTAATTCCTTTACCATTTCCTCTGGCAATGTATATTCTGATACTTTGCTTGGTACTTTTTTTGTTGTAGGTGTATATTCATAAAATACAATGCCCAAAATTAATACTATTGCAATTATTAGAAGTAATATTATAAGAACTTCTTTTATTACTGATTTTATCATACTCTTTCTCCTTAATTAAATATTGTACCATCGCCTTCTACACTTATACCTTCTATTCTAAATGTGGCTTTTAATTTATTAAAATTGACGGTTGCATTTTCTTCAGATTTTTCATCATCTTGTGATGAAGAATTATCTGTAATGTTTGGTCCTAACTTAAAGTCTAATATTTTAAATCCTAATGTATCATCATTTTCTATATCATATAAAAATGCGGTAATTGGAATATAGTCGCCTATTACTGTAACTTCTATATTATATGTTCCTTCTAAACCTGAAGCTTGAACTATATCCATTTTTAAATCATCTACTTTTTCTTCACCAGCATAATCTTGTAATGTTATCCATAATCTTTCAATTCTATATTGCTTTATTTTTATTACTCCTAATTCTACATTTTCAGCAAGATATGATTTTTTTGCTATGTATTTTTCTTTTGCTATTTTTAAATCTTTTTCTGCTGTTTCAAGTTTGGTTATACTTTGTGGATACTCTTGATTGTTTTGTTTCTTTGATATGCTAATTTCTTTATCTAAATTATCATTTAATTCTTTTACGTCCCCAACGCTTTTGCTAGTCCAATTAAAAATCGTCACATTTTTCACAACCAAAAAATACGTTAATACAATAAGTAGAATAAGTAAAATTGATATTAAAAACTTTTTCATTTTTTCTCCTTTTTAATTAATATGGCAATTCACCAGTTATGGTTATATTAATTAAGTTATTTTGTTTTTCTCCTCTTGTTGTTGTTATATTCACTAATATTCCTTCTTCTTCTAGTGCTGTTTTAAAGTAACCCAATTGGTTATATTCCTCTGCTCGAGCTAATATTGTTACATTTTTTCCTGTTTCATTACTAATTGATAATAATTGAACCTCTTTTGGAATTGCAAACTGTATTTTTGTTAATAAGTTTGGAATTGCATTTTTGCTTGAATATTGTTCACTAATTCTTTGATTAGTTGCATCTATCTCATCAACCATGTCTTGATATTTTGTTGTTCTACTATTTATTAATGTTGTATAATTTGTTACTTTTCCTATTTCTTGCTGTGTTGCCATAATGGTTTGTTCTGTTTTATCTATTTTTTCTTCTAATCCATTTGCTATCATTTCTGACATTGCAATGTAGAAAATTATTACAAGTAATATTGCGGTTGCAGATCTAAGTAATATTTTATCTGTAAAATCCAAATCGGCATGTAAAGTTTCTTTAAACGTAAGTTTTTTCTTCTTTGGTTTGTTTCCACCAATTTTAACATCACTATTTAATTTTTTTACAATTTCTTCTAATAGTCTTCCTTTATTGCTAAAGTTTGTCTCTGGATTTCTTGTTTCTAAACCTTGTAATGCTAAAGCAATAGCTGAGTTTACTTCAATATAATCTTTTATATTAATTTTTACACTAGTTTTTTCAACAAAATATGGTACTAATATTTCACATTTTTTGTCTAGAAAACTCTCTTGAAATAGCAAATCTATATTGTTAATTATAATTCCCATTCCTGATATGTATATATTGTTTATTTCAATTCCATTATCGCTAATTACTTGTCTTACTTTTGATATAATTTCAAATAAAACTGTTATTATTTCTTCTAAATATTCATTTCCTGCTATTTTTAGGTTTTGTCCTGATCTAGTATAAACAGTTGTATTTTTACAAATTTCATAAGCTTTTTTTATAGAGTTTTCTTTTTCTGCTATTTTATTTAATATTTCTCCCATTCCTGTTTCTATTTTATCAATTTTATAAGTTTTTCCATTTACTAATGTGGTAACTTCTGTTTGTTGTTCAATGTTTATTATTACAGAGTTATCTTGTGTTGCAGATTTGTTTACACTTTGCATAATTGTTGCTACAGGAGATATATTGTTTACTGTATATTTATCAAAAAGTTGTAATCTTTCTACTACATTTGCTTTATCTGTATATGTATATATAACTCTAACTTTATCTCTGTCCTCCAAATTTGTTGTTTTTATTTTTCTACATTCCAATGTATTTTTATTTTTGTTATTGTTATTGCAAAAAAATTCAAACTCAGTATCAATTGCCTTCTCTAAATCCTGTTGTTTTAATAATCTAAACAAATTAGAATACGCATAATTTTCTTTATCTATATTTATACTAATTGGTATTTTATAGCTAAAAGTTTCTTTTACTATCTGCTCAATTGTTTCTTCAATATTTGTATCATAAAACTTCACTCCATAAGCTTCTATTTTATAATTGCTACGATCTTTAGAAATTTTAGAATATTTAATTAGATTTTCTTGAATATATATTCCTAAACAACTTTGCATTTTTTATCTCCTTAGTTTTTCATTCTTATCTATATTTTAAACTATTTTCAACGATAGTCAATAATTATGTCGAAAATGTAATATTTTTGTAATATTCCTGTAATATTTCTTGTTACAATTCACAGCTAATTATATGTACAAAGTAGCCAAACGCAGGAGTTCTATATTTTTTAAAAATTGAAGACCCCCGAAAAGCATCGAAGGCAATCGCCGGCCTTAAGTTCAATTTAGAAAAAATATAGAAGCTCCTTTCGAGTTTGGCGGACTTTTTAATATAAGCTGTGAATTGTAACTATTTCTTTTGTTTTTTTGTTATTTTATGTATATTTTTGTTGTTTTAGTGCAAAATATATTTTGTATTTATAATAATTTGCAGAATGGAGGTATATATGAGTACTGAAAAACATTTAAAAGTAACTGGTTCTTCTGATGTATCTTGGAAAGATGCCATTGTTACAACAATTGCTGAAGCTTCTAAAACAATAGATTATTTATCTTCTGTTACCATTTTAGAGCAAAAGGCTAAAATTGATGGAAATAAGATTGTTGAATATTATGCAACTATAGATTTATCATTTAATATTGATGAAAACAGGGGGTGATTTGTTTTGCAACAAATTAATACTAATAAGCAATATCAAGAATATGTTAACCAAAAATCTCCCAACTCTCCTATTCTTAAAAATTGTTTTAATAGTTTTTGGGTTGGAGGCTTAATTTGTACCATTGGTCAAGTAATAATGGAAATTTGTAAATATAGAGGTTTTGATACTGATACAAGTGCAACTATTGTATCTATATCTTTAATTTTTTTAAGTGCTTTTCTAACCGCACTTAATCTTTTTAATAAAATTGGGAAATTTGCTGGTGCAGGTTCTCTTGTTCCTATTACAGGTTTTGCAAATTCTATTGTTTCACCTGCTATGGAATATAAGTCTGAAGGTTATGTTATGGGTGTAGGTGCTAAAATGTTTACTGTTGCAGGTCCTGTGCTTGTTTACGGTATTTCTACATCTATTTTAGTTGGAATTGTTTACTTTATTTTTAATATACGGACTTTAATTTTAATTAAAAATAAATTAAGTTTATTGTATAGGTATTCGTTCCTATACAATAAAAATTATACAAATACATGAAAGGAAGTTTTATTTATGAAAAGATTTGGTTCTCAAAGTATTAAATTTGATAACCCAATTAGTATTTTAGAAACATCTTCTATTGTTGGTCCTAAAGAAGCCGATGGACCTCTTGCAGAATATTTTGATAAATGCTTAGAAGATGAATTCTGGGAAGAGAAAACCTGGGAAAAAGCTGAAAGCAAAATTATAAAAGAAACTACTAATATGAATATTATGAAAGCTGGACTTTCTGCTACTGATATCAATTACTGTTTTGCTGGAGATTTGCTTAATCAATGTATTTCATCAAGTTTTGGTTTGAGAGAACTTGGTATTCCTCTTTATGGAATTTTTGGTGCTTGTTCAACTTTTGTTGAAGGAATGCAACTTGCTTCAATTTTTATTGATGGTGGTGCTGCAAGCCATTGTATTTGCTCTGCTTCTAGTCATTTTTGTAGTGCTGAAAAGCAATTTAGATTTCCTCTTGAGCTTGGAAATCAAAGACCACCTACTTCACAATGGACTGTTACTGGTGCAGGTTCTGCTATTCTTGCTAAAACCGGAGAAGGTCCTTATGTAACATATATTACAACAGGTAAAGTAATTGATATGGGTATTAAAGACGCAAATAATATGGGAGCTGCTATGGCACCTGCTGCTTTGGATACATTAATTACTCATTTTAAAGATACTAACAGAAAACCTAGTTATTATGATTTAATTCTTACTGGAGATTTAGGATATATTGGTAAAGATATCCTTACAGATATGGCAATGTCAAAAGGTTATAATATAAAATCAAATTATAATGATTGTGGTGTATTAATGTTTGATAAAGAAAAACAAGATACACATTCTGGTGGAAGTGGTTGTGCTTGCTGTGCTACAGTTTTTTCTGGATATGTTTATAATAAATTAAAACAAAAGGAAATAAATAAGGTTTTATTAATTGCTACAGGTGCTTTAACAAATTCTACAACTGCACAACAAGGTGAAAGTATTCCAGGTATTGCACATGCTATTGCAATTGAAACAAATATTTAATTTTTACAATATTTTTTAACGAGACAATTATTTTTTATATATT
>CANQWH010000013.1 GCA_947627495.1 uncultured Clostridia bacterium
TATTTACTTTGCTTGTTGCAATTACGTAGTTATTATAGGTTTTTAGCCCTATTGGCATACCTTGCACAAAAGCTAGGATAGATACATTCTCAAACATCGTATTCCAATCGCTTTCTGTTAACTGTGGAACATTAAAGTCATATGCTCCACCATTATTATAATTTGATATTGCTACTTGTAAATTTCTAGTTATATTACTTTTCATTATTTGTCTTTTGTATCGTGTAAATACTGAATTTGGATCTTCTGGATTATTTTCTTTAGTTATATTAAATATATCTGCAACTGGAGTAGAAATATAATCTACATCTGTATTTTCAAATTCTTCCACACTTGCAGTGCCATCAGTATGATAGTTTAATTTCTTTTCCATTGTTCCTGAATTTCCTAAATTTTCTCTTACCCAGTTTGTAAATGCATATGCTTCTACATAATAACTTATTGCACTATAATCTTTATATATTGCTGCAAAATCCGCATCATCAGATAATCCCCACTCAGATAAATTCTTTATCTGAGTATCTACTATTTCATTCTTCTCTGTTTCTCCATCATCTAATTTTAAGCTTATATACCACTTTCCTCTATCTTTTCCATTCAATGCTTGATAAATTTTTTTATATTCTACTTCATTTCCATTAGTTCCATTAGATAGTAATACAGATACCGATTTCCATCTACATGCTGAATCATCTGCAGATATACTTGTATCTCCCTTAGAATTTTCTATATAAACTCTTCTTGCATTGTTTAACACGAAAAATACTTCATTAGACTCATCATAATATAATTTCTCATGAGAAATATCATATATATATTTAAAGGTTCCCACATAGTAATTAGTATTATCATCAGTATAAACTATTTGTTCTGTTAATGTTTCTGTATCTATTGGTATATTGTTTGCCATCTCTGTTCCTGTTTCCAATTCATTTGTTTTAATTCCATATATAGTCTCATTTATCATATTTTCTACATCTATATTTTCTTCCTTTGGATTTTCTACTGATTCTATCTTTATCTTTGGTAATTTTGTATTAGTATCAAAATATACTAAATATCCATCTTTATTAAATATTTCTTCTCCTGTGCCACTTTTTTGTCCATATATGTATATTCTATTATCTAAAGTGTAATTTACAACTGCCTCAAGCGTTCCTCTTTTATAAGAAGCTGTATATGGTATCTTTACACCTAATGCATGTTCATAAACTTGTTTTGCTTTTGATTTATCCTTAGTTGCTACTATATTCTCTGAATTTTGTACAGTTCCATCCTCATCATAAACATAATACTTATATGTCTCTCCCGTAACCCCATCTTTAACTTCATATAGTATATCTCCTTGGTTAGAATCTGCAACTGCTCTATCTGGATGCTCTAAATCTACATATAACTGTATACCATTGCTATTTGTTTTTGTTTTATATGTATATGTTGGTGCATATACATAATAACCATCATACATGTTTACTGTTATAGCTGGTATATACCCTAACATATATTCGTTTGCAATTCCTGATATTCCTAATTCACTTGCTAAACTTTCAGTAAATGTATTTACCATACTTTCTACTGTTCTTCTTTGTTGTCCTGATGCCGCTGTACTCTTCCAATCTACTGTGTTTATTTCAAATGCTTTTATAGCATTTTTGCTTGATGTAATAATTTTAGTATTATACGCTTCCTGTAACTCCAATGTGTCTGTTTGCCTATCTATGTAAAATGATAATATCATTATTATTGGTAATAAAACTACTAAAAATATTATTGATAAATTTTGTATTTTCATGTTGCCTCCTTTTGTTTATACTATAAATTTAAGAGCTAAATTCATGTGTAGAATCACCGAGGTTCAATAGTCTTTCCACACTCATCACACCAGTAATGACCTTCCCAAAGGCCATGCTCACAAGGTGATCATGGAGTTCCCTCTTCAAAAATGTACTTACACACAGGAGTGTAATCAGTGACATGACCGCACTTTCTGCATATCCAGTAAAAATAGTGATTATGACATTTGGTGCAGACCTTGCAATACCAATCCTGGGTGTGATTCTCTCCACAACCCTCGCAATCCATAAATTCCCAGCGAGTTTGATGATAGGTACACTCACTAAATGAAGTACTATTACATACCGTACGAGATCCAGTACCATAGTCTCCTATGCACCATCTCGCCACATGTTTTAGTTCAATTGGAGGTATTACTTCTGCTGGAGGTGGTGTTTCAGGTGGTTCAGGTGGTTCAGGTGGTGTTATTGGTACATTATTTATCAGCCCACCTACTCCTGTTACTCCTGTATTAATTACCAATGCTGAATCTGAACCTCCAAGTGTATATGTATCTTTTCCTATAAATTTATAAAATATTCCTTTTAACTGTGTTCCTAATGTTTTATTTGTATTCTTTACAGTTACTACAATGTAATCATCTTTTTTTAATAAATATTCTTTAGAGGAACTATTATTTATCTTATCTAATATTGTGTTAGTATACACAGAATAGTATTGGCTTTCAGTTACTTGCAATGCTCCACCACTTGTTATTGTCCTTTTTTCTGGATTTTCATCTAGTATTTTTGCCTCTATAATAACTTCATAACTATTTCTTGTAGCATATACTTTTGTTACTAATTTGTTATAATCATCTTCTGTTATTTTTCCTTTAATAGCTACCGAATTTACAAAATCTGCCATGGCTATTTGTATAGCAGTTTGAGATATATCATCATTTTTCCCTGCTACTTCTACAAGTGGAAATACTAACATTAATATAACTGCAACAAATATTCCAATTATTGTCATCATTGTATCTGTCACTTTAGGTTCCTCCCTTTTGTAAATTAGGGTAGAATTTAATTTCTACCCTAGTACATTTTATTTTGATACTAATATAGTTGAACTTGCTTCAATTGCAATTGTGTCTTTTCCTGTTATGCTATAGAAAAAATTCTTTAATCCTGTTCCTGTTGTTATATTTGTATTTCTTACATTTACTATTAAATAATCACCTTGTTCCAAAGGATATTCACCATCTTCATCTATTCTTCTTTCTATTTCTGATGTAAACTCTGAATAATATATGTTTTCTCCTATTACATTTTTTGTATCTCCCTTTGCCCCTGGATTATCATCTATTTTTTTTACTTCTATTGAAACTGCATATGTATTTCCTGTTGCATTCAATGTTTGAATAAAATCTCTATATGTACTTTGTGTAATTTTACCTTCTCTTGCAACCGTATTAGTAAAATTATCTAATATCGTTTGTACTGAACTTTGCGTTATTCTATCATTTTGATTTGCAGTTGCCATAAATGGTACTACAAACATTAGTACTATAACTACGACAATCGCAATTATTGTTATAAATGTATCTGACATTTAAACATCCCTCCTTATATATTATTGTTGTGTGTATGTTACATAAACTTTTACTGGATTTGATGATCCCTCTCTTGAAACTACTATTTTAGTACCATCTTCTGCAATTTTATAAGAACCAGCTATAGTAACTTCTTGCACATTTTCTTTAAATACAGCATTTGCTCCTAATTCTTCTATAACTTCTTCTATCTTTATATCTGTACCAGTTTTAGGGAAATCAATAGTAGTTCCATTTCTTAATATTATCCTTACATTAGGTGTTCCGTTTTTTACTGATTGATATAATGTTGAAATTACTACATCTCTTCCTACTGTTCTTCCATCCTTTAAACTTTCTTCTTCCTCTAAAGGACCTTCCATATAGTTTGTTTTATCTGAATACCATAATATAGTATCAGCTGTTTCTTTTGCTTTAGATATCATTGAAAATGCAATAGATAAACATATTACAAACATCATCATTGCAAAAGCCATTTTCAACGCATCTGTTGCATTCTCCATATCTTTCACCTTCTTTATTATTAGTGTATTTTTTATTTCCTTTGTTTATCCTGAGCATAAAACACATACAAGATATTTATATATGCTTTATGTTCAGGATAAGCTTATACGCTTATCCTGAATCATATTTCTATTAATAAATACGTATTATACTTATGTAACCATCAGTTCCATACTCAACTGAAACAGAGTAACGTTGTTTTTTTGTAACTATACTAGAATAATTAGTTAGTTCGGGAGCATCTCCTGTCTGAGCACCAATTATTTTAACTTTATGTGCTGAATCTTGTACATTACTTGAATTTACTTTTGAGAATATTTCTCTTACTTGACTAGCTGATACATTCTCACCTTCTAAATCAACAAATTGAGCATTAAATGTTTGTATTGCCATAGCATCAGTTTGCTGCTGTGCACTATCTTTTAATGGATTTACTGAATTCATTACCCATACACCTACTGATATTAACAATATTGCTATTAATATTGCACCTGCTATAATTAAAGCTTTTGAAGCATTCTCCATGCATCTTCACCTCCTTTGTTATTATATTTTAATATTATTCTTAGAATTTTAGATTCTAAAATTAATAACTTATTTTATAAATCATCTATTTGTCTAAAAATTATTTTTTTAATCCTTCCTGTTTTTTTATGGTATTCTATGCTTGTACATTTAAATTGTATTAAATTAAAGTTTTCTACAAAGTTTGTCATACCATTTTTATAGAACTCTTCCATTGGATATGTTTTTTTTATTGTTATCATTTCAATTTCAATTTTTAAACTATTTTCGTCATTTTCTATGTAATAACCTTTTCCATCTTTTGGTATTTTATTTTGTTCATTTTGATCTATTGCTTTATTTATTATGCTTGTAACATCTGTTCCTAAAATTGTTTTTCCTATATAATATTCATACTTACTATTTTCTTGTTTTATTTGCTTTATTGTTGTATTTTTTGTTATTAATAAGCCACATGTTGAAAATATTATAACTGCTATTGGTATAAGCAATATTAGTATTGTTTTCTTCATATACCCTCCTAAAGTTATTATAATATTTTTTAGTATATTTTGCAATAGTTTTTTTGTTATAAAATATTGTTAAATGTAGAACATTATGAAAATTTAAGTTTTTTTGTTTAGTTAAGTTGTACTCCACCCCATTCAACAACAACATATCCTTCTCTAGTTGGTGAATTTAACTTTTGTTCTTCTATATCAAATGGCTTATCTATTCCTTTAAATTCCATTAATACTCTTATTATTGTATCTGGCTTTGGCTGTATATCTAATGGCATATTTTTATTAATATATTCTTCTTCAGCAAATCTTATATAATTATATTTATTGCTTTCTAGTTTCGGTAACCAATAAATAATAAATTCTTCTGCTTCTCTTTCATTTAAGCCTAAAATTTTTAATTTTTCTTCTAAAAATTCTGCCGAATCTTCGCCTTTTACAATAAATCCATCTTTATATATATTTGAATCCATAACATTATTTGCTTCATAATATAAACAATATAATTCTCTATTAGTTGTTAAATCTGTTAATGTACCATTCGGCTCTGCTAATACATTCCATCCATTTTCTTTATATCTAGGGTAAGATACTGTTAATCTATCTGGATATCCCACTTTTACATTAATATTTGTTCTTTCCGTTGGATATAAATATAATATTGGTTTGTCCCAAATAAAGCGACCATCATCATAAAATGCATATGATGCGTATAATGTATAACTGTCATCTGCAACGAACGAACCCCCTGGGCTCAAAGACGGGTAGCTCTTACCAGTTTTATATCCACCTCTAGGCACAGGTAACCAACTTTCAAAAACAATACTTACGGCGTTTGCCTCTCTCCCAGCCTCGCACTCAGGTACAGAACTCTGCACACGAACAGTAGACCCACGAGGGACATTAACTTTCCATTCTGTAACATCCTTGCTAACATATGCTTCCCAATATGACCAGTATATTTTCAACGTTTCAAAATATGAATCAGCTGAAGGATAAGAATTTGGATCCGTTTTATATGATATCGTTACCATATCCTCTACACCTGGTTCTAAATCTGGATCTAGGTTCGGATCTGGATCAAGTTCTGGTTCAGGTTCTGGCTCTGGAGTTGGTGGTGGTGTTGGCGGATTATAATTTAATGCTACATTTTTATTTGCCACTCTCTCAAATTTTATTTTTATTACTCTACCATCTTCATCATATTCTATGCCATTTACATCTGGATTTGAACTTTCTACACATTTAAAATATACTAATTTACTTTCATCTTCTGCATAGAATTGTATATTATCATTTAAAAATTCACTTAACTCACCATTATCGTATTCCTCCATATTGTTTACTGTTTCATCAAATGTAGCTCCTAAATTACCAACAACTACTTGTATTTGTTTGTTTTTTTGTTTGGATTCTTCAACTATTGATACAATTTCTTGTGCTGTTATATCACTTCTTCCTAGTAATACTTCAAAAGGAGCATTATATTTTGTTAATTCTGTAGCATCTAATTTATTTATGTAACTTCTTGTATTTTCAGAAAGTGAACTATAGAAATATACACCTATTGTTAAAACCATTATAGCCAATAACACTCCAGCTGCAATTAATAAAGCTTTTGATGCATTTTCCATATTACTCCATCTCCTTCCTGATTTAAATTTAACATTTTTTTACACAATTAATATTGTTACATTTCTAATTAATTACATCAATATTCAAAATCATGTGTATTATCGGATCTTGAAATGCTTCTTCCACACTCGTCACACCACCAGTGAGATGATGTTAACCCATGTTGGCAGGGAGTTTTCTGTCTAAGATGCCCAGTACCATTACAATGGTCGCACTCTTCACTATTATCATAATGGACTAACTTTTCTGCACTAGGAGACCAACTACTAAAAGAACATTTTTCTTCGTTAGCTGCTAAATAAGCTCCACATAATGTGCAATAGTAATAAGATGTTGTCTTATGACCATGGCAACTCAACCCGGCCCCCGGAACCCCCGCATGTCCTGCAGGACGATCCCAGCCACTCACACAGTAATACCCAAACCAATTCATACGTTCATTTGTATTATGGTTTAAAGTGTATAGATCTAGAGGTCCTGGACATTGCTCCAGAGTTACGTATCTATCCGGATAATAGTAACCAAAGCAGCGCTCTCCTCCTACACGACCTGTACCATCACAGTAATCACAATCATTACTACCTCCAATACAATAGTGAGCCTTATGTTTCGTAGGTGTTGGATCTGTTCCTGGGTCTGGATTTGTTCCCGGGTCTGGATTTGTTCCTGGGTCCGGATTTGTTCCTGGATCCGGATTTGTTCCTGGGTCTGGATTTGTTCCTGGATCCGGAGTTGTTTCTGGATCTGGAGTTGTTTCTGGTTGATCATATGTTAATGCAACCTTTGTATTTGCTACTCTTATAAATTTTATTTTATTAACTTTTCCATATTTATCATATGATATTCCATTTATATCTGGATTTGTATCTTCCAAACATTTAAAATATACTAATTTTGATTCATCAGCAACATAGAACTGTATATTATCATTTAAAAAATCACTTAGCTGTTCATTAGTATATTCCTCCATATTGTCTACTCTTTGATTAGACATTTCTCCTAGTTTATCAACAATTACTTGTATTTGTTTGTTTTTTTGTTTGGATTCTTCAACTATTGATACAATTTCTTGTGCTGTTATATCACTTCTTCCAAGTAATACTTCAAAAGGAGCATTATATTTTGTTAATTCTGTAGCATCTAATTTAGTTATATAATCCCTTGTATCATCTGTAATTGATCCATATAAATATACACCTATTGTTAAAACCATTATAGCCAATAATACTCCTGCTGCAATTAGTAAAGCTTTTGTAGCATTTTCCATATTGCACCATCTCCTTTTTAATTTAATTTCTCGTTTTTTATTTGATTTAAATGTTGTTATATGCTTAATCTGCTACATCAATTTCTATTTTGTATACTCTACCATTTCCATTAGGATTATATTGTATTTCACACTGATATATTGTATTTCTGTGTTGTTGCAAAAAGGCTTGCTTGGTACTTGAGCCTGCGCCAGTTCCCTCGTAAAGAAAACCTGTATTGTCTAAGGTTATATTTGTGCCATCTCCATTATTAACTTTTATTATTATCTCATATTCACTACTATTATAATCTATATTATTTTGCTCTGCTTTATTTATTAATGTTAATACATCTGTACCATACAAATATCTTCCATTATAAGCTTCCCATTGCTCATTCCATTCTGCTAATTCTTGTGTTCTTTCTACATCTGCTTTGGCATTTTGCATTGTTGATAAATTATTAAACATCGCCGCAAGTAAAGTTATTGTTAATATTGCAAAAAGTATTCCACCTGCTATTAATAATGCATATGATGCATTTTCCATATTTCCTCCTCATGTTTTTATTTTAATTAATATTAACTGAACCTATTGAAGAAAAACTTTCAGACATTGAAGTAAATCCTATTAGTACTAATGGTACTATTAAGTAACCAACAAATAGCACAACCATAGGCGCAAATCCTACTACTTTTCCTATCATACCTTTTCTTTTTATTAATTTTTCATTTGATTCTTCTCTTTTGGCTTGATAATATTCTCTTTCATTGTCTAATTCATCAAAAGCTTCTCTAATAGGTATTCTTTCAACTGCTGCTTGAAGACTTTCTACAATTCTTATTAATTGTGGGAAAGTTATATCTTGTTTTAACTCTTCTAATGCTTCCCATCCACCAGCTTCATAGTTATTTACACATTTAGAAATTGGCTCTCTAAAGATATTAGAATATCTTTCTAGCCACTCTAATATCATTTCTACATTTACCCTTTCTATCTTCATCAGCATTAATATTATTGTTTGATATTCCATTACCTCATTTTCCATATCTAATGCTCTTAACATCTTTTGGAACATTAGCATCCAGTTTGGCGAGCAGTATCCAAGATATCCAAATATGAATGCTATTAATAATTCAAACCATTTAAATCCTTCGCTATTTATTATTGCTAATTTTGACATTATCTTTTCTGCTGCCGTAGCTAAAGTTCCTTCATCCGCATCTTTATAAAAATCCACTTTTGGCAAATATTTTATAATTTCTTCTTGTGTTACATTGCTCTTTCCCTTAAATTCATTTATTACAATATTTTGTGCCTCTGTTACTTTCATTGCTTCTTCTCTATTTTTATCTGATAAAGAACCCATTAGGTTGTAATCTGAAGTTGGTTCAGTATATACATAATCTCTTGCTATTTTATGACTGAACATAAATAGAACTATTGTTACTATCATAGCAACAAAACAAATTATTACTTTATTAATGTATAAAGCCTCTATTTTTTGTTTTGAAGCAGCATCTTTCATTAATTTAGTTAAAACTCTATGTTCTTTAGTATTTTTCTTTGGTATTATTAAATCCATTGCTTTTTTTATTATTGGTTTTTTATATAATTTTATTTGCCATACTTTATTGGGGTCTCTTTCTTCTACTTTTATACTTCCTGTATCTTTTATTTTCCTTGTTAGGAAATAGCATATAAATGTAAGTACTACTAACCCTATTTGTACCATTAAACCAAGTTTTCCATCATAAAATTGTGATGTAAAACTAAAGTTAGATATTGCCCAACTTTTTAATGGTGCCATAAATAATACTGGTAATATTGCTATAACTGATAAACTTTGAAATACATAATCTAATTTATCTCTCTTTAATATTTCCATTTGCATTTCTTGTGTGATATTGTTTAAGTTTTTCAAGTACAATGATGCTCCATCTTTATCTGTTCTATCTCCAAATTCTCTAGTTAAATATGAGATTCCTGCAAATTCTTTTAGGAAACTATTTGGAGCAACATCATAATACTTTTCCAGCTCCATTTCTGGATCTTCTGATATTAATATTTCATAAATTTTCTGCCCTTGTATAGATATCTCTAATTCATCGTTTTGAGATACTTCATATATTGCTTCTTCTACCATATTAAATTCATGGTAAGCATGTCTTATTTCTGCAAAAAAGTCAACTTGTTGTTTTAAAATTTTAGTATCATACTTATCTACCATTCCTGACATAAGCGTTTCTATTAAAAATAATTCAAATAGTAATAATATTGATAATAATAATGGATCACTTTTGGTAAATAGAATTACCGCTATTGTTACAGGAATTATTATGCATAATGCCTTTGTAATTATTTTAGAAGTTTGCATTCTTGTTTTATATTCATCTTGCATATGTATTATTTCTAATTTTCTTCTTATCTTTAATACATATCTCTTAAATAGAGGTACTGACGTATATATATTATATAATTTTTGATATATAATATCTTTTGAGTATTTGTGTTGTTTAGTTCCCTCTCTTAGTTGCCTTATTTTTTTCATATCGCTTGTATTTGTTTTTGATCTAATTATAAAATATATTATAACTACTATTGCAAATAGTCCCCCTGTTATTCCCATCATGTATAATAATATTTGGTTTAACATTTAGTTTTCACCTCAATTTTTTGCTACTTTTTTTGCACTTTTTCCCCAATTTCTCTCTAAAAATGCATCAAATGCAATTGCATCTTCTGTACTCATATTATTTCTCATTTGTTTAATATTTTCGTCTGAAATTTTATTTGTTAATACATAAGCATCATTATGATACTCTAATACATTTACATATTTATATAACTCTTTATTTGTTACTTTATGGAAATATTTTGTTGCATTATCCATAAATTTTTCTAATTTTCCTTCTATTGTTTTTTCTTTTCTATAATCATATGTATAATCTTCGTGGTCTTCAATTGGAATACATTCTGTTATTCTTTCTATGTATCTTCTTCCTCTAAAGTCTTTTACTAAGTGTATATCAAAGTTTAATACACTAACAACTTGCTCTTCTGCAATTCTTTCATCTGTGAATGTCCCTGCTCTTAACATTGAGTTTCTTAATGCTGTTACTAAGTTTGGAAATGTTTTAGCATGGTGTGTAAATAATGTGAATTTAGATGCAACCTGTGCAGATTGAATCATCCAAGATGCTACGGGGTCTGTTGCAACCTCTCCGGATTATGTTTACACTACCATCAGTTTTTTTCTGAACGTCCAAACATTCCTGTCCAGATATTGTTTCAGTTTCACGCATTGATAATATGTTTCTTGTTGGATATATTTTTCTTAAGTGTAACTCAAATGCAGTCTCTGTAATACGTAAGTTCATTGTTTCATATATATTTTCTATCATACCCATAAGCATTGTTGTTTTACCACAACCTTGCTCACCTGTAAGTGCTATAATTCTTGCACCTTTTACTAAGAATTTTAATAACTCTATTGTTTCTTCTTTTCCTTCTGCTGTAACTATTTGTTCTAGTGTTGCTCTCTTTACATCGAACTTTCTTACGAAGAATGCCCATGTTTCAGACATGCTTGGTCTTACAACAACAACTCTGGAACCGTCCTTCATTTCGTTAATCTTATAACCATTTGTATCAGATAATTGTCCTGGATTATTATATTTATATATGTTTTGGCAAACCCTTTTTAATTCACTTTCTTTTCCAAATGAAAGAAATGCCAATCTTATTGATTTACCTTGGAAGAATATCCATATACTATCACACGCTCTTGGTACTTTAGTTTCTGTTATTTGTGCCAAATAATCTCCATCTGTTTGTGCTACTTGGCTTAGGAAACTCTCTGGAAGACCAGATACACCACCAGATACACCATCTATGTTCATATCTCTTATTTCATCTATACTGCTGTATCCTTTATAATATTGGTATATTCTTTGTGTTACTACATTTAATTTATCTGAAAATTCTAGTGAAAAGTTTTCTTTTTCATAAATTTGACTTATTTCATCTTCTGTAATAACATAACTTGGTTTTGAAGCACCTTCAACATATTTTAATACTGCTAAATCGTATTTTTTTATCATTTGTGTTAGTGCTTCATATCCAAAGTCTTTTTTATACATGTATATTATTATATCAAATTTATCTTGTGCAGTAAGTAGTGATGGTACATCAAATGGTATTGCTTTTGATATATTTATCTCATTTACACCGTATTCTTTATATAATAAATCGTAAATTAATTCTTTTACATATTTTTTATCATTTACATCTCCATATGTACAGCCTTTTAATGCTTTTTTTAATTCATATTTTTTAGCTTTTCTTCTTTTTAATTCTTCTTCTGATAAGCCTATATCATATAAATTTACCTTTGTAATTTCATCTAATCTTGTTTTTATAAATTCCATCATTTCATCTAATGTGTATGACTTTTCATCTGTTACTATTTTTTCTACTTCAGCATTTTTATTTTT
The DNA here is from genome assembly GCA_947627495.1 of uncultured Clostridia bacterium. GTDB lineage: Bacteria > Bacillota > Clostridia > TANB77 > CAG-508 > UMGS1781. The sequence goes on from CANQWH010000013.1 coordinate 12,296, forward strand.
TCTAATCATGTATAGAACCCATATTCCACCTATTACTAATACCACGAATATTAAAAGTATATTTACAACATTCATATTTTAAGTTAGCACTCCCCTCTTTTAAACTTGCATTTGTAGTTCTTTTAATTTGCTTATTATTCTTTCTCCTGTTTCATCTATAGCTTCAATTATTGGTGCTTGTACACTATTTTGCCTTACTTTTCTATAATTTATAATAAAATCTGCTAAATTACCTTCGTTGCATGCTTCAAAAAATAGTGTATTATATGGTATACCATATACATCATGTATTTTTTCTGACCTTTGTAAATTTTTTGCATTATACTTAGAATATTTATCATACTTTCCTAGCAAATATATTATATTATCATTCTTTAAGAATTCATATTTATTTCTTTGACTTAAAAATTTCTTTATATATTTTATCCTTTGTGAGGTATTTGCAATTATTAAGTTCGTTTCTCTTAAAACTTCTTGAACATACTTTTCTTCTAAGCTTCCTTCCAAATCTACAAATACTAAATCATAATATCTGTTTGCTAATTTTATTATACTTGCAAAATATTCTTTTTGCTTTTCGTAACTTTCTTTTGGTACATTATTATCTGTTAAAACTTCTAATCTTTCTTTAAATATTGTTCTTGTATAATTTGTTATTATTTCCGGAGATGTTTTATTACTTGCAATTGCTTTTATTAGTCCACCTATTCCTGTTTCTAAATCGATTCTTTGTCTTAAATTTTTTGATTGTTCCCAAAAGCATTCTTCTAAGCTTGTGTCGTTTTGCTTAGTATTTATAAGTAAGATTTTATAATTTTGTTCAATTGATAAATATGTAGCTATTCCTGCCATAGATGTTGTCTGGGCAGTTTCGTTTTCATCACTTCCGTAAAAAGTTATAACTGACATTTTTATTCTCCTTTATTTTCTTTACTTTTCTGTTGTTAAATGTTTCTTAAAATTTTCCTTACTTCACTCGTTCTTATTTCTGGTGCTATTTGTGATATTATTTCTAGCATACCATCTTTGTAACCAGGAGTTAATTCTCTAAAACTTATTCTTGCATTTCGTTGGTTCTCAACAATTACTGCATTATCTCCTGCTTCAAATGGAAAATATATTTCTTCTGCACTCCATTTTGCTGATGAATAAAATGATAAAAAATTTAAATATTCATCATTTTCTTTATTCATATCTTTTGAAAATAAGATTTTTGTCATTTCTCTTTTTTCTTCTGATTTTCCTATTATTTCTAATCCTTTTTTTAATGAATAATTGTCAAATGCAGTTAAAAAATAATTTTTATCCGATGTTTGCATTTCAAAGCTTTCATATGTTTGTCTATTATCTACATCTAATAACATAATATCATATTCAAATTGCGGCATTCCTGTATAATTATGTATTTCTTGTAATGTATCAAATCCAATAGCTATATCTATATCTTCATATGTAGTTATATAGCATTTACTAGGTGTTATACAAGGTACAGTATATCTTGTTTTTTGTAATGTAGTACCATCTATAATCAACACTTTCAATCCATTAATTGTTAGAATTTTAGATATGTATATTATTAGGTCTGTTTTGTCATATGCTCCTATAAATCCTATCTTTTTCAAGTTAAGTTTCCTCCTAATCTATTGTTTAATATCCTTCTAATCCAGATAGATAATTTTCTCTTGCTTGTCTTGCTGCTTCTATTTGTTGTTGAATTCCAGATTGAATATTGTTTCTTCTCTCTTCTGCATATTGTTCAAGTGAAGAGTTAAGTGGTCCTCTTACATTTCCTGAATTATTATATGCACTTGCTACAGCGTTTCTTGCTGTTTCAACAATATTTGGATCTTGTTGAATTAAAGCAACAACCTCTGCTGTTGGTACATATGTTTTTTCTGCTGCTTCTTGTATTCCTGCTTCTACATATTTTGCTAGATATAATTCAGCTGCTCCATCTAACACATATGTCTCTACAATTGCACTGTTTAGGTACAATATTTCCTGTTCGTCTAGATTTAATCCAACTGTTTGTCCATATAAATTTTGTATTTGTTTGCGTGAAATTACTATTAAATCTTGTGTATTTGGTAATTTAACTCTTATATCAACATAATCTCCTATATCTACTAAAGTTGGTATTGATATCATATTATATTCTACATATCTTAGTGAATCTGATAGTTCTTCTTGTCCATCCGTCAACATGCTTTTTGTTAATATAGTTCCTCCTTTTAATGCTATCTTGCTGTTACCTCCTGGAAAAGACACTTTTTGTACATTGCCGGATTGATCTATTCTTTCTGCTGCAATTAAGTCTCCCCTTTGTTGTTCTGTAGCAGGTATTTCTACTACTTCTACCATCGCATTTGTTATTTTTCCACCTGATTCAACACTGTTTGTTGCTTTTAATCTATATACCGCATATGTTTGTGCTTCCTCTTGTTCTTTTTCTTCTTTTATTGGTTTTATAAGTAACATATAAACTACTACTCCTATTAAAACTGCTATTATTAACATTATTAAAAAGCCTAATAAAAAAGCATTTCTTGTTTTTCTTTGCATTGGATTTGATGCCATAATTATTCCCCCTATTTATTTATTTATTTATTATAATTCTACAACAAAACAATACAAAATTCAATATGTTTTTTGTTTTGTAACATATTTTTAATATTTTTGTAATATTTCTGTAATATTACGTGTTACAGTTCACAACTTGTACTATAAAGTCCGCCAAATCTCGCCCAAGGTTTTATATTCACAGGCTCATCTGCAAATGTTATAAAATTTAATATAACTATAATTTTCTAAATTTTATTTTAACATTTTTTTAATATTATATTTTATATTTTTCTGCCATTTTTTCTAAAAATTACTAGTTTATTTTCTTTTATTTTGCACATTCTATTGATGTAAAGCTTAATAATGCTTTTTTATAAAGTTTATTTGCAGGAGGTGAAATTAAAATGGCAAACTCAAATTCAAATAGAACATTAGTACCAGAAGCTAAAGATTCTTTAAATCAATTCAAATATGAAGTAGCTTCAGAAGTTGGTGTAAATTTAAAAAACGGATACAATGGTGATATATCTTCAAGAGACGCTGGAAGAATCGGTGGTAACATGGTTAAGAAAATGATTCAAAAGGCTGAAAGTCAAATGTTAAGTAAATAGTTGTATTTACTTCATGGAAAAAATTTAAAGACAGTTTCTTTTATTGAAACTGTCTTTAAATTTTTTTAATTTTCATTTGCAAAATAACTATTATATACTTCTTCTACATTATTTACTTCTTTTTCATATATTTTTTTCATTTCTGATCTTATTTCTGCTTGTGCTTGTCTTCTATTTGTTATTATTGAATATGTACTTATTAAAAATGCTAACATAAATAGTACTGTTACTAATGTTATTATTGTTATTGCACCTTTTTCCTTTTTCATAAGTTTTCCTCCTCAAATTTTTCAAGTTTTTTTGTCTATATATAAATTTTATTACATAACTATAACTTTTTCAAGAGTTTTTTTGCAAACTTATTTTTACGTTTTGTATTAGTTTACTGCTTTCTACGTTTTTTTATAGAGCTATTTACTTGTTGAGCCAAAGCCTCCTGTTCTTTCTCCTTGACTTACGTCATTATCTGTTATCAAAAATTTCTGGAATATTCCTTGTCCTATTGCTTCTCCTTTTTTTATTTCTATATCTTCATCTTTTATATTGTAAAATGCAAACATTATATGTCCATCATTATCTGGATTTCCATAATAATCACTATCTATTACTCCTATACTATTTGCTAAAATTAGTCCTTTTTTCCCTGGGTTTGAGCTTCGGTTTGCTAATATTAATACTTCATCCTCTCCCATATATGCTTTTAATCCTGTTTTTACTAATGTTGGTTTCATTCCTTTTTTAAAGCTTGGAACAACAGTATCTTCAGCCGCTTCTATATCATATCCTGCTGAATGTTTTGTTTTTCTTATTGGTAAATTGATATTACTATTTTCAAATCCCTTCGCTATTTCAAATCCTCTTTCTCTTTTCATATTTTAATCATCCTTTCTTTTATTATTTTACTACTATAAAATATAAATTTCTACTATTTTTATATTTTTTATCTATCTTATATCATTTTTTCTTTCTTATTCACCATTAATTAACATTTTTCATAAATTATATTGGAGGGTATATATTTATGTATTTTACACTCTTTAGATTTTAGGCAGAAAGGAATGATTGTTAAAATGAGTGATATTGCTTTGGATAAATTACCCTTAAATTCCTCTGGAAAAATAATTTCTTTAAACTGTTCTGGTCCCCTTCAAAGAAGATTATTAGACCTTGGTTTAGTTAAAAATACTACTATTAAAGCTTCTCTTAGGAGTCCTTTTGGAGACCCTACTGCTTATGAGGTTCGTGGCTGTTTAATTGCTCTTCGTAAAGAAGATGCACATTCCATTTTAATAAGCAAAACATAAATTTTTAAATGTAAGTTACAATTTACAGCCTATTATATGCACAAAGTAACCAAACGCAGGAGTTTTGCGGACTTTTATATGCTAGCTGTGAATTGTAACAAATGTAATAGTAAGTAAAATTTTTATTCCCACTCTTTTTGTTTCATTTCTACATATATAGGTCTTTCTTCTCCAATTAATGTTGATTTTCCGGTGCCCTGGATATACTATTGTATCTGGTGGCAAATTTATTAATTTATTTGTTATTGATGATATTATATCTTCAAAACTACTTGTTGGCAGGTCTACTCTTCCCCATGCTCCTCTAAATAATGTATCTCCCGAGAATAACATTTTTTCTTGCTCACAATATAAACATATGCTTCCGTGATGTATGCCCTGGTGTATGTATTACTCTAAATTCTAATCCACCAACATGTATTATATCATTATCATCTAACCTTGAATCTTCTTGTATTATTACTGGCTTTAAACCTATGTGTGTACTCAAATTTATATTTATATCTCTTAAACCTATTTCATCTTTTCTGTGTATTAAAATTTGTCCACCATATTTTTGTTTTATTTTTTGTACTCCCCCTATATGGTCCCCATGGCAATGTGTTAATAGTATATATTTTAATTTTATTTGCATTGCATCTAATATTTCTATTAGATTTTCTGATGCTTCACCTGGGTCTATAATCATAGTTTCTTTTGTTTTTTCATCTTGTACTATGTAACAGTTTTCCCCTGTTATCACACCTACATCCATTTTTATTCTCTTTAGTATCATACGTTTTTTCCTTTCAAATAAATTATTTTTTACGTGTTACTTCATATACACTATCTACTTTTCTAATTTGCTTTATTACTTGGTTTAGTTGTTCTATATTTTGTACTTCTAATGTTGCTTCTATACATGCAATTCTATCTTTACTTGTTCTTGTATTTACTCCCATTATGTTTATTTTTAAATTTGTTATTTCTTTTACCACATCTGATAATAATCCTGTTCTATCATTTGCTAGTACTTGTATATCTACGTTATATTTTACTGTTTCTTTTTCATCATACCATTCAACCTCCACAATTCTTCCCTCATCTAATAATAAGTCTTTTAGGTTTGTACAATCTTTTCTATGTACTGAAACTCCTCTACCTTTTGTTATATACCCTATTATATCATCGCCTGGTACTGGATTACAGCATTTTGAAAATTTTACTAAGCAATTATCTAGTCCTTCTACTATTACACCATGTTTTGATGGTTTTTTTGTCTTTGTTTTTTCTGTTACTAGTTCCTGTATTTTTTGCTCTATTTTTTCTTCTTCATGTTCTTTTTTATATTCCTCTAATAATCTTGTTATTATTTTATTTGGTGATATTCCTCCAAATCCTATGCTTGCATACATATCATCTATAGTATTATAATTGTATCTACTTAATACAATTTGTATCCACTCTGGTTTAACTAATTCACTATGAAGCATTCCTATCTTCTTTATTTCTTTTTCTAATATATCTTTACCTTTTTCAATATTTTCTACTCTTTCTGTTTTCTTAAACCATTGTGTAATTTTCGTTTTTGCACTTGAACTTTTTACTATTTTTAGCCAGTCTCTACTTGGTCCTTTGGCTGTATCTGATGTTATTATTTCAACTATATCTCCACTTTTTAGGGGTGTTACTATTGGCATCATTTTACTATTTATTTTGCAGCCTATCATTCTATGACCTACTTCAGCATGTATGCTATAAGCAAAATCTATTGGTGTTGCATCTCTTGGAAGTGTTTTTATTTCTCCTTTTGGAGTAAATACATATACTTCATCTTCAAATAGCTCTGTTTTTAATGTTTTTAGGAATTCATTTGGGTCTTGCATATCCTTTTGCCACTCTAAAGTTTCCCTAAGCCATGCTAATTTATCTTCTTCTACTACTACATTTGATTTTTTAAATTTATTTGCTTCTTTATATGCCCAATGTGCTGCGATACCATATTCTGCTATTCTGTGCATATCCCATGTACGAACTTGTACTTCAAACGGAGTCCCTTTTGGTCCTATTAATGTGTTATGTATTGATTGATACATATTTGGCTTTGGAACTGCTATATAGTCTTTAAACCTTCCTGGCATTGGTGTATATAAATCGTGTACTACTCCTAATGCTGCATAACAGTCTTTTACTGAATTTACGATTATTCTTAAGGCAAATAAATCATATACTTGGTCTATTGTTATATTGTCTCTTTGCATCTTTCTATATATACTATATAAATGTTTTGCCCTTCCTGTTACTTCTGCAACGATTCTTTCTTTTTTTAATGCAACTCTTATTTCTGCCATAATTTTTTCTATAAATTCTATTCTTTCTTCTCTCTTTTTTTCTATGCTCATTACAAGTTCTCTATATTCTTCTGGATATAGATATCTAAAACTTAAATCTTCTAACTCCCATTTTAAAGAATATATACCTAACCTATTTGCAAGAGGTGCATATAACTCCATTGTTTCTTTTGCATTTGCAATTTGTCTATCTCTTTTTAAATTTGATAAAGTTCTCATATTGTGTAATCTATCTGCAAGTTTTATTAGTATAACTCTTATATCTTTTCCCATTGCTAGAAACATTTTTCTATAGTTTTCTACTTGTGCTTCTTCTATTGTTTCATATTGTATTTTACTTAACTTTGTTACTCCTGCTACCATCTCTGCAATTTCTTCGCCAAATATTCTTGTAATGTCTTCACTTGTTATTTTTGTATCTTCAACCACATCATGTAAAAGTGCTGCACATATTGTTGCATCATCTAAGTGTAAGTCTGCTAATATGTATGCTACATTTAGTGGATGTATTATATAATCTTCTCCTGATAATCTTTTTTGGCCATTATGATTTTCTTCAGCAAAGTTATATGCTTTTAATATTAAATTGATATTTGTTTTTCTTCTGTTAGATTTCATTTTTCGAATTACATCATCAATTGTTTTATTTTTGTTTTCCAATCTTTTACATCTCCTTTGCTTAATTATCGTACAGAATGCATAATATCTTTTATATTTATTTGTATATTTTCTTCTCCATTATATGTATTTAGTTCTAATGTTCCCACTATATCTATTTTATCTCCTATTAGATATTCATTTGATAATCCGCCCATATTGAAGCCTATTGCATCTATAATTTCATTTTCATCTTTTAACATTAATTTTAAGTGCTTTCCTTCTGATAAGGCTCTTATTGATACTATTTTTAAATTTTTGTATACTATTAATGGTTGTTTATTTTTTTCTCCAAATGGTTCTAATAATTGTATTTGCTCTATTGTATATTTATTTAAGTCCTTTTTAGTTATTTCACAGTCTATGTTTATAACTGGTCTTATTTGATTTACATTTTTTTCTTTTGCTATTTGTTCAAAGCATTCTTTAAATTCTTCTATTTTATTTTTTTCTAGTGATAAACCAACTGCCATTTCATGTCCACCATATTTTTTTAAATGTTTTGAACTTTCTACTAATGCTTCGTGTAAATCGAATCCTGGAATACTTCTACCTGACCCTTTTCCTTCTTCTCCCTCAATACAAATTAAGATTGTTGGTTTAAAGAATTTTTCTGTAATTCTTGATGCGACTATTCCAATAACTCCGTGATGCCAATCTTCTCCTGCTAAAACTATACTATTTAATTCTTCTAAATTTTGTATACTTAGTTTTTCCATTGCTTGTTCAAATATTTTTTTCTCTTTTTCTTGCCTTTCTAAGTTATATTGATTTAGTCTTTTTGTTATTTGTTTTGCTATTTCTTGGTCATCTGTAAGAAATAGTTTTAATGCTTCTTCTTGTTTTCCCATTCTGCCGGAGGCATTTATTCTTGGGGCTATTCCAAAAGATACCATACTTGAATCTATATTTTTATAGCCTATTTCCCTTATTAATTCTCTTAAGCCAATATTTTTTGTTACTTTTACAAGCATTAATCCTAGTTTTGCTATTACTCTATTTTCATCTATTAATGGTACTATATCTGATATTGTTCCTATACATACAATATCTAAATATTTTAGGTATTCCTTTTCATCTAATGATAGTTTAATTGATATTGCTTGTATAAGTTTAAATACTACGCCTACTCCTGCAAGCCATCTAAATGGATATGTATCATCTTTTCTTTTTGGATTTATTATTGAATATGCTTTTGGCAATTCTTCTAATTGTTCATGATGATCTGTTATTATTGTTTTTATCCCTAAACTATTTGCTAAGTCTACTTCTTCTATTCCTGAAATTCCACAATCTACTGTTATCATTAATTTATAGCCTTTTTTTGCAATTTCCTGTATTGCTTCTTTATTTAATCCATATCCTTCTTTTATTCTATTTGGTATATAATAATCTACTTCTAGTCCTCTTTCATTTAGGAACTTTTTTAATACTGTAATACTTGTTATTCCATCAACATCATAATCCCCGTAAATTATTGTTTTTTCTTTATTATTTATTGCTTGGATAAGTCTATCTGCTGTTTTTTCCATATCTAACATTAGAAATGGATTATTAAAGTTGCTTCTTTTAGGATTTAAAAATACATTTATCTTTTCATCTTCTATTATTTCTCTATTTATAAGTACTGTTGCTAAAAAGTTTGATATATTATGTTTTTGTGCTATTTTATTTACTAATTCTTTATCAGGCTCATAAAATTCCCATTTTTTTTTCATAAATACTCCTATATTTCCTTTTGCCTATTATTTTATCCTATTTTTTTATTTTTTTAAAGGGGTTTTGTGAATTTTTTTAATAAATTGCAAGAAAACAAATGGGTCAGTAGAACGAAGAGTGGGTCATTGACCCACTCTCACATTTCAACTAATATATCGTACATTCCACCTTCTGGATTTAAAATTATTTGTTTTTCTTTAACTTCTTTTCCGTTTAAATAGAACTTATTTACCCCTGTGTTTTTGCCATTCTCATTTTTAACCTTAATGTTGTATATGCTAGCGTTATACCTATATTTTATGCTATATTCTTTCCAATCCTTTGGTATGCATGGTTCCATTTTTAAAATTCCTCGTTTTATATTTAATCCCAATATGCTTTCTATCCCTGCTTTATAAAACCAACTACTTGAACCGGTATACCATGTCCAACCACCTCTACCAGCTAAACCTTCTGCACCATATATATCTGCTGCAATTGAAAATGGTTCTACTTTATATTTTATTGCCGTTTCTTTTGTTCTTGAGTGTTCTATTGGATTTATCATTCTATAGTATTCTAGGGCTTTATCACCAAAACCTAATTTCGTAAACGCTATAATTGCCCACATGGCTGCATGTGTGTATTGCAGTTGTGGACATTTTATTTAGTCATATATTTCTTTTCTATGTCCTATTTCTAACACTAAAACCACAATTTCATTTTCTTTAATTTCACATATAACCCTATAATCACCTATACGGTATCTCCACTGACTAGATCTATTTGCAGTTAATCCTTTGCCATGTATTCTTGGATTTTCCGTTCCTTCAATATTCTTTTCTAGCCATCCTATTATTAGTGAGTATATATGTCTATCCAATTTTTTTAATTGTTTCTTTGCATTTTCAGAAAATACCACACTATATTTCACTTATAACCCCAACTCCTTTTTTACCTCATCCATTGTATAAGTTTTAGGGTTTTTCTCATATTCTTCTAATGCTTTATAATAACATTTTAGATCATATTCATCTTCTATCTTTTCAATTATTGCATTTCTTATTAAATCAGATAATGATATATTATTCATTTCTGCATATTTTTTTATTAATTCTGTATCTTTGTCATTTAATCTAACTGAAATAGTCATAAATATCAACTCCTTTTATTTAATTGTATTACATTGTATTACATTTGTCAATATTATTATACTATTTTTTACTTTGAATTGTGATTTTATACCGCCTTTTTCTCATATTTCTTTTTAGCACATATAAAATTTTCTAAATTATTATTAACTTCTTGTAGTGGTTTAAAATTAAAGTAAATATCAACTTGCTTATCACTATGAATTTCAATTTTTTCTATAAATTCTCTAATTATCTCTTTTGTTGGCTTTTCCATATTAAGAAATTCTTGTATTAAATTATCTAACCTATTTTCATCTCTTGTTTTATCTTCTTCTCCAGATAGTTCTTGTTCAAGTTCTTTGATGCTTTGTTCATATACTTTTACTCTCTCTTTTATTCTATCTGCATTTTTCATATATTCATCAAGTGTAATAATTCCTGCTAATCTGTCATCATACATTACTTCAAGCTTTCTAGTTTCTTTTTCAATAGATTCTTTGAAAGATTTTATTTTAGCTTTAATGTCAATTTCTTGTTTTTGTTGCGATTTAGTTTGTTTTGCAATTTCTTCTAGTTTTTTCGTGTTGTTATATTCTTTACAAACTTCTCTTAAAATTTCTAGCATTTGTTTTTCAAAAACTTGATAATTGAAATTGTGTGGTGAACATACTTGGAATTTTCCAAATCTTCCATATCTTTGACATCTGCCATAAATATTTCCGTTTTTGTCTGGACTTCTTATTCCAATATATCCTCCACAGTCATAACATCTAAGTAATCCTTTAAATAAATAATCATTTTGAACTACTCGTGAACCTTTGGTTGCCTCAATTACTTTCTTTGCTCTTTCAAAATCTTCTTTACTAATTATTGCTTCATGCATATTTTCTACTTTTACCCAATCTTCTTCAGGTAAATTTATAAATTTCTTTGATTTAAAACTTATTTTCTTTCTTTTCCCTTGTATTACTGTCCCTGTGTAAATTTCATTTGAAAGAATAAACCTTACAGTAGATTGCTGCCATAATCCATAAGTTAAAGATTTTGTCCCTCTATTTCTTTTAGTATAATCTGATGGAATTGGAATATTATGTTTCGATAAATAATCTGCTATTTGCATTGTACCAAAACCTGCTAAATATTTTCCATATATCAGTTTTACAACATTTGCTGCTTCTTTATCTATAATTAAATGGTATTTATTTTCTGGATCTTTTTTATATCCGTAAGGTGCTGTTCCTAAATATTCTCCATTATTTCTTTTTGATTGCAGAACACTATTTATTTTCTTTGATGTATCTTTTGCATACATTTCATTTAATATAGATTTGAATGGAGCAATATCGTTATTTGATGTATCGTAAGCCGTATCTATATTGTCTAAAATAGCTATAAATCTAACATTATGCTCTGGAAAGTAATCTTCGATATAAAGACCAGATTGCACATAGTTTCTTCCAAGTCTTGATAAGTCTTTAGTGACTACCATATTGATTTTACCGAGACTCTATATCTGCTATCATTCTATTAAATCCTGGTCTATCAAAACTTGTACCACTTACACCATCATCAACATATTCTGATATAAAATTTAGTTTGTTCTCTTTGATGTATTGCATTAGCAATGTTCTTTGGTTTCCAATGCTTTCACTTTCTTGATATTTTTCTTTTTCTTCGTCTTCTCGAGATAACCTTATATATATGCCTACTCTATATTCAATATTATTCATTATTGTATAGCCCAACTTTACCCTCCTTTTTGCTATAAAAATATATGAGATAATATTGATACTCTTGTTTTTGATTATATCATATTATCTCATTAAATACCATTATTTTACTTTAATTATTTTTTAAATAATAATTTCTAAATGCTCTTTCTATTATTTTCTCTAATGACTCTCCTTTTTCATTAAATATAATATTTATTTTCAAATCATTATTTTTCTTATATTTCTTTTTTCCATCCATTTGAATCACTCCTCTTGTTTTTATTTTTTCCAAATTATAGCATTTTATACCGCTACATACTATTATCAATAATGTTTTATATTTTATTTTCATCTATTTTACTTGTTATATAATTTTCAAAACTCGTCTATTATTAACTTATAATTATTTACTATATTAATAAATTATTTCAATTTATACTCCATATTTAAATTAAAAACCTCACTCTAATTTTCTAAATTAAGTGAGGTTTTTAGCATAATAATATTTTTATTTAATTTCCACAGTTCCAATATTTTTACTAATATTCCTTATTTCTAACAACTAGCGTTCACAAAAGTAAACAGCTCTGAACAGATGTGAACAGCTCCAGATATATAACTTATTTTACAAGAAGTTCGGTTTTAGCCGGACTTTCTATTATACAAAACCGGACTATTGACTTTATTCTATATTTCCATATAACATTTTTCTTTAATAAATTTCTTTATTTGTTTTTCATCTTTTCCTTCATAATATGGAATAAGTAAATCTTTAAATTCTTCTGTTAATTCTGCTGGAATTGCTATAATTCCTTTTCCTTTTGAAATTAGATAATGATTACTATATATTACTGACGTTCTTTTATTACCATCTATAAATACTTGCTTTTTCATTGTGTATAATAAAAGTTCTATAGCTGTATCAACATCATCTAATTTTTTATTTAAAATTTCTGCTAATTCTTCTTTTATAATGCTTTCAATTGGTAAATCTGGTTTCCATGTTGTTCCACCTATTGTTACTGGAACATTTCTAACCTTTCCTGCTGAATAATAAAATCCTTCTTCAACCATTTTGTTGATTTCACATAATAATGCAAAATTAGTATCACTTAGAATAACATTTTTATTTAATATAAATTCCCAAGCATGTTTTAAATTCACTATTTTCATTATATCTTCAGATGTCATATTATTTACTTTTCCACCTTCAATAATGCTTTCTGTATCTGCAAACGTAGTTGCAACGCCTTCTAATATAGCTTGTTTATAAATTGTATCTACTAAATGCCTTTTAGCAAAATCTATATTTTG
>CANQWH010000014.1 GCA_947627495.1 uncultured Clostridia bacterium
AAAACTTTGAGAAATTTTACCAAAAGTATTGACAAAACTAGACTAAACGCAGTATAATAGATACTGCGTTTAGATTTGCGTTGAAGCGAAATGTGGCTACACTATAGTAGTGGAGGGAACTTTCGTGGAGTATGTCTTGGCTTAGACCGGGCGGATAAGTTAGAAAATTAGCACTTGTCCTAGGCTTGAACTAGGATTTAAAAATGGAATAAAAAGAAACACCAGGGTGCGTTAATAACTTTCCTAAGGTAATTAAAAGCAAGATACCTATTTAAATGATGCCAAAAGTAGGAAACAAGTCTTGCGAAAATTTTAAAGGAGGGAATTTAACAATGGCAAACGAAACAAAGGTTGAAAAGAAAGAAAAGGTTCAAAAAGAATCTAAGAAACCAGTAGCAAAAACAGCAAGCAAACCAAGAACAGAAAAAGCTACAAAAACAACAAAAAAGGTGATGGCAACAAGTGAAAAGATAAGAATAAGATTAAAAGCTTATGATCATGTTCTTATAGATCAGTCTGCTGAAAAGATAGTAGATACTGCTAAAAGAACAGGAGCAAAAGTTTCAGGTCCTATCCCATTACCAACAAAAAAGGAAATAGTAACAATAATTCGTTCACCACACAAACACAAAGATTCAAGAGAACAATTTGAAATGAGAACACATAAAAGAGTTATTGATATATTATATCCAACTCAAACAACAGTTGATAGTCTAATGAAATTAGATTTACCAGCAGGTGTTGAAATAGAAATTAAACTTTAATGTTTTTAAAGGTTAGAGGTTATATAAGTTAGAAGCTAAAAAACTTTTAATAAAAATCACCTTAAAACCAAGCTAGCAGAGATAATTGTTAGCCAATAGTTAGGAGGAATTATAAATGAAAAAAGCAATATTAGGTAGAAAAATAGGAATGACACAAATATTTGATGCTCAAGGTAGAGCCATTCCAGTTACAGTAGTTGAAGCAGGTCCATGTACAGTAGTACAAATAAAAACAAAGGATGCTGATGGATACGAAGCAGTTCAATTAGGTTTTGGAGAAGTTAAAGAAAAGAAATTAATAAGACCAATAAAAGGACATTTTACAAAAGTAAATGTAACACCAAAAAAACATCTAAGAGAATTTAGATTAGATGAAATTTCTTATAATGTTGGAGATGAAATTAAAGTAGATATCTTTACAGATGGTGAAACAGTAGATGTAACAGGAACAACAAAAGGTAAAGGATTCCAAGGTGTTATTAAACGTCATGGTCAATCAAGAGGACCAATGGGACATGGTTCAATGTATCATAGAAGACCAGGTTCAATGGGTTCAACATCAACTCCAGGTAGAGTTTATAAAGGAAAGAACTTACCAGGACATATGGGAAATGAAACAGTTACAGTACAAAATCTAGAAATTGTAAAAGTTGATTTAGATAAAAATGTTTTATTAATAAAAGGTAGTGTTCCAGGAAATAAAGGAGCTATCTTAAAAATAAGAGACTCAGTAAAGAGTGCAAAATAGTAAGAAGGGAGAGAAATAAAAATGCCTAAAATAGATGTATACAATATAGAAGGTAAAAAGGTAAGTGATATAGAATTAAATGAAAACATCTTTGGAATAAAACCAAATGAAAAAATCGTTCATATTGCTTTAGTAAATTACATGGCAAATCAAAGACAAGGTACAGCTAGCACAAAAACAAGAGCTGAAGTTGCTGGCGGTGGTAAAAAACCTTGGAGACAAAAAGGAACAGGTAGAGCAAGACAAGGAAGTATAAGAGCACCACAATGGATTAAAGGTGGTATCGCATTAGGACCTAAACCACGTGATTACAGTTACAAAATAAATAAAAAAGAAAGACAATTAGCAATAAAATCAGTTTTAAGTTCTAAAGTATTAGAAAACAACTTAGTAGTTGTAGATAAATTGGACTTAAAAGAAATCAAAACAAAAAATATGGTAAAAGCATTAGAAAACCTAAAAGTTGAAGGAAAAACTCTAATAGTATTACCAGAAAAAAATGAAAATGTTCAAAAATCAGCAAGAAACATTGAAGGAGTAAAAACAAGTTTAACAAATACAATAAATGTTTATGATTTATTAAAATATAATAAATTAATCTTAACAGTTGATAGTGTTAAAAACTTAGAGGAGGTGTATGCTTAATGAAACCAGAAGAAATAATTGTAAAACCAATAATAACAGAAAAATCAAATGCTGGACTTCAAACAGGAAAGTATACATTTAAAGTAGCAAAAAAAGCTACAAAAGTTGATATTGCAAAAGCAGTAGAAACATTATTCAATGTTAAAGTAGTAAGTGTTAATACAATGATGGTAAAAGGAAAAGAAAAAAGAGTAGGAGCACATGCTGGAAAAAGACCAGATTGGAAAAAAGCAATAGTAGCAATCGACACAAATCCATCAGAAACAACATACTTAGCTAAAGGTGGAAAAGAAGTTAAAGTTAATAAGAAGTTTAAAGATTCTATTGATGAATTTATGGGTGCTTAAGGATTATAAGCTTCGTCTAACTTCGTTAATCTTCAAAGTCAAATGAAATTCGGCATCTTGCACATTTTAATTAACTCATAAAGTCCTCAACGTGCAAAAGCACGCCTCCGGCTTTAATTGTCAATTAAAATGCACAATATACCAAATTTGCTTTGACTTAATAGAAAAAATAAACTTATCCAGAAATAACTGGGAAAATAAATAATTAAAAAGGAGAGAATTTACAATGGGTATTAAAACATTTAGACCATACACACCATCAAGAAGAAACATGACAGTTTCAACTTATGATGAAATTACAAAAAAATCACCAGAAAAATCTTTATTATCTACAAAAAAGAAAAATGCTGGTAGAAATTCTTATGGAAGAATTACAGTAAGACATCAAGGTGGTGGAAACAGACAAAAATATAGAATAATTGATTATAAAAGAAGAAAAGACAATATGGTTGCAGAGGTTATAGGTATAGAATATGACCCAAACCGTACAAGTAATATAGCTTTAATTCAATATGAAGATGGAGAAAGAGCATATATACTAGCTCCATTAGGATTAAAAGATGGAGACAAAGTTGTATCTGGCGAAAACGTAGATATAAAACCAGGTAACTGCTTACCAATAGAAAATATACCAGTTGGTACTTTAATTCATAATATAGAATTAAATCCAGGTCAAGGTGGAAAAATGGTTAAAGCTGCTGGTGGAGAAGCTCAACTTATGGCAAAAGAAGGAGAATATGCACATGTAAGATTACCTTCTGGTGAAATGAGATTAGTAAGAGCAAAATGTAGAGCAACAATTGGAACAATTGGAAATACAGACCATAGCAACGTTAAATTAGGAAAAGCAGGAAGAAAAAGACATATGGGTATAAGACCAACAGTTAGAGGTTCTGTTATGAACCCAGTAGATCACCCACATGGTGGTGGTGAAGGTAGAGCTCCAGTAGGACATAGTGGACCACTTACTCCTTGGGGTAAACCAGCATTAGGATATAAGACAAGAAAGAAAAATAATAGAACAGATAAATATATAGTAAAGAGAAGAAAATAATTAAAAGCTAATTAATAGGCGACAAAGCTCGCCTGCAAAAAAATAAAAAGGAGGAAAATTTAATGTCAAGATCTAGTAAGAAAAAACCATTCGTAGAAGAAAGACTTTTAAAAAGAATCGAAGCTATGAATGAAAGTGGAACAAAATCAGTATTAAAAACTTGGTCAAGAGCTTCTACAATCTACCCACAAATGGTAGGACACACAATAGCAGTTCATGATGGAAGAAAACATGTTCCAGTATATATATCAGAAGAAATGATAGGACATAAATTAGGAGAATTTGCTCCAACAAGAACATTTAGAGGACATTCTGGAGAAAAGAAAACAGACGTAAAATAAAAACTCTAAATAGTCCAAAATAGGGTAAGAAAAGAGATGTAACCCTTAACAATATAAAGGAGGTAAAATAAATGCCAGAAGAAAAACAAGTACTAGAAGCAACAGCTACATTAAGATTTGCTAGAATATCAGCAAGAAAAGTAAAAATAGTAGCAGACCTTATAAGAGGCAAAAAAGTTGATGAAGCCTTAGCAATAATAAAATTTACACCAAAGGCATCATCTGAAGTATTAGAAAAATTATTAAAATCTGCAATAGCTAATGCAGAAAACAATCATGCTATGAATAGAGGTAACTTAATTGTTAGTGAAATTTATGCAAATCAAGGACCAACATTAAAAAGAATTAGACCAGCAGCAAAAGGTTCAGCTTCAAGAATTAGAAAAAGAACAAGTCATATAACAATAAAGTTAAGAGAAGTATAAGGAGGTAAGTTTAGAATATGGGACAAAAAATGCATCCACATGGATTAAGAATTGGTGTAATTAAAGATTGGGATTCAAAATGGTATGCAGATTCAAAGAATTTTAGTGATTATTTAATAGAGGACCATAAGATTCGTGAATATGTAAAGAAAAAATTATTCGTTAGCGGTATTTCTAAAATAGAGATAGAAAGAACAGCTAAATTTGTAAAAGTTAATGTTTACACAGCAAAACCAGGAGTTGTTATTGGTAAAGGTGGAAACTTAGCTGAAAGTTTAAAACAAGAATTATCTAAAATGATAGGTAAAGATGTAAACTTAAATATAGTTGAAGTAAAAGATGTTGATACAAATGCTCAATTAGTAGCAGAAAACATCTGTAATCAACTAGAAAGAAGAATTTCTTTTAGAAGAGCAATGAAACAATGTATGCAAAAAGCAATGAAAGCAGGTGCTTTAGGAATAAAAACATCTGTATCTGGAAGATTAGCAGGAGCTGATATGGCAAGAACAGAATTTTATAAAGAAGGTACAATTCCACTACAAACATTAAGAGCAGATATAGATTATGGATTTTATGAAGCAGACACAACTTATGGAAAAATAGGTGTAAAAGTTTGGATATATAAAGGAGAAGTTCTTCCTACTAAGAAAAATAAAACAGAAGGAGGAGAAGAATAATGCCAGTAATGCCAAAAAGAACAAAATATAGAAAAATGCAAAAAGGTAGAAATAGAGGAAAAGCAACAAGAGGAAATGTTGTAAATGAAGGGCAATATGGATTACAAACATTAGATGCAGGATTAATTACAGCAAATCAAATAGAGGCAGCACGTATTGCTATGACTCGTTATATAAAAAGAGGTGGAAAAGTTTGGATAAAAATATTTCCAAACAAACCAATAAGCAAAAAACCTGCTGAAACTCGTATGGGTAAAGGTAAAGGAGCTGTTGAATATTGGGTAGCACCAGTAAAACCAGGTAGAATATTATTTGAATTAGCAGATGTAACAGAAGATGTAGCAAGAGAAGCATTAAGATTAGCTGCACACAAACTACCAGTAAAAACAAAATTTGTAGCAAGAGAAAATAATCAAGGTGGTGATGTTGATGAAGATAGATAAAATAAGAGAAATGTCTTCACCAGACTTAGAAAAAGAATTAGGTGAATTAAAAACAGAATTGTTTAAATTAAGATTTAATTTAGCAACAAATGGATTAGACAATCCTATGAAAATAAAAGAAACAAAAAAAGATATAGCTAGAATAAATACAGTATTAAAAGAAAGAAAAATGGCTTAAATAAAATATAAATTTAAAGTTTAGAAAAATAAAATTTCAACTCTTTAAATGAAAGGAGAAATAAAAGAATGGAAGAAAGAAATCTTCGTAAAGTTATGATTGGTACAGTAACATCTAACAAAATGGATAAAACAATAGTTGTATCAGTTGAAACAAGTGTAAAACATCCTATATATGGCAAAATTGTAAAAAGAACATATAAACTAAAAGCACATGACGAAAATAATGTTTGCCAGGTTGGAGATAAAGTAAAAGTAATGGAAACTAGACCTCTATCAAAAGATAAGAGATGGAGATTAGTTGAGGTTGTAGAAAAAGCAGTTATAAAATAAACAAATGAAAAGCTTCGTCTTGCTTTTGATTTGTTTAAAGCAAAAATAGAAATAAAAAATAGAAGGAGGAAACCTAGAATGATTCAGCAACAATCAAGATTAAAAGTAGCAGATAATACAGGTGCAAAAGAATTAATGTGTATCAGATGTTTAGGTGGATCACATAGAAAATTTGCAGGTGTAGGTGATGTTATAGTAGCATCAGTTAAAAGTGCTATACCAAATGGTGTTGTAAAAAAAGGTGATGTTGTTAAAGCAGTTATAGTTAGAACAACAAAACCTATAAAAAGAGCAGATGGTTCTTATATAAGATTTGATGAAAATGCAGCAGTTATTATACGTGATGATAAAACTCCAAGAGGAACACGTATATTTGGACCTATAGCAAGAGAATTGAGAGATAATGATTATATGAAGATTTTGTCTCTAGCCCCAGAGGTTCTATAGGTCAAATGAAAATCGGCATCTTGCGTCGTTAAATTTTTTAATAAAAGCCTCAACGTGCAAAAGCACGCCTCCGGTTTTATTAAAAAAATTTGCCTAGCAATATACCAATTTTGATTTGCCCTGAGCTAGAATGTTTAGGATTAAATTCTAAAAATGTCAATACAAAAGTGGCAAATTAGAAAGGAAACATATAATTTATAATGAAATTAAGAGGTGAATGATTTTGAAAATAAAAAAAGGTGATACAGTTCAAGTTTTATCTGGTAATGATAAAGGTAAATCTGGAGAAGTTTTAGAAATAATACCAAAACAAGAAAAAGTAATTGTTAAAGGTGTAAATATAAGAAAAAAACATGTTAAACCTAAAAAACAAGGTGATGAGGGCGGAATTATAGCAGTTGAGTGTGGAATACATACTAGCAAAGTTAATGTAGTATGCCCTAAATGTAATAAACCAGCAAGAATAGGTTATAAAATGGAAAAAGATGAAAAAGTTCGTGTTTGTAAAAAATGTGGAACAGTAATTAAATAGAAGAAGGAGGGAATAAAGTTAATCATGGAAGTATTAAGAGAACAATATGAGAAAGAAGTTGTACCTGCATTAATGAAAAAGTTTGGTTACAAATCAATTATGCAAGTTCCAAAGTTAGAAAAGATAGTTATAAATATAGGTTTAGGAGATACAAAAGAAAATCCTAAATCATTAGATAATGCAATGGCAGATTTAACAGCTATAACAGGTCAAAGACCAGTTATAACAAAGGCTAAAAAATCAATTGCAGCATTTAAATTAAGAGAAGGAGCTAATGTTGGATGCAAAGTTACATTAAGAAAAGATAAAATGTATGATTTTGCATATAAACTATTCAACATATCTCTACCAAGAGTAAGAGATTTTAGAGGATTATCAAAAAACTCTTTTGATGGAAAAGGAAATTATTCTTTAGGTATTAAAGAACAATTAATATTCCCAGAAATTGAATATGAAAAGATAGATAAAACAAGAGGAATGGATATTATATTTGTTACTACAGCAAATTCTGATGAGGAAGCTAGAGAATTACTTACTTTATTGGGAATGCCATTTAGAGCTTAATTTTTTGGTGTATTTGCTAAAAAATAAATATAACTTTTGTTTATGAAATGTATAAAAAGGAGGAGTTTGAAACAGATGGCTAAAAAATCTATGATTGTTAAACAACAAAAAGAACAAAAATACAAAACAAGAGAATATAACAGATGTAAATTATGTGGAAGACCACATGGATATATTAGAAAATATGGAATCTGCCGTATATGTTTTAGAGAATTAGCACATAAAGGCGAGATACCAGGAATTAAAAAATCTAGTTGGTAAAATATAAAAAAAATAGAAAGAAGGAGGAGATATAAATGGTTACAACTGACCCAATTGCAGATATGTTAACAAGAATAAGAAATGCAAGTCAGGCAAATTTCAAAACTGTTGATATTCCAGCATCAAATGTTAAGAAAAATATAGCAGAAATATTATTTAATGAAGGATATATAAAAGCTTATGAAGAAATTCAAGATGAAAATCAAGGAATAATAAGAGTAAGCTTAAAATATACAGAAAAAGGTAAAAAAGTAATTTCAGGATTAAAGAGAATAAGCAAACCAGGATTAAGAATATATGCATCTAAGGAAGAACTTCCAAAGGTATTAAATGGTTTAGGTATAGCTTTAATATCAACATCAAAAGGAATAATGACAGATAAAAAAGCAAGAGAACTAGGTGTTGGTGGAGAAGTATTAGCTTATGTATGGTAATAAATAGAAAGGAGAAAATTAAGTTATGTCAAGAATAGGAAATAAACCAATTACAGTGCCAGAAGGTGTGGAAGTTAAAATAGAAGGTCACAAAATAACTGTAAAAGGACCTAAAGGGACACTTGAAAAAGAGTTACATCCAAATATGAATGTAGCATTAGAAAATAATGTTATAAAAGTAACACGCCCAGATGATGAACCACAAAATAGAAGTTTACATGGTTTGACAAGAACATTAATAAACAATATGATAACTGGTGTTGTAAATGAATACACTAGAGAACTAGAAATAAATGGTGTAGGTTATAGAGCTGCAAAACAAGGAAATAAATTAGTTCTTACATTAGGTTACTCACATCCAGTAGAGATGGTAGAACCAGCAGGAATTAAATACGAAGTTCCAACTCCAAACCAAATTATAGTTAAAGGAGTAGATAAAGAATTAGTTGGTCAAATGGCAGCAGTTATAAGAACAAAAAGACCACCAGAAGTTTATAGAGGTAAAGGTATTAAATATGTTGAAGAACATATTAGACGTAAAATGGGTAAAACAGGTAAGAAATAAAATTTTAAAGTAAAGGAGGAACATAAAAAATGGTTTCTAAGACTGATAGAAAATTTGAAAGAGAAAGAAGACATAAAAGAGTACGTACTAAAGTAAGTGGTACAGCTGAATGTCCAAGACTATGTATTTTCAGAAGTAATACAAATGTATATGCACAGATAATAGATGATATTAAAGGAAATACCTTAGTTAGTGCATCAACATTAGATAAAGAAGTAAAAACAAAACATTCAAATAAAGAAGCAGCTAAAGAAGTAGGTACATTGGTTGCTAAAAGAGCTTTAGAAAAGAACATAAAAACTGTTGTATATGACAGAGGCGGATATATTTATCATGGTGTTGTAAAAGAATTAGCAGAAGCTGCAAGAGAAGCAGGTTTAGAGTTTTAATTTAGAATTTAAAAGCTGTATGTTATATTTTAACATATAGGCTTTTAGAGAGGAAAGGAGAATTAATTTTAATGGAAGAAAAAACAATGGAATTCAAAGAGAAAGTTGTAGCTATTAATAGAGTTGCAAAAGTTGTTAAAGGTGGTAGAAATTTCAGATTTAGTGCAGTAGTTGTTGTTGGTGACGAAAATGGACACGTAGGAATTGGTAATGGTAAAGCAGCTGAGGTTCCAGATGCGATAAAAAAAGCTATTGAAGATGCTAAAAAGAATTTAATAGAAGTTCCTATCGTTGATACAACAGTACCACATGAATTTTTAGGTACTTTTGGTTCAGCAAGCGTATTAATAAAACCAGCAGTAGAAGGTTCTGGATTAATTGCTGGAGGTAGTGTAAGACCTATATTAGAATTAGCTGGATACAAAAATATTAAGACAAAAGTTATTGGAACAAACAATCCAAGAAACGTAGGTTATGCTACAATAAATGCTTTAGAGAATATGGCAACAGCTGAAAATATAGCTAAAAAAAGAGGAAAAAAAGTAGAAGAAATAGTTTAGTTTCAGAAAAACTTAAAAAATAGAAATGGAGGGAAATTCATGGAATTAGGAAACATAAAGGCAGCTACAAAGAAAGAATCTACAAAAAGAGTTGGACGTGGAATTGGTTCAGGTCTTGGAAAAACCTCTGGTAGAGGACATAAAGGACAAAAAGCAAGAACAGGTGGAGGAGTAAGACGTGGATTCGAAGGTGGTCAAACACCATTATATAGAAGATTACCTAAAAGAGGATTCAAAAATATTCATGCTAAAAATTATACTGAAGTAACATTAACAATGTTAAACAAAGCAACAACTAAAGAAGTTACAGCTGAAAGTTTAATAAAAGATGGAATTATTAGCAAATCATTAGATGGAATAGTTATTTTAGGAACTGGAAAATTAGAAAAGAAATTAACAGTTAAAGCAAACAGATTCACTAATTCAGCTGCAAAAGCTATAGAAGCAGCTGGTGGAAAAGCAGAGGTGATTTAAGTTGTTTAAAACAATTAAAAATGCCCTAAAAACGCCAGATATTAGAAAAAGAATTTTATACACATTATTATTAATAGTAGTATTCAGATTTGGATGCTATATTACAGTGCCAGGTGTTGATGCTATAGCACTAAATAATATAGCATCAAGTTCAACAAATAGTATATCAGGTTTAATTGATATTATATCAGGAGGAGCTTTTTCAAGATTCTCAATATTCGCAATGTCAATTACACCATATATTACAGCATCAATAGTAATTCAATTATTAGGAATGGTAATACCTTCTTTGGAAAGATTAATAAAAGAAGGTGGAGAAGAAGGCAGACAGAAAGTAAACAGGTACACAAAAATACTTACAGTTGTTTTAGCTTTAATAGAAGCAGTAGGACTTTACTTAACATATAGTAAAGCATATAGTGGATTAGGAGTATTTGTAAATCCAGGATTTGGCACAGGATTATTAGTTGTAGCATCATTAGTAACAGGAACAGCGTTATTAATGTGGCTTGGAGAACAAATAACAAGTAAAGGTATTGGAAATGGAATATCTTTAATTATATTTATAGGTATTATATCTTCATTACCATCTGTTGTTACAACTTTATATAGATTAATTTATACAGCAGGAGTTGGATTTAGTACAACAGGATTAATATTAGCAATAGCAATTATAATAGGAGCACTTATATTAGTTGCAGGAGTTGTATTTGTACAAGAAGCAGAAAGAAGAGTACCAGTACAATATGCTAAAAAAGTAGTTGGTAGAAAAATGTATGGAGGACAAAGCACACACATTCCATTAAAACTTGCAATGGCAGGTGTAATGCCAGTAATCTTTGCATCATCACTATTAACATTCCCTGCAATGATTATACCAATGTTTAATAGCAATATTGCATCAGCTACAGGTTTCTGGGCAGGTGTTTATAAATTTTCAATGTCAACATCATCTGCACAATTTGGCTTAGGATACACAATTGCAAATGCTTTGGTATATTTAGTATTAATAGTTGGATTTACTTACTTTTATACTTATGCAACATTCAATCCAGCAGAGGTATCTAACAATATAAAGAAAAATGGCGGATTTATACCAGGTATAAGAGCAGGAAAACCAACAACAGAATATTTATCTTCAATAATGAAGAAATTAACATTATTTGGAGGATTATTTTTAAGCTTAATTGCAATATTACCAATGCTATTAAGTTTTACAAAATTAAATATAACATTTGGTGGAACATCTATATTAATCGTAGTAGGAGTTGCACTAGAAACAGTACAACAATTAGAATCTAGATTAGTTATGAGACATTATAAAGGTTTCTTAGAATAAAGTTTGAAAAATAATTAGCATTTTGCGTTGTTAAAATTTAGATAAAAAATCCTAAACGTGCAAAAGCACGCCTTCGGTTTTACTAAATTTTGCCTAGCAAAATACTAATTCTTTTCCAAACTAGTTTGTGCTTTAAAAGAAAATTACAAGTTAGAGGTTAGAAATTAAAATGAAAATCTAACCTCTAATCTCTAACTTGTAGTATAGAAAAAAGGAGTGAAAATATGTTTATAGTATTATTAGGCGCACCAGGAAGTGGAAAAGGAACAGTAGGAAAAATATTAGCAGAAAATTTAAAATTAGCACATATATCAACAGGTGATTTATTTAGAGAAAATTTAAAAAATGAAACAGAACTAGGAAAAGAAGCAAAAACATATATGGATAAAGGCGAATTAGTTCCAGATGAAATAACAGTAAAAATGTTAGAAAAGAGAATGGAAGAAAATGATGTTGCAAATGGAGCAATATTAGATGGATTCCCAAGAACAACAAATCAAGCAGAAGTATTAGATAATCTATTAAAATCAAAAGGAAAAAAAGTTGATATGGCATTAAATATAGATGTACCATTTGATGAAATAGTAGAAAGAATTGCAAATAGAAGAAGTTGTAGAGGATGCTCTGCAATTTACAATGTAGTATTTAACCCACCAAAAAAAGAAGGAATATGTGATGAATGTGGTGGAGAATTATATCAAAGAGAAGATCAAAAACCAGAAGTAGTACAAAACAGATTAGAAGTATATAAAAACTCATCAGAACAACTAATAAAATATTATGAAGACAAAAAAGTATTAAGAACAGAAAAAGCAGGAGACAAAGCAGGAAGAACATCTTACGACGTAGCTGCTGAAATTGAAAAAGAATTAGCTTAAAAAGGGTGTAATAAAATTGGTTGAAATAAAATCAAAAAGAGAAATTGAAATAATGAGAGAAGCATGTAAAATTGCATCTCTCACTCAAAAAAAAGTAGAGGAAGCAATAAAACCAGGTATATCAACAATAGAACTAGATAGAATTGCAGAAAATTTTATAAAAAATAATAATGCTATTCCAGCACAAAAAAATTATCCACATCCAGATAGAGGAGTACAGCCATTTCCTGCAACTCTTTGTATTTCTGTAAACGATGTAGTAATTCATGGCATACCAAGTAAGAAAATTGTATTACAAGAAGGAGACATTGTAAGTGTTGACTTAGTTGTATTAAAAAATGGGTTCCATGGAGACTGTGCAAGAACATATATTGTAGGAGAAACTACAAGTGAAAAGAAAAAATTAGTGGATATAACAAAAAAAGCTTTTTTTGAGGGAATAAAATATGCAAAAAAAGGAAATAGAATAGGTGATATTTCTAGTGCAATAGGAAATTTTGTAAATAAAAATGGATTTTCAGTTGTGAGGGAATTTCAAGGACATGGTATAGGAAGAAATATGCATGAAGACCCAGGTATACCAAACTATGGGAAACCGGGAAAAGGTATAAGACTTGAACCGGGCATGACTCTAGCAATAGAACCAATGGTAATTATGCGGAAATCAAGAAATATGTGAATTAGATGACGGTTGGACAATAATAACTGAGGATGGAAGTCCTGCTGCACATTATGAAAATACAATTTTAATTACAGAAAAAGAGCCAGAAATATTGACAATTTAGAAAAAATAATGTATAATATACAAGTTATGTAATGTAATCAAAAATATTCTTTATAGGAGGAATAAAAAATTGTCTAAAGAGGATGTTATTGAAGTAGAGGGAACAGTAGTAGAAAGTTTACCTAATACACAATTTAAAGTAGAACTTGAAAATGGACATCAAGTATTAGCTCATATTTCAGGAAAACTTAGAATGAATTATATAAAAATACTTCCAGGTGATAAGGTTAAATTAGAGTTATCACCATATGATCTTACTAAAGGTCGTATTACTTGGCGAGACAAATAAAAACGAAGGAAAAGCTTCGTTTTCAAATGACAAAAATAGATGAAGAAAAAATTCATTAGCAAGAGGTGAAAAAAATGAAAGTAAGACCATCAGTAAAAAAAATGTGTGAAAAATGCAAAGTTATTAAAAGAAAAGGTGTTACAAGAGTAATCTGTGAAAACCCAAAACACAAACAAAGACAAGGTTAATGTAAAACCTAATATTTTAAATTAGTTAATAATATAAAAATAGTGCGGCTGTCTTAATTAATTTTAAGAATATCTATTTTTATTTATTATTGTATATAAAAATCAAAAATATTTTTATATGCAAGCAAGAAAAGACATATAAAAGCCCCATATTAGAAATCCTAATATGTATTTGAACTTTTCTTGATATATATACAATCCAAAATAAAAAATAAATGAAGAGGTGAAATTTTATATGGCACGTTTAGCAGGTGTTGACTTACCTAAAGAAAAAAGAGTAGAAATAGGACTTACATATATCTATGGAATAGGTAGAGCAAGTTCTAACAAGATATTAGCAGCAGCAAAAGTAAATCCAGACATTAGAGTTAAAGATTTAACAGATGATCAAGTTCAAGATATAAGAAAAGCTATGGAAGGATACAAAGTAGAAGGTGACCTAAGAAGAGAAGTTGCTTTAAATATTAAAAGACTTACAGAAATAGGATGCTTTAGAGGAACAAGACATAAAAAAGGTTTACCAGTAAGAGGTCAAAGAACAAAAACTAATGCTCGTACAAGAAAAGGACCAAGAAAAGTAGTAAGTAAAAAAAGTAGCAAATAAATAATAAAATAAACGACATTTAATGTCGCAATAGAAAAGTAAATGATTAATTTACTTTACGAAATTTTAAAAGGAGGAGAAACTGAAAATGGCAAAAGCAACAACAACACAAAGAGTGACTAGAAGAAGAGATAGAAAAAATATTGAAAAAGGAGAAGCTCACATTCATTCTAGTTTTAATAATACAATAGTTACAATTACAGATGAAAGAGGTAATGTAATTTCATGGGCAAGTGCTGGAGAATTAGGATTTAAAGGTTCTAGAAAAAGCACACCATTTGCTGCAGGGGAAGCTGCATTAACAGCTGCAAAAGCAGGTATGGAACATGGGTTAAAGAGTGTTGCAGTATTTGTAAGAGGTCCAGGTTCTGGAAGAGAAGCTGCTATTAGATCATTACAAACAGCAGGATTGGAAATTACAGCAATAAAAGATGTAACACCAATTCCACATAATGGTTGTAGACCACCAAAAAGAAGAAGAGTTTAATTTATATAAATTTTAAGATGAATATTTTTTTGTAGTGTAACAAAAAATATTCTAACTTAAGTCATTAAGATAAAAGGGAGGAAAGAAAATGTCAAGATATAAAGACGAACAATGTCGTATTTGCCGTAGAGAAGGGCAAAAATTGTTCTTAAAAGGTTCAAGATGTTATACAGATAAATGTAGTGTAACAAGAAGAAACTATGCACCAGGAGAACATGGACAAGGAAAGAAAAAATTATCTGAATATGGAACACAGTTAAGAGAAAAACAAAAAACAAAATCATTCTACGGAGTAGGAGAAAGTCAATTCAGAAAATATTTTGAAATGGCAGAAAATAAAAAAGGAATAACAGGTGAAAACTTACTTCAAATATTAGAAAGTAGATTAGACAATGTTGTATATAGAGCAGGATTTGGTTCATCAAGAGCACAAGCAAGACAACTTGTTAATCATGGACATTTTGATGTAAATGGTAAAAAAGTTGATATTCCATCATACTTAATAAAAGCAGGTGATGTAATATCAGTTAGAGAAATTAAACAAGATAGCAAAATAATAAAAGAAAATATTGAAGCAAATAAAGCAAGACCATTACCAGAATGGTTAGAAAAAGATAATGAAAAAATGCAAGTAAAAGTAATTAGATTAGCAGCAAGAGAAGATGTAGATATTCCAGTTGAAGAGCACTTAATAGTAGAGTTATATTCTAAATAATTAGAAATTAGAATTTGGAAATTAGAAGTTGTAAACATCTAATATCTAAATAGGAGGTTAAAATTAATGATTGAATTTGAAAAACCAAATATTGAATGCCTAGCAATAAATGAAGATGAAAGCTATGGAAAATTCTTATGTGAACCCTTAGAAAGAGGATACGGAATGACAATAGGAAATTCTTTAAGAAGAATACTTCTATCATCATTACCAGGAGCAGCAATAACAAGTGTAAAAATAGAAGGAGTTTTACATGAATTTTCTAGCATACCAAATGTAATAGAAGACGTGCCAGAGATTATAGTTAATTTAAAAAGTGTAAGACTAAAAATGCATGAAAATGAAGAAAAAACTATAAAAATAGACTTCAAAGGAGAAGGCGAAGTTAAAGCAGGAGATATAATAACGGATTCATCTATTGAAATATTAAATCCAGATTTACATATAGCAACAGTTGCAGAAGGTGGTTCTTTACAAATGGTAATGACTGTTGATAAAGGTAGAGGATATAATGTTGCAGAAAAAAATAAAAAAGAAAATCAAGCAATAGATGTATTACCAATAGATTCAATATTTACACCAGTTAGGAAAGTAAACTATTCAGTTGAGAATACAAGAGTTGGTCAAACAGTAGATTATGATAAGCTAACTATTGAGGTATGGACAGATGGAAGCTTAAAGGCATATGAAGCACTAAGCTTAGCGGCAAAAGTAATGACAGGTCATTTAGAATTATTCATAGATTTATCAGAAGCAGCTAGAAATACTAAAGTAATGGTAGAAAAAGCTGAATCTAAGAGAGAAAGAATATTAGAAATGCCAATAGAAGACTTAGAATTATCAGTAAGATCATACAATTGCTTAAAGAGAGCAGGAATATCAACAGTACAAGATTTAGCAAATAAAACAGAAGCAGATATGATGAAGGTAAGAAATTTAGGTAAGAAATCATTAGATGAAGTTGTAAATAAATTATACTCATTAGGCTTAAATTTTGCTTCTGAAGATGAGTAAAATAAAAGAAGGGGGCTGAAAAAATTGGCTAGAAAGTTAGGTAAAACAACAGACCAGAGAATGGCAATGTTAAAAAATTTAACAACAGATTTATTAGTTCATGGAAGAATTGAAACAACTGAAGCTAGAGCAAAAGAAGTTAGAAGCATAGCAGAAAACTTAATAGCATTAGCTGTTAAAGAAAAAGATAATTTTGAAACAGTAGAAGTAAAAGTTGTTAAAGCAAAATTAGATAGTAAAGGTAATAAAGAATTAGAAAAAGCTACAAGTAAAAATGGTAAGGAATATTTAAGAGTAGTAAAAGAAGAAAAGATGGAGAAAAGACAAAAAGATATGCCATCAAGATTAAATGCAAGAAGAAAAATAATGGCAAAAACAAACAAAGTTAAGGATAGTGAAGGAAATAAAATAGACTTACCAGCAAAACTTTTTGGAGAAATGGCTGAAAAATATGCAAGCAGAGCAGGAGGATATACAAGAATATACAAGATGGGTCCAAGAAGAGGAGATTGTGCAGAAACAGTTATAATTGAATTAGTATAGGGGAGATGATGAAACTATGCTTGCAAAATCATGGAAAAAAATATGTTTAGTTATTCTAATAATTGCATGTTTATGGAACATAATTTCAAAATTCGTCTACAAACTATCTTTTGATAAAATCGTTGATGATTATCAAAAAAATTATAAAGAGCAACAAACTAATAATACTATTAGTTAAAACTTAAAACTGTAAATGCAGGAAAATTAAGAAAAGGAGTGAAATCTAGAATGAAAAAAGAAATACAACCAGAATATGGTGAAACAACAATAACATGTGCTTGTGGAAAAGTATATAAAGTTGGTTCAACAAAAAAAGATATAAAAGTAGATATATGCTCTAATTGCCATGCTTTTTGGACAGGAAATTTAAAAAGAGATACAACAGGTGGAAGGGCAGACAAATTCAAAAAGAAATATGGAATTGGATAAAACTAAAAATGATAGAAAAGTGGACATTTTGGTTCACTTTTTTTTGCGATAAAATGTCGTAAAATAAGAAATATTGCCATAAAGCAAAATAAAACAAAGAAAAATGCATCTAAATACTGAAAAATAAGGAAAAAGCACGTACGAAAAATTGCAAAAATATGGAATTTTTACTGTTTTTATATTGACGTTTTTGTAAAAATATGGTATTGTATTAATAGAAAAACAACAATTATTTATACAAAACAAGAAATAATAGATAAAAAAAAGAATGTTGTTATCTAATGTTACTTTAACACTTTTCTCAAAATAATCATAAGAAAAAAATAGAAAAAAAAAGGAGTGCTTAAAATGTTAAATAAACAAATCCTTAAATTGAGAGAAGAACTAAATAATAGTATCATAAACGGAGAAGATTATGAAATAATATATAAATTAAGCGTAGAATTAGATGAACTAATAACGAAGTATTATAAGGAAAAAAGTGAAATAGAACCTAATGTTTAGGTTCTATTTATTTTTTTATTAGATATAATTAAGTAAGTGAAAATTAAAGATTTATTAGAGTAGCCAAACGTTGCAGTTATATTTTTATTAAAAATTGAAGACTTCCGAAAATCATCTAAGGCAATCTCCGGCGTGGGTTCAATTTGGAATAAATATATAACTGCTCTCGAGTTTGGCGGATTGTTAATAGAGAGAAAAAATAATAAATTTTTTGAAAAACCTATACAAAAACAAAAAAAAATATTATAATAGAAAGTGGCAAAATTTAGAAATTAATAAATATTTTTGACTTAAGAAGGGAAGGATAAGAAAATGGAACTAAAATCTATTATTTCAGGAATAGAAGGATTAAAGGCAAAAGGAGACTTAAGTATAGATATACAATGTGTAGAAAGCGATTCAAGAAAAATAACCAAGAATAGTTTATTTATTGCAATTATAGGTTTTGAAACAGATGGACATAAATATATAAAACAAGCAATAGAAAATGGTGCAACAGCAATAATGATTCAGGAAGGAACAAAAATATCAAGAGAAGATATAAATGATAATGTTACAATAATAATGGCTCCAGATACAAGAGTTGCAGCTGCAAAAATAGCATGTAATTTCTATAAAAATCCTTCAAAAAACTTAAAGGTAGTTGGAGTAACAGGAACTAAAGGAAAGACCACAACTACATTTATGATTAAGTCAATATTAGAGCTACAGGGTAAAAAAGTAGGTTTAATAGGTACAGTAGCAAATTATATAGGCAGTAAGAATTTAGGAGAAAGTTCTAGAACAACTCCAGATGCTATGGAAATACAAAAATTATTAAATCAAATGGTAGAAGAGAAGGTAGAATGCGTAATAATGGAAGTTTCATCACAGGCGCTTAAGCTACATAGAGTAGATGGAATAGATTTTGATATAGGTGTATTTACTAACTTCTCTGAAGATCACATAAGTGCTAATGAACATCCAAATATGGAGGATTATTTTAATTCAAAATTAAAGTTAATGCAAATTAGTAAAACCAGTTTCATAAATGCAGATGACTTTAGAGTATCAAAAGTAAAAAAGTTATTACCAGATAAAGATATTTATTCTTATGGAATAGATAATGAAGCAAATTTACTTGCAAAAGATATTACAATAACAAATTCTAGTGTAGATTTTAAAGTAAAAATTGATGGAAAAAATGAAAGAGTAAAAACAGGTATACCAGGTAGATTTAGTGTATATAATTCATTAGCGGCAATATGTGTTGCAACAAAACTTGGAGCTAATGCAGAACAAATAAAAGAAGCTTTGCTAAATGTAAGAGTTCCAGGACGAAGTGAATTAGTGGATAATAAAAAAGGCTTAACAATAATGATAGATTATGCACATTCTCCTGAAAGTTTGCAAAGCATATTAAATGCAGTAAAAAGTTATACTAGAGGAAAAGTAATATCAGTATTTGGTTGTGGTGGAGATAGAGACAAAACAAAAAGACCTATTATGGGACAAATTTCAGCAAATATTGCAGACTTTACAATAATAACATCAGATAATCCAAGGACAGAAGATCCACAAACAATAGTAAATGAAATAGAAGTTGGAGCAAAAAAATCAAAAGGTAAATACATAACAATAGTAGATAGAACAGAGGCAATAAAATATGCAATAAATATGGCAACAAAAAACGATATAATAGTTTTAGCAGGAAAAGGGCATGAAACATATCAAGAAATAAATGGGGTAAAAAAACATTATGATGAAAGAGAAATTATAAAGGAGGTAATATAAATTGTATTTTCAAACAAGAATACTGTTTGTGTCGTTCTTAGCAACAGTAATTCTAGCAATATTTATAATACCTATATTAAGAAGATTTAAAATTGGTCAAATAGAAAGAGATGAAGGACCACAAAGTCATTTAGGTAAAAAAGGAACCCCAACAATGGGTGGAATAATTATAGCTCTTGGAATAATAGTTGGAACAATAGGTGGATATATATATTATTCTTCAACAGATCCAGTTGTAGGAAATAAATTATTTCCACTCTTACTTATATCTATAGGTTTTGGAGTTATTGGATTTATAGATGATTATAAAAAATTAGTATTAAAAAATACTAAAGGATTAAAACCTTCTAGTAAAATGCTTGGATTACTCATAATTTCAGTTCTGTTTACATTATATTTATTAAAAGGAATAAATTTAGGAACAGCTACAATAATTCCATTCTTAAAAAAACAATTAGTATTACCAGTTTTAGTATATATACCATTTGCAATTTTAGTTATGCTTGGAACAACAAATGCTGTAAATTTAACAGACGGTATAGATGGCTTAAGCACTAGTGTTGCAGCAATAATTACTACTTGTTTAACAGTAATTGCAATAATTTTAGATGTAAAAGAAATAGTAGTATTTGGAAGTATAATCGTAGGGGCATGTTTAGGATTTTTAATATTTAACTTAAATACAGCAAAAGTTTTTATGGGAGATACTGGTTCATTGCTTTTAGGAGGAGTAATATCAGCAATAGCATTATATTTACAAATGCCACTTATATTAATAATAATTGCAGCAATTCCTGTAATAGAAACAATATCTGTTGTACTTCAGGTTGCATATTTTAAAAAAACAGGAGGAAAAAGATTATTTAAAATGGCACCACTACATCACCATTTTGAATTATCAGGTTGGGGAGAAAATAAAGTAGTATCTATATTTTGTATATTTACGTTGATGCTATGTATAATAGGATTGTGTTCTATTTAAACATAAGATAGGAATGTAATACTGTGAAATTTTTTTCACATAGGTTTATTCCAGAAAGGAATGACATTTTATGAAAAGTAAGACAAATAAGGATAGAAGAAAACCATTTGATTTTATTTTATTTATGGTAGTGTTGTTATTACTAGGAATGGGAGTAACAATGGTTCTTTCAGCGAGTTCACCAATGTCACTTGCAACTACATCAAGTAGTTATACATATGTAGCAAAACAAGCATTTGCAGCAGTTTTAGGAATATTTGTTATGTTATTTATTTCAATAGTAGATTACAGAATACTTGCTAAATTTAGCAAAGTAATTTGGTTTGTATCTATTGTAATATTATTGCTTGTTATAGTCCCAGGAATAGGTGTAACAGTAAAAGGAGCAACTAGATGGATAAAAGTTCCAATTTTTGGTTCAATACAACCATCAGAAGTAACAAAATTAGGATTGATAATATCTTGTGCTGCATATCTTACAGCAAATAGAAGTGAATTAAAAAAGTTATGGAAGGGTTTTTTTCTACCAATAATATTATTCATTGGTTTTGCAGTAGCAATACTTATGGGCGTACAATCACATTTAAGTGCATCTGTTTTAATAATTTTAACTATTTCTATGATGATGTTAATGGCTGGATGTAAAATATCTCATTTTGTGATTTTTGGAGGAACTGGAGCTACAGTGGGAGTTGCAGGTTTATACATACTTGCAAAGAAATTTGGAATAGGTGCATATAGATTAAAAAGGATAACAGCATTTATAAATCCATGGGCAGACCCATTAGATACAGGATGGCAAATAATACAAGGTCTTTATGCTATAGGTTCAGGTGGATTATTTGGTGTAGGGCTTGGAAATAGTAGGCAGAAATACTTATACATATCAGAGCCACATAATGATTACATATTTGCAGTTCTTGCAGAAGAATTAGGATTTGCAGGTTGTGTACTTGTAATATTGCTATTTGCTGTATTTATTTGGAGAGGAATAATAATTTCAATGAAAGCTCCAGATATGTTTGGAAGTTTACTTGCGTGTGGAATAACGGCACTTATAGGTTTTCAAGCAATTATAAATATAGCAGTTGTAACATCATCAATGCCAGTTACTGGAATTTCATTGCCATTCTTTAGTTATGGAGGAACATCACTCATAATATTATTAGCAGCCGTCCGGAATTTTACTGAATATATCAAGGCAATCAACTAAAATTTAAAAATTATTATATATTATTATATTGAACAATGTTTTAATATAAGGTTACGATTTATGTCTTGTACTATAAAGTCCGCCAAATCTCGTCGGGGTTTTATATTTATTCTAAATTGAACCCACGTTGGCGATTGCCTTCGATGCTTTTCGGGGGTCTTCAATTTTTAATAAATATAAAACCCCTGCGTTTGGCTACTTGGTGCATATAATCGGTTATAAATTGTAACATAATACTTCGATAAGAAGTTTAGTAAAATTAATAAGAAAGGATTAAAACTAAAATGAAAGTTGTAATTGCAGCAGCAGGAACTGGAGGACATATTAATCCAGGAATTGCCATAGCAAATGAAATAAAAAAACATAATAATGATGCAGAAATTACATTTATTGGAACTCCAAGAGGATTAGAAAATGATTTAGTCCCACGAGCAGGATATAAACTAGAAACAATAAATGCATATGGAATAGAAAGAAAAATTAGTATATCTAATTTAAAAACAGTTTTAAAAACTTTAAAGAGTTATGGAGTTGCAAAGAAAATAATAGAACGAATAAAACCAGACTTAATAATTGGAACAGGTGGATATATTTGTGGACCTGTATTTCATACTGGGGTAAAAATGAAAATACCAATGGTACTTCATGAAAGTAATGCTTTTCCTGGTGTTGCAGTAAAACTATTTGCAAAGAAAGTTGATGCAGTTTTAGTTGGATTTGAGGATACTAAAAAAAGATTAAACAATGCAAATAATGTAATAGTTACAGGAACTCCAACTAAGGTAGAAAAAATAAATTTAGGTCAAGAGCAAAAAAGTAGATTAAAACAGCAACTTAAATTAAGTGAGAGTTTGCCTGTGATAATAATATTTGGAGGAAGTCAAGGAGCAGAATCAATTAATAAATGTTTAATAAATCTTATAAATAAACATTTAAATAAAAAATATCAAATATTGTGGGCAGTAGGAAATAAAAATTATGAGCAAGTAGTTAAGAATATAAAATATCAATATAATGTTACAATAGTTCCATATATTTATAATATGGAAGAAGTATTAAATTTAGCAGATTTAGTAGTTTCTAGAAGCGGTGCAATGACAATAACAGAAGTTTCAAAATGTGGAAAACCAGCAATATTTATACCATTTCCGTATGCAACAGAAAACCATCAAGAATATAATGCGAAAGTTCTTGCAAATGCAGGTGCAGCAAAGATTATATTAGATAAAGAATTAAATGAGCAGATTTTGGATAAAACTATAAATGAAATAATACAAGATAAAGAAAAGATAAGACAAATGGGAATTAATGCAGAGAAAATGTCTATTAAGAATGTAGAAGAAAAAATTTATAAAGAAATAGAAAGAATAGTAAATAAATCAAAAAGAAAGGAATAAATGTAAAAAATGCGAAAGGTTAAATTTGATGTTCAGGGAATGACATGCAGTAGTTGCTCTAGCCATGTAGAAAAAGCAGTAAGCAAATTACAAGGTGTAAAAACTGTAAATGTAAATCTATTATCAAACAACATGGTAGTAGAATACGATGAAAATAGTGTAACCAATGAAGAAATCGTACAAGCAGTAGTAAATGCAGGATATGGAGCAAGCGTATTTGAGGAGAGTAGAAGCAGTACAAAAAAAAATGAAAAAAAATCAGATAAAACAAATGAAAACATAAAATCAATGAAAAAAAGATTCATCATATCATTATGCTTTTTAATACCACTTATGTATATATCAATGCACCACATGTTATATGAATGGTTTGGATTGCCAGTTCCACAAATTGTAAAAACATTATTCCATGGAAATGAAAATGCAATTACTTTTGGATTTACACAATTCTTGCTTTTACTTCCAATTATGTATGTAAATAGAAATTATTATATAGTTGGGTTTAAAAGATTAGCCAAAAGAACACCCAATATGGATTCATTAATTGCCATAGGAAGTATGGCAGCAACTGTTTATGGCTGTTTTGCAATATATATGATAGGATATGGCTTAGGACATGGAAGACTTGATATTGTTCAAAGATACTCAATGGATATTTACTTTGAATCAGCTGGAACTATACTTACTTTAATTACCCTTGGAAAATATTTAGAGGCAAAATCAAAAGGTAAAACAGGTGAAGCAATTAGTAAATTAATAAACTTAGCTCCTAAAACAGCAACAGTTATTAGAGAAGGAAAAGAGATTGAATTAAGTTTAGAGGAAATTGTTGTAGGAGATATAATAGCAGTTAAACCAGGTGGTAGCATACCAGTTGATGGAATAGTTGTAGAGGGAAGTTCTTCAGTAGATCAATCAAGTATAACAGGAGAAAGCATACCAGTTGAAAAAACAATAAATGATAATGTAGTTTCTGGTACTATAAATAAAAATGGTTACTTGAAAATGAGAGCAACAAAAGTAGGTGATAACACAACACTTTCACAAATTATAAAATTAGTAGAAGAAGCAAGCAACTCAAAAGCTCCAATATCAAAAATTGCAGATAAAGTAAGTTCAATTTTTGTACCAACAGTAATTACAATAGCTATACTTACGGTAATTATATGGATTTTCGCAGGAAAGAATTTTGAATTTGCTTGGAGTATGGGTATAGCAGTTTTAGTTATATCATGTCCATGTGCTTTAGGTTTAGCAACACCAGTAGCTATAATGGTAGGAACAGGAAAGGGAGCAGAAAATGGAATACTTGTAAAATCAGCAGAAAGTTTGGAATTATTACATTTAGTAGATACAGTAGTTTTAGATAAAACAGGAACAATAACAGAAGGAAAACCTAGAGTTACAGATATTGTTTCTAATTTACCAGAAAAAGAGTTATTAAAAATAGCAGGAGCTTTAGAGAAAAATTCAGAACATCCATTAGCAGAAGCGGTAATTGAAAAAGTAAAAGAAGAAAAAATAGAATTAGATGAAGCACAAGAATTTACATCAATATCAAGTAGAGGAGTAAAAGGAAAAATAAATGGTATAAACTATATTGGTGGAAATAAAGCTTTTATGGAAGAAAATAATATAGATATAAGTAAAGTAAATGAAGAAAGTGGTAAATTATTAAATCAAGGAAAAACTGTATTGTATTTTGCAAATGAAAAGGATATAATAGGAATGATAGCTGTAGCAGATACAATTAAAGATACAAGTTATAAAGCAATT
>CANQWH010000015.1 GCA_947627495.1 uncultured Clostridia bacterium
TTTTTGTAAAATTTTTTCTTATTTTGTACTTTAAAGTCCGCCAAATCTCGTCGGAGTTATATATTTATTACAAATTGAACCCACGATGGCGATTGCCTTCGATGCTTTTCGGGGGTCTTCAATTTGTTCTAAATATATAACTCCTGCGTTTGGCTACTTTGGATTAAATTTTTAATTTAAAGCTTTGGAGTGTTATATAGCTTTTTAACTCTACCAAACGCACAAAAAGCTGGCTCTTTTAGAAATTTTACGAAGTGTAGCTTACAGTTTTTTACCTCTAACTTCTTCGTTCTAATTTCTAATCCGCCAACTTTTATTTCCTCATATATTATATATAATTTATTTGTCATTTTGCATGGATTGCATTTTGGGCATAAGAAAAAATTCGCTACTTCTTTTATATTATAGCGTTGTTCTGATTTTTCTCTATTAAATGTATCTTGTAAAGATATGCTCTCTCTCTCTCTCTCTCTACAGTATCAAGGGTTTTAGTGCTTTTCATTTTATTCATTCCTTTCTTTTGTTTTTACTTTTTTATCTTAACATATAATTTTTATTTTTTCAACTATTTTTTTTATAATTTTATCATTGTAGCATTACAGTTAATTATTATAAAATAAACTAATACTGTCGCTCTTATATTCTTAGAGCTAATTACTTTTATAACAAATGTTTTATTCTTTAGTAAGATTTTCTATTTCTTCTATAGTTAAGCCTGTAATTTCTTTAATATCCTCTATCTTCATTTTTTTGTTTAGCATATTTTTTGCTATTTCTATCTTTTCTATTTTTCTTCCATTCTCTTGTCCTTTTTTTATGCCCTCTTCTGTTGCATAGTCTAGTGCTGCTTGTTCATCTCTTATTGCTTTTTCTCTTAAATCTGCTAGTCTTCTTAATCTTTCACTTCTACTCATTATTTCTAATTCTTCTACTGCCTCTTTTATCTTTTCATTCTTTTCCATAATAGCCGATACCTCCCTACTATTTGGATTTTCTAAAAATTTTGCCCACTCTATTATTTCGTCTTTTTTATTTTCTTTATATTGTCTTATCGCTTTCGGTAGTTCTATTATAACAATCTCTAGGTGCTCTGTCAATAATCTTTTTCCACTTTTATCTCGTATTTGCCATTTTAGTCCTAATTCTTCTTCTCCTTCTAGTTCTTCTATTTCGTGATCTAATATGATTATACTTATTGTTTTATGTAACTTATCATATTTATTCCCTTTTTCTAATTGTCTTGAATATGCATCTGCCCAGTAATACAAAAATCTTTCTTTTTCATATGTAAATTTTGACATTTGTATTTCTATATTGCAATTTGTTCCATCTTCTAATTCTGTTCTTAAATCCATTATTCCATATTTTTGTTTCGCATTTTTTATGTTTAAATATCTATCTTTATCACTTGTTTTTATCTTTACTTTTTCTTTTAATATTGCTGATATTAAGCTTTCAGTTAATTTTTTGTTTTCATTTCTAAATAGTGCATGAAATACTACATCATTTGTTGGTTCTAATAATTTTACTTTTTTTTCCATATACACATTCCTCCTTGTACAAGCGGACTTATATATGGATAAAATCCGCTTTTTCTCTTAAATTTTTTCTTTAATCTCGGGATTTTTAAAGAATTTTTTTGACTTAAAGTCTTTTAGTTTTAGATTTAAAATTTGTTTTTACCAATAAGATACTGGCATAATGCATAGATTTAAGTTTATACAATGATTTTAAATAAATTCAACACTTGGCTATAGAATTAGCCTTGATTTACTGTACATATTTATACCACATATTTTTTACTTTTTCAAGATAAATTTTTAGGATTTCTTCTGCACTTTAATTTTATGTTGTAAATGGTAAAAAGCAGGAATGTTTGACTTATAATATTTAATCATACACTTCTATTGCTTTTACAACTAATCTCTTTAGTGCCCCTGCTGTGCACGTTATTAATGTTATCTGCCTTTCTCCGCCTGTATCTTGAGATAAACATTCTACTTCATTTGGAGATACTTTATTAATCTCATAAACTGTATATTCTATAGTATTTCCATTTGTTTCTGTTACATATATTGTATCACCTATTTCTACATCTTTTAAATCACCAAACATTCTCTCCTTGTGATAATTATGTCCTGTAATACATAAATTACCTACTCCATTTACTTTTGGTCCATAAAATTTTGTAACTGATTTATCTAGTGTTTCTTTATTTGTTTCTGATAAAATGTATGTAGTTAAATTTATTTTTGGAATTTCAAGTTTTCCAATTACTGGAGTTCCATCTATCTCTTGAATTTCAAGTTTATTTTCTATAATATTGCTTGTATTTGCTTTACTATATGTATTTTCTAAATTTTTATTTTCTTCATTATCCGTTTCATTTACAGAACTATATACTGCAAGTTTAGTAGCGTTTTTACTATTAATGTTTTCATTTATTGTTGTTTCTTTTTTTCTTGGGAATGTCATACAAATAAAAGTAATAGTAATTATAAGAAGTAACAAATATATTTTCTTATTAATTACTATTACTTTACTTTTCAAATTAAATCACCTGTTATATATATTATGAAATAACATATAAGTATGTGATTAATTTCTTTTGTTTTTTATAAAAAATAGTAACAAATTATTTTTTCATTTCTCTAACTTTAACAAAAACAAATCCAACTGCAAATACTACTAATATTACTGCTAAATATACCCATATACTTGTTCCTGTTTGTGGAATTTCATCTACTGTGTTATTTTCTGCTGGAGCATTGGTGTTATCTGGTGTTGGCTCTGGTGTTGGTTTTGGCTCCGTTGTTTTTTCAAGAACAGTTTGAGTAAATTCCTGTGATACAATTACTTCATTATTTTTACTTAAATCTATTAGACTTAATCTTGAGACATATGTTCCTGCCTTTGGATATGTAGCTATTATTGGTGTCTCATTCTTAAATGTTCCTCCTACCGTAAATCCTGTCTCAGGACCCCAATATCCTATTTCTGAAATGTTATATCCTTTTCCTCCAGTTTCATATGCCATGATATTAGGAGTTGCTGGACCTGATACAAAATCTACTTTTATCCTAACCTTTTCATAAACTGTTCCTTCTGTTGCTTGTAATACTACTGTAGCACTTTTTGGTTCATTTTCTACTACATCTCCATTTATGTTTATTTCAAAACTATAAGCGTCATCTACTGCAAGAACAGAATTACAAAATAAAATTAATGCAAATACAAATATTAACAAAAATACTCTCTTTTTCAATGTAAAAACTCCTTTCTTTTAATATATGATAATTATATTTAAGAAAAGAGTTTTTATGATATATTTGAATTTTATTTATCTTATTAATCTTAATATTTCTTTTTCTGTATAATCATATTTGCCTTCACTTATCATTTTTCCATCAACTTCTAAACCTGGGAATTTTTCTACTTTATATCTTACTTTTGCTGTGCTAGATGTTACATCTTCCCATTTTAATTCTACTCTTATATCATTATCTTCTACAACTTTTTGTATAAATTCATAAAGTCTCCTTGAATCTGAACTATTTCCTATTACTCTAACTCTTGTCATTTTTAATTTCTCCTTTCTACACATTAGTCCCCTAAACAAATTCCTAAATTCCTTGCTACTTTTACCAAATCATCATTCATTTTTACTGTTTTTATATTTGTTGAAGCTGTTCCACCTGAACGTGCACCAATTTCTTTGTTGTTTCCTACAACATCTTCTAATGATACATAGCTTAATTTTCCACCTTTTAGAGTTACTAATACGTTAAATTTTCCTTCTAATGCTAATTCCATGGCTTTATATCCATATTTTGTAGATAATACTCTATCAAAAGCTGTTGGTGTTCCACCTCTTTGGACATATCCAAGAGTAGTATTTCTTGATACCATTCCTGTTAATGCTTCTAAGTCTTCTGCTAATTTTTCTCCTATTCCTCCAAGTCTTACATTATCTAAACCTTTTCCATCGTTTAGTGTTTTTCTTATTATCATTTCTCCGTCTTTTGGTTTTGCACCTTCTGATACTACTATTATGCTAAATTTCTTTCCTTCTGCTTTTCTTTTGTTTATTTTTTCTACAACACTATTTATATCGTAAGGAATTTCTGGAATTAAGGCAACATCTGCTCCTCCTGCTATTGCAGATTCTAATGCTATCCAACCTGCATATCTTCCCATTACTTCAAGAACCATTATTCTATGGTGTGATTCTGCGGTTGAATGTAATCTATCTAATGCTTCTGTTGCAACAGATACCGCCGTATTATATCCGAATGTTATTTCACTATGTGCTACATCATTATCTATAGTTTTTGGAACACCTATTACATTTAATCCTTTTATTGAGAAGTCTCTTGCTGATTTTTGTGTTCCATCTCCTCCTAATGTGAATATACAATCAAATCCTGCTTTTCTTACATTTTCAATACAATAGTCTGATACATCTTTATATACTGTTTGTCCATTTTCTTCTACTTTTAAATTAAATAAGTTTGTACTATTTGATGCTCCAATTATTGTGCCACCTCTATGTAGTAATCCTGAAGCACTACCATTTGATTCTAACTTAATGTAATTATTTTCATAAAGTCCTTTATATCCTTCAATATATCCATAACATTCTACTCCATTTGTTTCAGCTGTTTTTACAATTGCTCTTATAACAGCATTTAATCCTGGACAATCTCCTCCATTTGTAATTATTGCAACTTTTTTTAACATTTTTTCTCCCTTCTATTTATCATCCTTAGCCATTTTAAAAGCGTCTTTTAAGCTTAATCTTGCACCTGTATTTAATATTGTTGCCGAATATACTTTTATTGCAACTATTGCTATTACTATTGTTGTAGCCATTAAAACCGCTAAAGATATTGCAATTTCTCCAGTTGTTGCTGTTCCCATCATTACTCTAAGTGGCATACTAAATGGTGATGATATTGGAACTATTCCTGATATCTTGTTTAGACCACTATTAGGATTCATCATTGAAAAATATGCTAAGTAAAATCCTATAATAGCTATAATACTTACTGGTCCATTTGCATATTGAACATCTTCAGGTTTGCTTACAGTTGCACCTGTTAGAGCAAAGAACAAAGAGTATAGCGCATATCCAAAGCAGAAATATACTAATGTTAAAACTAAAAGCTTAGGTGTAATTGATGATAAATCAAATATTTCACTTAATATTTCTGGATCCATACAGAATTTTGCTGATATTAAAGCTACTACTATCATTAAAATTACTTGTACTAAACCAACAATTCCTATTCCTAAAGTTTTTCCTAATACTATTGTTTTACTATCTGTTGATGTTACCAATGTTTCTATTATCTTTGATGTTTTTTCAGTTGTTATTGAAGCTGAAACTTGTTGTGCACAGAAAAATACTGCATAAAATAGAATTAATGATATTATCATCATAATAAAAACATTTCCTTGTGCAGCATTTTCTTCTGTTTCTACAAATTCTAATTCAAATTGTGGCTGTATTGCTGCTATTTGTTCTGGTGTTATATTTAATTTTGATATTTGTATATTGCTATATAAACTTGTAAATGTTGAAACCAAATTCTGTGGAACAGTATCAAAATTCATTGCTTCGCTTTCCACTATGTATTCCATTTTTATAGTATCTCCATTTTTTGTAAATCTAATACAAGAATCTTTTTCATCTGCTAATTTTTCCTTTAT
This sequence comes from uncultured Clostridia bacterium, assembly GCA_947627495.1. GTDB lineage: Bacteria > Bacillota > Clostridia > TANB77 > CAG-508 > UMGS1781. The sequence goes on from CANQWH010000015.1 coordinate 5,713, forward strand.
TTGCTCATCACTTAAACTTTCCTTGGCTAATTCAAATTCATAACCCATATCCATTTGGTTTAAAGATTCTATATTGCCTTCAAATAAGTTTTCTTCATCTATTACTAAGACCTTTTCACTAAGGTTATCTCCACCAAATGCCTTTATTATATTAGGAATGTTAAATGCTACCACTATCATAATTAATAAAATTATTGTTGATATTATAAATGACTTTTTCTTTACAATTTCTTTAATAGTAAATTCTGTTACTAAAAATAAATTTTTCATTTTTCTCATTCCTTTCTATACTATCCTACTTTTTCTATGAAGATTTCATTAAGAGTAGGTTTTTTAAATTCAAATTTATTTATTCTTATATCTCTATTTGCCAATTCCTTAAATAAGTCTTCACCTTGTTTTTCATTTTTCATTTTTAGTAGATAATGATTATCTTTATTTTCAATGATTTCTAATTCAAAGTTTTTAATTGTTTCATCAATATTTTTCGTACTTACAATTTCCAACTTTTCTGATGGATAACTATTTTTTATCTTTTCTAAATTACCTTGTAATACTGTTTTTCCTTTATTTAATATGCTTAAGTCTGTGCAAAATTCTTCTATTGATGTCATTTGGTGACTTGACATTATTATATATTTTTCCTTTTTTATAAGTTCTTTCATAACATCTTTTAAAGTTTCTGTATTAACTGGGTCTAATCCACTAAAAGGCTCATCTAAAACTATTAATTCTGGGTCATTCATTACTGCAATTATAAACTGAATTTTTTGTTGATTTCCTTTTGAAAGCTTTTCTGCTAAACTATCTCTATACTCTTCCATTTCTAATCTTTTTAACCAATAGTCTATTGATTGTTTTGCATCTTGTATATTCATTCCCTTTAGTCTTGCAAAATACATTAATTGGTCATATATTTTTGTTTTTGGGTATACTCCTCTTTCTTCTGGCATATAACCAAAATTAACATTTTCTCTTGTTACTTCTTTTCCATTCCAAGTAATTTTGCCTGATGTCTTTTTTATTATTCCTAAAATCATTCTTATTGTTGTGGTTTTCCCTGCACCATTTGTTCCTAATAAGCCATATACTCCTGGTTTATCAATAGTAATGCTTAATTTATCTACAGCTCTTTTAGTTCCAAAGTTTTTGCATACTTCAATTAATTCTAAACCCATATTAAAATTCATTCCTTTCTTATTTTATTCTCTACTATACATTTATTTCATATAATATTTTACACGTATATTCTATTATAAATTTTAACTTTTATCAATACTTTTTATTTTTTTGTAACACATTTTTTTATTTAAGAATAGTATATAACATAACTAATGAAAAAAACTTAAGATTTTTTCTTACACAGGGAGGTGAAAATAGTATGCCAGAAAATAGAGGATGCGGATGCGGTGGTTTCGGATTTGGAAATGACTGTTGCTGGATTATAATCCTATTAATAATAATCTGTTGCTGTTGTGGAGGTAACAACGGATGTGGAAATTGCTAATAGATTATAGCTAAAAAAATTTCGGGTGGATAACTATTTTTTCCACCCTGTTTTTTTTTAAGCTATTTTTACTCCTAATTTTTTTCCTCCTAGTAAGTGGAAGTGTAAATGTTTTACTTCTTGTCCTCCATCTTCTCCACAATTTACTATAACTCTAAATCCTTTTTCGAATATTCCTTCTTTTTTTGCTATTTCATTTATGACCATATAAATTCTTCCAATTATTGCTTCATCTTCTTTTTGTAATTCAGCTAAACTTGAAATATGTTTTTTTGGAATTACTAATATGTGTACTGGTGTTACTGGATGTATATCTCTAAATGCTAATATTTCATCATCTTCATAAACTACTGTAGATGGAATCTCCTTATTTACTATTTTACAAAAAATACAATCGTCCATTATATTCACATTCCTTTCTAATTATTCTAGTATTGCCTTTATTCTACGAACTCCTGCTGAAGAAGCTTCTTCTTTCTTTATTTTGAAATGTCCTAATTCGCTTGTGTTATGAACATGTGGCCCTCCACAAAGTTCCATTGAAACATCCCCTATTTTATATACAGAAACTATATCTCCATATTTATCTAAAAACATTGCTTCTGCTCCTAATTTTAATGCTTCTTCTTTTGGCATTTCTAACTTTTCTACTGGTATTGCCATTTTTATATATTCATTTACTAAATCTTCTGCTTTTTGCTTTTCTTCATCTGTCATTTTTGCATTATGTGAAAAATCAAATCTCATTCTCTCTGCTGTAATATTACTTCCTTTTTGGTGAACATGGTCTCCTAAAACTTTTTTAAGTGCTGCATTTAAAAGGTGTGTTGCTGTATGGTATTTTGTTTCCATCTCTCCTGTTGAAGCAAGTCCTCCTTTGAATTTTTGTGTTGCCCCTTCTCTTGATTTTTCTTGGTGTTCTGCAAATTTTTGTTTAAATCCTTCTGTATCTACTGTTAGTCCATTTTCTTTTGCAAGTTCTTCTGTTAATTCTATTGGAAAACCATAAGTATCATATAACTTAAATGCTACTTCTTTGTTTATTTCTTTTCCTTCGATATTGCTTATTGCTTTTTCAAATTCTTTTAGTCCTTTTTCTAGTGTTCTATTGAATTTATTTTTTTCATCTTTTAATATTTGTAATACTTTTTCTTTATTTCTCTCTAACTCTGAATAGTATTTTGAGTATTTTTCTATTATTAACTTTGCAAGTTCTTGTTCCCAATTGCTGTTAATGTCTATATTTAGTTTTTTTGCATATCTTATAATTCTTCTTATTAATCTTCTTAATATATATCCTTGGTCTGTATTGCTTGGCATTATACCTGCATCATCACCACTTATCATTACAACTGCTCTTATGTGGTCTGCTATTATTCTCATTGCTTTTGCATTTTTTTCATCATCATATGATAAGCCAGATATTTCTTCTATTTTTTTGATAACTTCCTTCCATACAGATGATTTATAGTTATCTGTATATCCTTCTAATATTGCTGTTACTCTTTCTACTCCAAGACCTGTATCTACGTTTTTATTTTTTAATGGTACAAATTTTCCAGATGGTTCATGGTTATATTGCATAAATACGTTATTCCATATTTCTACCCAATTTTCATTATCTGGATCAAATTTTTCTGGTATAGCTTCATTACTTCTCCAATAGAATATTTCTGTATCTGGTCCACATGGTCCTGTAAGTTCCATATTAGGCCACCAGTTATTATCCTCCCCTAAGAATGCTATTCTTTCTTCTTTAATTCCAACACTTTTCCAAATTTCAGCCGATTCTGTATCTGCTGGAACTATATCATTTCCTTTAAATACAGTTACTGCTAAGTTCTCTACTGGTATGTTTAAATGTTTTGTTAAAAGTTCAAAACTCCATGTTATTGATTCTCTTTTGAAATAATCTCCTAAAGACCAATTTCCAAGCATTTCAAAAAAAGTATGATGTGTTGTATCTCCTATTGCTTCTAAATCGTTTGTTCTAAAGCATTTTTGCACATCTGCTAATCTAGTTCCCTCTGGATGTGGCTCTCCCTTTAAGTATGGTACTAATGGTTGCATTCCTGCTGTATTAAATAAGCATGTTGGATCATTTTCTGGTATGATTGGTGCACTTGGTATAATCTTATGTCCTTTACTTTCAAAAAATTTTAAATATGTATCCTTTAAGTCTATGTTTCCCATTTTTAATTTCATTCCTTTCTTATTTTATCTAAAAGCACATATAGAATTTTTTAAATTTCTATTTTCCTTTTTATTACAAATTAAACAATATTATTATACACTTAAAAGCACCAATTTTTCAATACTTTTTGAAAAATTAGTGCTTTAATTCTTTTATTTTATGTCTTTATATTTTTTTAGTTTATATGCTGTTTTTATAATGTAAATGATAAATATTGCTATTATGAATAGTAGAAATCCTTTTAAACCTGCATTAGGAATTTTATTTTGTGATTCTCCTTCATCTGTTTTTTCTGGTGTTTTTGTATTATCTTTTTCTGGTGTTTCTTTGTCTGGTGTAGGTGTTTTATCTCCTCCCGTTTGATTATCACCTTCTATGCTAACAACCATATCTTCTAAATGTTCATTATTGGTATTTTTTTCTACTGTTATATAAAATGATATGTTTTTTTCTGTATCTATATCTAATATTAAAATGCCTTCACCTGGTTCTACAGCTATTATCTCGTATTTTTCGTCATCATAATCTATACAAGAGCCATAAGATTCATAACCTGTTATTGTTTTTTCTGTATCTATTTTACATTTTTGTCCTTCTTTTAAATTTATTACATAGTCTGCGTTGTCTTTTGTAATTCCAGTTGGATTAAATGACGCCATCTCATTTATCTTAGAAAAATCAGCATCAAGATTTATACTTATTGTAGATACTAATTTACAAGAATCTGCATCTATATCTTTTTTCTCAACTGAATATTCAAATGAATTTATTCCATTTTCTGCATCTGACATAGTTTGTTTATTTTCGTATACTTTATTTACATATTCCATTCCTTTTTCTGGAAATTCTGAAGCATAAAATGTATTTGGATCATCTGTTTTTTCAACACTTGTATTTAAATCGTCTATAATATTATATTTACTTGATGGAGCAGTAAGCGCATATTGAAATATTATTGATACAAAGTATTCAGTTGAATCTTCAAAATCCACTCCCTGTATGTCAGCAACTACTATATATCCAAAAATAGTAGCTAACATATTTTCTGTTTTTTCTGTGTATTCGGTATAAGTCATTCCCTTTGTTATATCAACTTCGTAAGAGAATGTTGGTTTTTCAGTACTTAAGTCATAATTTAGTTTTAATTCATTTTCTCCACTTTTTATTGTTATAACTTTATCTTGAACAGAAATAGTATAAGGTTCTTCACTATCTAATGATGCTTCTGCAAATTTTTCCAATGACTCTTTTAAATTTTCATCTGTTACAGGAACTGCTGCATAAGATATAGTTAAACACAAATTAACAAATATAAAAATTAAAAACAAAAAAATTACACAAATTTTTTTCTTCATATAAATTTCATTCCTTTCTATTTTAACTAAAAACTGCTATTAAATGTTTATATTCTTTTATATATACTAGCAATTCCTTTTTATTTTAACACTATTTGATTTTTTTGTAAATTAATTTTGTGCTTGTCATGTAAATTTAATATTATTGTAATATTATTGTAATATTTTATGTTGTAACGTTTCAATGCTTTTAGATAAAAATTCTTTAGTTCGTTTGTCTAACATCCAGTTCGCAGAAGTTCTATGTATCTTTTTTGGCACCCTTTCAAAGTAAATTTGAACTATTTCCAAAAAATCTACTTAGAACTTCTTGCTCCTTTCGTTAGAACCACTTCACTTGCAGAATTTTTATCTAAAATCATTAATTAAAAGTAGCCAAACGCAGGAGTTCTATATTTTTAAAAAATTGAAGACCCCCGAAAAGCATCGAAGGCAATCGCCGGCGTGGGTTCAATTTTAAAAAAATATAGAACTCCGACGAGATTTGGCGGACTTTTTAGTATAAAATGTGAATTGTAGCCATTTTATATGCAAAAAAACTCGGATTTTTTGGTAATCCGAGTTTTTATAAAATTATTTTTTCAACTAAACACTTATACTTCCTTTGTCTTTATATCTCTTACATGCTCTATTTTATCCCATGTTGTATTTGGTTTTATTATTGCTTTTATATTTATTAATATCCATGAACCCAAGAATACTGGATAACATAGAATTCCTTTTAACATAGGTTTTATAGGTCTTCTATCTAATACTAATGTAAGAATTGCAGTAAGTGGTGGTATAATGAATGTTGCTGCTAAATATTTAGCATAATTCCAAATTAGACCCGCTAATGTCATTCCATCTCCCATATATATTGCAAAATTTATAATTAATATTGCAAGTGTTACTACCATTATTGGCATACCCATTAAATATAGTAAACCATCAAAATTCATTATTTTTCTATTTTTTATTACACCTGCTGCTAAGTCTTTAATATAATATTTAAAGCATTGCAAATGTCCTACTGACCATCTTGTTCTTTGTGCCCATGATTGTTTAAATCCTAATGGTTGCTCATCATATACTATTGCTTCTGTTGACCAACCTAATGCTCTACCATTTGCTATATTTATTAATGAAAACTCTATATCTTCAGTTAAGGTTTTTGTATTCCATCCTTTTTCTTTAATTAAATCATATTTAACCATAAAACCAGTTCCATTTAATAATGGTGATAATCCAACATTATATCTTGCTAAATGGTAAAATCTATGCATAGTCCAATAGAATAAAGCATAACCTGCAGTTATCCAAGTATCATCTGGGTTTTTTATATCTCTATATCCTTGTACTATTTCCTCTCCTTGGCATAACTTTTTATTCATTGCCTTCATAAATTCTTTATCTACAATATTATCTGCATCAAAAACACATAAGGCATCATAATCCGCATTTTGTTCTTGCATTTTTCTTAAGAACCATTGCATTGCATATCCTTTTGTTTTCTTTTCAGGATCTGTTCTCTCATATACAATAGCACCAGCCTCTCTTGCAATTTGGGCAGTGCTATCAGTACAGTTATCTGCTACTACATATATATCAAGACATTCCTTAGGATAATTTTGATTTTTTAAACTTTCTATTAAGTTTTTTATAACTTTTTCTTCATTGTGTGCAGGAATTAATGCCATGAATTTATGAGTTTTATTTACTAATAATGGTTTTTCTTTGAATTTTATTAATGAACAAACACTTATAGCAATATTATATATCCAAAATATTGAAATTATAGCTACTAATGCTTGCTGTAATATATACAAATAATCCATTTATTTTCTCCTTCTATTTTTACATAGCTTCTTCAGTTGTAACAACTTCTTCTTCGTTTTTATTTTCTTCTTTATTTACAAATTCTAAACTGCTTATAGAAACTTCGTAGGCTGTTCTTTTTTCTATGCTACCATCCTCATGTTTCTTTTCATAAGGTCTTGATTGAACTCTTCCTACTAATTTAAGCTCTGTACCTATTGGCATATCTTCACAGAATCTTGCATTTCTTCCCCATGTAATACATGGTATGTAATCTGATTTATTATATGCTCTATTTACTGCTACTAATATATCTGCTATTTCTCTACCAAATGGTGTTTTTCTATATATTGGTTTTCTGCATATATGTCCTAATAATTGAACTTCATTAGGAACTTTTATTTCTTCGTCTTCTCCTTTTTCTCTAATTTCTTTTACGAAAACTGTTAAGATTAATCTACTCTTTGTGTTTTCATATGTGTTGTATGATCTAAATTGTCCTTCAATTACAACTTTTTTACCTATTGTAAGGTCAAAATTTGCAATTAATCTTTCAGATATTGTAATTGGTATAATATCTGATATTCCACTTAAACGTGGGATTTCTAAATTAAAAGTATAAAAACTTTCTCCGTAAATTTCGTGACTAAATTTTTTCTCACTTGTAACTTGACCAACTAATAAAATATAGTTGTTTTGTGAATAATTTGTAACCAATTTTATTTCCTCCTTTTTTTCGTCTATAAGTTATTATATTATTTATACTTTTAGACTAGTCTTTTTTCAGACATTTCTATTATACTACGTTTTTTTGGGTTTGTCTACATAAAATGGTAAAATTATGTTAATTTTTATTATTTTTCCTTTTATTTCACAAAATTCTTATGTGTTTATTTCTATTTTCTAATTTCTAGCACTTTGTATTTTGCTACTCCACCAGGAGTATTTGCTTCTATAATTTCATTTTTCTTAGCTCCTATTAATGCTGCTCCTATTGGTGAAACATTTGAAATTCTATTTTTACTTAAGTCAACTTCTGTTGAACCTACTATTGTATATTCTAATTCTTCATTGAATTCTAAATCCAAAATTTTTACTGTATTTCCTACTTGTACTGTTTTTGTATCTATTTCTGATTCATCTATAATTCTTGCATATCTTAATTTATTTTCCAAATCTACTATTTTTATTTCATTGTCTGCTTGTGCATTCTTTGCTTCATCATATTCTGAATTTTCTGATAAATCTCCAAAACCTAAAGCAACTTTAATACGTTCTGAAATTTCTGCTCTTTTCTCTGTTTTTAGATATTCCAATTGTTTTTCCAAATTGTCATATCCTTCTTGTGTTAATAAAATTTCTTTTTCTTCCATTTTTCATTACCCCTTTTTATTTTGTTATATTTATTTATATTATGGTTTCTTTATCTTACTCTACAATGTTTATTTTGTCAAGTAGAATTTTGTAAATTTTTACAAATTCTAGAACTACTATTCTACTATTTATTGAGTATCTACTATAAAGTCCGCCAAATCTCGCCAAAAGTTATATATTTATTCTAAATTGAACCCACGATGGCGATTGCCTTCGATGCTTTTCGGGGGTCTTCAATTTTTAATAAATATATAACTGCTGCGTTTGGCTACTTTTGTTGTATAATCTATTTTATATATATTACAATTAAAGAATAGAATATTTAACCTATAAATTTATATTCTACCTTTGTTCATTGTAAAAATTCTTTTGCACTTATTACACCATTTACACCGTTTAATCTTTTAATTTTTATAAAATCATTTTCAATTTGCTCAAATATTTTAATTACAGGTTTATTATATATAAATGATTCATACATAGCTTTATCATCAAAGCCTTTTAATTTATATTTATCTGGTATATCTATTTCACATGATTTTATATTAATTCCTGTAAATTTTTTTGAATTTATATTTACATTTTTTGGTATGTTTACAATTATTGCATTATTTGGTATTTCTAATTTGTTTATTATATCTTCTGGAAAATCTATGTTTACTATTATATCTGTTGTTCTTAGGTTAGTTTTTATGTTATTTGATAGTTTTATTAGTATGCCTAATTCTTCATATAAATAATCAACAATTTTCTTAAATTTTTTTGTGTTTGTTGTTATTATGTTTAATCTTTTTACGCTATGTGCTATTCTTATTATGTTTTCTATATTAATATTATCATTTTCGTTTACTACAATAGTAACTTCTCCCGCTTCTATATTGCTTTTTTTATATTCATATATTCTTCTTATTACATCATACACAAAAAATTTTGATAAATTGCTTCCATCTAATATATTAAATTTATTTTTATATAATATGTTTTTTATGTCTTCATCTTGCATCATTTCTGTTTCTAATACTATGTTTTTTATGTTGTAAGAAAATAAATATTTACTTAGTTTTTCTATTACCTTTTCCTTTTTTCTTTGTTTACTTGTTTTATTTATTGGTAAATATAATATTTCTTTGTTTTCTACATTTTCTTTCTTAATTATATTTAGTATTCTTTGTAAATATTCTATTTTTTCTGATTGCTTAATATATACCACCATAAATATTACATTCCTTCTAGGGTTTAATTTAATATATTTATACCCTAAGATATTATATTTACGGTATGTATCATTTTAGAACAAGTTTTATATAATTTTTCCTCCACCTAATAAAACGTCCTCATCATAAAAAACCACTGATTGTCCACTTGTTGCTGCTCGCTGAGGCTCTACAAATTCTACCTTTACTTTATCACCTATAGGTGTTATTTTTGCTTTTGCAGGACTTGCTCTATATCTTATTTTTGCATAGCATTCTATTTCTTTTTCTAATTTATCAAATACTAACCAGTTTGGTTCATTTGCATATAATTCTTTATTATATAAGTTTTCCTCTGTTCCAACTACTACTTCATTTTTTTCTTTATCTAATTTTATAACATATAGTGGCTCTTTATATGCTATTCCTAAACCTTTTCTTTGACCTATTGTATAATTTGTTAAACCTTTATGCTGCCCTAGTATTTCGCCATTTTGTAATATTATATTTCCTGTTTTTTCTTTTATATAATCTTTTAGAAATGATTTATAATCATCATTTGGTATAAAACATATTTCTTGGCTATCCTTTTTATGTGCTATATTTAACCCATGGTCTTCTGCAATTTTTCTTGTTTCATGTTTTGTTTTTAAATTTTGTAATGGAAATAATATATGTGGTACTACTTCTCTTGGAATTGAATATAAGAAATAGGTTTGGTCTTTTTTTTCTTCATCTGATTTTTTTAGTACATATTGTTTGTATTTTTCTGAATATTCTACTTTTGCATAATGCCCTGTTGCAATATATTCACATTCTAATTCTAATGCTTTTTTATACATTAATCCAAATTTTAAATATTTATTACATTCTACACATGGATTTGGAGTTCTTGCATTTTTATATTCGCATATAAAATTTTGTATAACTTTTGCTTCAAATTCTTCTTTAAAGTTTAATGTATAATGTGGAATTTTTAGATAATCACATACTCTTTTTGCATCTAAAGTTGAATTTGTATTGCAGCAGCTTCCTTCTATTTCTCCCTCATATAGCTTCATTGTAATTCCTATTACTTCATATCCTTGCTTTTTTAATAGAATGGCTGCTACACTACTATCTACTCCTCCACTCATTCCTAATAATACTCGTTTCATTGATATTTCAAACCTTTCTTAATACTATGTTTATTTGTTATGAATTGCAAAATTCCAACCATCTCTACACATATCTTCTATACCTCTTGTAGCTTTCCATTCTAGTTCTTTTTCAGCTTTACTTGGATCTGCATAACATGCTGGAATATCTCCTGGTCTTCTTGGTCCTATTTTATATTTTACTTTTACATTGTTTACTTTTTCAAATGTTTTTACTAATTCTAGTACAGAATATCCATTTCCTGTTCCTAAATTATATATTTTTACTCCCGCTTCTTTTCTTATTTTTTCTAATGCTTTTAAATGTCCTAAACTTAGGTCTACAACATGAATATAATCTCTTACACCTGTTCCATCTGGTGTTGGATAATCATTTCCAAATACTGTTAATTCTTTATATTTTCCTTCAGCAACTCCTATTATATATGGCATTACATTATTTGGTATTCCATTTGGAATTTCTCCTATTAATCCACTTTTATGTGCACCAATTGGATTAAAGTATCTTAATAGTATTACTCTAAATTCTTTATCTGCTATTGCTACATCTTGCAAAATTTGTTCTATCATTAATTTTGTACTTCCATAAGGATTGGTTGTTGATAATGGAAAATCTTCTTTTATTGGTAATTCTTTTGGATTTCCATATACTGTTGCTGATGAACTAAATACAATTTTTTTACAATTATACTTTTTCATAAGTTTTAATAATATTAATGTTCCAGTTATGTTATTATGATAATATTCTATTGGTTTCAATACAGATTCTCCTACTGCTTTTAATCCTGCAAAATGTATTACTGCTTCTATATCATTCTCTTTGAATATTTTTTCTACATTTTGCTCATCTAATAAATCAACTTCATAAAACTTAAAGTCTTTATTGGTTATCTTTCTTATTTTATCAAGTACTTCTGGTGAACTATTTGAAAAATTATCTACTATTACTAATTGCTCTCCATTATTTAGTAATTCAACTGCCGTATGGCTACCTATATAGCCTGCTCCTCCTGTTACTAAAATTTTACTCATAAAAAAAATCATTCCTTTCTCAATTTATTTAAATTAAGTTTTTAAATAAAATATTATGTTATTGTTAATAAATTATTTTTTATATTAGTAGATTTCTTTATAAATCTCATAATTTTTAAGAATTTTATATACATAATTTTTTGTTTCATCGAATGGTATATCTTTTAAATTTTGTCCATTTTCATCTATAATTTCTTGTTCTAACCATTTATCTAAATTTCCCATTCCCGCATTATATGCTATTATTGCTAAATTATAATTATTATACTTTTCAATTAAATTTTTAAAATATCTTACTCCTATTTTTATATTAGTTTCTGGATTATATAAATTTTCTTCTGTAATTTCTTGCAATTCTAAATCGTTTCCCACTTCCTGTGCTGTTGAAAGCATTACTTGCATTAGTCCTATTGCTTCACTTTTAGATTTTGCATTTTCATTAAAATTACTTTCTGTTTTTATTATACTATATATTAATAGTGGGTCTAAATCATTTTCTTTTGCATACTTTTCAACGTATTCATCATACTTTTTCGGATAAATCTTTGGCAACAAATTTAAATGCATTGCTAAAATTATTGCCAATATTATTATAATAATTATTATTGTATTTTTCAATAGGTTTCTCCTTTTTTGTTAGGTTTTATTATGCTTTATAATATATAATACTAAAGTAGCCAAACTCAGGAGATTTGGCACACTTTATATCACCTTCCAAAAATATTTTTATTTTGCTTCATATAGATTTTTACCTTCGTTTATGTCAATTTTTAATGGCACTTTTAGAGTTATTACATTCTCCATTTCTTGCCTTAAAATATCTTCTACTTGCTCTATTTCATTTTTTTCCGCTTCTACTAATAACTCATCATGTACTTGCAATATTATTCTTGATTTTAAATTCTGTTCTTTTAATTTTTTGTATACATTTATCATTGCAAGTTTCATAATGTCTGCTGCTGTTCCTTGTATTGGTGTGTTCATTGCTATTCTATTTCCAAATTGCCTTACCATATAGTTATTTGATTTTATCTCTGGTACATATCTTCTTCTGTGGTATAGTGTTTCAACATAGCCTTCATTTTTTGCTGTTTCTACTATATTATCCATAAACTGTTTTATTCCTTGATATTTTTCTAAATACTGGTCTATATATTCTTTTGCTTCTTTTCTTGAAATGGATATTTGCTCTGCTAAACCAAAATCTGTTATTCCATATACAATTCCAAAATTAACAGCTTTTGCTCTTGTTCTTTGTTTATCATTTACTTTTTCTATTGGCACATTAAATACCTTTGATGCAACTTGTTTGTGTATATCTTCATCATCAATAAACGCTTGTATCATGTGTTCATCATCTGAGATATGAGCTAAAACTCTAAGTTCTATTTGTGAATAGTCTGCATCTACAAATATCTTATTTTTTTCTGGTTTAAATACTTTTCTTAAATTCTTTCCTATCTCATTTCTTGTTGGTATATTTTGTAAGTTAGGGTCTGTTGAGCTTATTCTTCCTGTTGCAGTTACTGTTTGATGAAAACTTGAATGTATTCTATTTGTATTACTATTAATATATGGTATTAATCCTTCTACATAAGTAGAATTTAGTTTAACTAATTTTCTATATTCTAATAGCTTATCTATAATTGGATGTGTTGCTTTTAGCTTTTCTAATATTTCTACACCTGTTGAATAGCCTGTTTTGTTCTTCTTTGCTAATGGCAATTTAAGTTTCTCAAATAAAATTTCTCCTAATTGCTTTGTTGAATTTATGTTAAATTCTTCTCCTGCTAAATCATATATTTCTTTTGTTAAATTATCTATTTGCTGCTTTAATTCATCTCCAAATTTTTCTAGTTGTGCCTTATCTACTCTTATTCCTTGATACTGCATGTCTGCAAGTACTTCAATTAGTGGCATTTCTATTTTTTCAAATAGTTCTATAACTTGGTCTTGTTTCATTTTTTCTAATAAGGTAGAATATAGTTTGTTTATAATATATGAATATATATAATATTTCTTACTATCTTTTTGTTCGTTTTGAACCGCATCAAATAATGTTAATTGTTTTTCTTCTGGTTCTTCTTTGTTTAAATACTCTTGTAAATTTAATTGCAAATATTCTTGGCTTAAATATTCTATACTATATTTATTAATATTAGAATTTAATAAATATCCAGCTATTTCTATATCAAACATTAAATTATTTGCATTGATTTCTAATTGTTTTAATAAAATATAGTCTTTTTTTTGTTTATAACCTATTTTTAAAATTTCTTGATTTTCAAAAATTTCTTTTAACTCCATTGGATTTTTTATTAAATATGATTTATTCTCATCTTCTAAATATACTGTAATTCCTTCTATTGCTTTATTCAATATTCCATAATCTTTTTTATCTTCTTCTATAATGTAGTAAAACATTTTTTTACTATTTGTTATATTATTTTTTATTTTTTCTAATGTATTACTTGTTGCTTCCTCATAATTTAATTCTATTTTTACTTCTGTTTTTCTTTCTACATGAAGATCAAATCTTTCTAAAAATCTAGTAAATTTAAGTCTAGTAAAGATTTCAAATACTTTATTTTTATCCCATTCTTCTACTTTCATTTCTTCTATATTTTTTTCTATTGGAGCCTTTGTATCTATAGTTCCTAATGTTCTTGATAAATAAGCCATTTCTTTGTTTTGCTCTAATTTTTCTTTTAGTTTTCCTTTTATTTTATCTATGTGTTTATATATACCTTCTATATTCTTGTATTCTTTTATTAAGTTTATTGCTGTTTTTTCTCCTACCCCTGGAACTCCTGGAATATTATCAGAACTATCTCCTGCAAGGCCTTTTACTTCAATTAAGCTTTTAGGAGGAAGTTCATATTTTTCTAATACTTTTTCTACTGTGTAATCATCTGTTTCTGTTTTTCCCATTGATGTATGTGGAATTCTTACTTTTATATTTTCATCTATTAATTGGAAACTATCTCTATCTCCTGTTAGTATGGTTACATCTAAACCTTTTTTCTTTCCCCATTTTGCTAAAGTTCCTAAAATATCATCTGCTTCATATCCTTCTTTTTCTATTATCTTTATTTTCATTGCTTCTAGTATTTCTTTTAATATTGGCATTTGACCTGCAAGTTCATTTGGCATTCCTTTTCTATTTGCCTTATAACCTTCATATAACTTGTGTCTGTGTGTTGGTGCTTTTAGGTCAAATGTTACTACCATATATTCTGGTTTTATATCTTCTATTATTTTGAACATTATACTTAAAAATCCATATATTGCATTTGTATATGTTCCATCTTCTGTCATTAGCATTTTGGTTGCCATTGTTCCATAAAAAGCTCTATTTAGTATACTATTGCCATCTATTAAAACTATTCTTTCCAAATGGATTCCTCCCTATATACCTTTTTGTTTGCATATACTATATCATATTTATTGTTATTTTTCTATGTTTTTAAACGTATTTATTTAAATTTTTTATCTATTAAAAAAGTCTTTCTTAATATTAGTATAACTAACAATTAGAAAGACTTCGTAATTAAATTTTGTTATTGTTCTTATGTACTGCTAGTATTTCCCTGTAATTTGTCATACGTATACTTAGCACCTATAGAGACATTTTTTACACTTTTATATATTTTTATTTTACAATACTTAACCTTCGTAACTTTTACATTATTTCGTACATATATTTCAATGCTAATATTCTTCTAACAGCTGTATTTATAATTTCTTCTGAAATTACTCCTTGATTTACTGCATCTATAACTTCTTGTCTTTGTTTTTCAAAATCAGATGTAATAATTATATCATTGCCAGCAAGAACTGCTTGAATAGCCGCTTCAGAATTTTCTATATATTCTGATATTGCCTTCATATCCAAATCATCAGTTATTATAATACCTGAAAATTTTAAGTCATTTCTTAAAATATCATGTACATTTTGAGATAATGAAGCTGGTTTATTTTCATCCATTGATTTTACTATATTATGGCTTACCAATATGCATGGTCCTCCTGCCTCAATTCCACTTATAAATGGTAAAAAATCTGAATTTTTAAATGAATCGTATGGTCTTTCATCAATAGCAATTCCTGTATGTGTATCTACATTATTACCATATCCTGGAAAATGTTTCATTACAGAAATCATACCATCATTATTCATAATTTTTATTAATTCTGACGCATAAGTACATGTTTCTTGAGTCCCTTTACCATATGATCTCTCATATATAAAAGCCTCTGGATCTGTAGCTATATCAAGTACAGGTGTGAGATTCATATTTATTCCAATACTTTTTAATAAATTGGATTTTTCTGTTGAATCTTCTAAGATTAATGTTAATTGACCTTTTTCCCATATTTGCTGAGGTGATAGGAATTTACTTTCACGAAACTCACTATAGTTACTTACTCTGACAACACTTCCTCCTTCTTCATCAACTCCAAATATCAATTTAATTTTACTTGCATTTTGGCATTGCTCTAATTTTTCAATGATAGAACTTTTGGTCTCGTTTTTAAAATCTCTTGCAAATAGTATATAACCACCTGGATGATAATTTTCTATTTGCTCAATTACTCCATCTCTTGGAAATCTAACTAAAAACATTTGTCCAACTTTTTCTTCTAAAGTCATATTTTGTAGTAAAATATTTGCTTGCTGATAATACTTAGCAAATAAATCATCACTTTTTAGTTGTAAATCTTCAGTATCATTATCTTTTGTTTGTATTACATTAATATTCTCTTCTACTTTTTGACCTAATTGTTGTTTTTCATTCACATTATTTCTTGAATTGTCTTTTAAAGAAATATTATTATAGTTATCTGTTTTTACAATATTTATTAAAAAGAATATTTCACCTATCATTATTATTAACATACTTACTAGTATGATTATTAAATAAGTTCTTTTTTTTCTCATAAATTTTATAACCTCTTACCTGTTATAATATATTTTCTTTTTATTTTTTATATGATACTTATACTACTTTTTTTAATTGCCAGTATTTTATTCTTATGATTTTTTATACTAGCCTCATACATTTTTATTTGTTCTTTATATAAATCTAATAATTTTCTTTTTTGTGTTTCAGATAAATCTTTGGTTAAGTTATATGCATTTTCTGCATTAATACCATTTTTTTCTAAATCGTCTTGCAACTTTAGTAACATTGCTTTATCTGGATCTTCTTGGAACTTAATGCTTTTTAAAAATGAATTTTTATCATTTAAAGCTTTATTATCATTGTTTGAAAAACCTATATTTTTTATATGAAATATTTTTATAATAAAGCTAACTATTTTCTTCAATATTCCAGTGTTAGAAATGACTTGAAGACTTGTTTCTTTAGATTTTCCCATTTTAACCTCCACTTTCCTTTACTTATTGCCATCATCATCAAAAGGATGTGCATCTGTTGATGCTTTTTTTCCAAATAATTCTTCGTAATTTTCTGCTAACTCTCTGGCTCGTTTTTCCTTCTCTCTTACTTCTGCTCGTTTAGTAGCTTTTTCTAGTACATCTTCAATAAATGTATCTTTATTACTACTTGTCTCATGAGTTGCATCGTTTTCTTCTAACTGCGTATCTTCTCTTAATGTTAGTCCATATTCTCCAAGCTTCTGAATAACTTCGTCACAAATCTTTTTGGTAAATTTTTTTCTCAATTCTTCTTCTGTTAATTGTGTTATATCTCCTAATGTATTTAAATTTGCTCTTTTTATAAAATTAAATGCTCTTACTGACAAGTTTAAACTCTCTATAGGTGTTTCCTCTTCTTGCGAATCTTCTGGTCTTAACTTTTCTGCTATTTCTTCTTCTGTCATTTTCTCTACATTTTCTATGTCATCAATATAATTTACACCATACCTTTCTAATTCTCTTAAAAATTCTACATATGCTTGTTTTCCTAATTGTTCTAAAAGACCAATTAGGTCTTGAGGTGATAGAGACTTTACATCACCTATTAGTGCTATACCTCTTTTTTGCAAATACATATATGCTTTGACGGATATATTTGTATTTTCTAATGGTGTATTCATTTTCGCTAATATTTCTTGTTCTTCTTGTTCTTTTCTTTCTTTTGTTATTTCTTGAATATTTCTTATAAGTTCAAAAGCTTTTAAAATATCTTTATCTTTTATATCATCTGGTGATATATGTGTGTTATTGCGAAAGATAATATCACTTGCATATAGCTTATCTTTTAAAGAATCAATCAATTTACATTCATCATCTGTTAACATATTGTTTTTTTCAAAATTATATGTAAATTGCTTTTTTCTGCTAGGATGACTTAACTTTCTTAATGCTTTAGCCTCTATTTGTCTTATTCTGTTTCTAGTAACTCCAAATGTTTTAGCAATATTTTCCAAATCTCTTGGTAAATCATCTGATAATAACCCATATCTTCTTTCAATTACTTCTTTTTCTCTTGGATTTAAAGTTTCTAGCTGTTCTTTAAGTTTTTCACTAGAATATAACCTTAAAATATTATCATCTTGTTCTATACTCATAATATCAGAATATAAAGCATCAAACTCTTTACTGTTAGGATTTAAATCAATATCAATTGTATTTCTTATTATAGAACTAGCTTCTACTTTAGAATCATTCAACTTTCCATTTCTATATAAATCTATAAAATGCTCCATTGTTCCATAATTTCTAATAATATATTCAATATCTTTTTCAGATTTTCCTGTTTTAGTTGCTAATTCTTCTACCAAAGTTGGATAACCAAAGACACCTCTGACATTTCCTTCCTTACATTTTGAAATTTGTTTCTCTGTTAATTTACCATTGCTTTTTCTTGCTCTTATATATTCATAATATTTTTGCATTTTTTGGTATTGTGTAACAATTGATAAATATTCTTCCTCTGTTGTAGCGTATTCTTTTAGTATATCCTCTGGAATATTTTGTCTAATCTCAGCTTTTGGATATTTTGCCATCCACTCTACTAACATTTCTATTTTTTCATCAGTAGTAGAATCTATTTGTCTATCTAATATTCCTAAGGTATTTAGTCTGTCTAATTGCTCTTCTGTTGGATTAATCTTCATTCTCTGATTTGTTTCTTCATTTTGACGTTTTAGAGTTGATCTAATTTGTATAGCCCATTTTCCTACTGGATATCCTTCAAAAACTGCATCTCCAGTTAATTCTTCTCCTGTTCTTTTAAATCTTTCAAATATCTGTATTTTTTCTTCTAGTGAGATTCTATCTCGTTTTGATAATTCAGTTATTTTATTAGCAATCTCCATAAACTCTCTTGTTTTATCAAATATAGTAATTCTGCTTTTTGTTTTTCCACTTGGTAATCTAGTATCTGTATTGCCTCTATATTTTTGTATTTGTCAAGTGAAAATTGACCCCTTTTATAAATCAATTTTGACCCCCTTTAGATAAAAAAATTATTGTTTA
>CANQWH010000016.1 GCA_947627495.1 uncultured Clostridia bacterium
GCCAAATCTCGTCGGAGCTTATATATTTATTACAAATTGAACCCACGATGGCGATTGCCTTCGATGTTTTTCGGGGGGCTTCAATTTATCCTAAATATATAACTCCTGCGTTTGGCTACTTTGTACATATCATTAACATTAAATTTGTTCTAGTTAATTACAGATTAATGCATTTGGCTCCTATGTCTTTTCTATAATGCTTATCTTTAAAATCTATTTCTTGAACAACTGCATATGATTTTTCTATTGCTTCTTTTAAAGTGTCTGCAACGCTTGTTACAGCAAGTACTCTACCTCCTGAAGTGTATAGCTTTCCATTTTCTTTTTTTGCTCCTGCAATATATATCTCTGATGTAGTTTGCTTAGGCATTGTTATTTCATATCCAGTTTCATATTTTAATGGATAACCTCCTGATGCCATTATAACTGCACATGCTGATTTATTGCTAAATTTTACATCTATATCTGATAATTTCTCATCTGCTGTAGCTATCATTATATCTAAAAGATCAGTCTCCAAAAGTGGCAATACTACTTGAGTTTCTGGGTCTCCAAATCTACAGTTATATTCTATTACTTTTGGTCCATTTGGTGTAATCATTAATCCAAAATATAAACAACCTTTAAATGTTCTATTTTCTTTATTCATTGCCTCTATTGTTGGTGTAAATATTTTTTCCATACACTCTTTTGCAACTTCTTTAGTATAATACGGATTTGGTGCTATGGTTCCCATTCCACCTGTATTTAAACCTTCATCATTATCTAATGCTCTTTTATGATCCATTGATGATACCATTGGAATTATTGATTTTCCATCTGTAAATGAAAGAACTGAAACTTCCGGACCAGTTAAAAATTCTTCTATTACAATATTTGCTCCACTTTCACCAAATTTTCTATCTTCCATTATTGATTTTACTGCGTTCTTTGCTTCTTCTCTTGTGTTTGCTATTATTACGCCTTTTCCTAGAGCTAATCCATCTGCTTTTATTACTGTTGGAATTGGTGCTGTTTCTAAATATTCTAATGCATGTTTACTATCAGAAAATGTACAATATTTAGCTGTTGGAATATTATATTTTTTCATTAAATTTTTTGCAAATACTTTGCTTCCTTCTATTATAGCTGCTTTTTTATTTGGTCCAAAACATTTTATTCCTGCTTTTTCTAATTCATCTACTGCTCCTAATACTAATGGGTCATCTGGTGCAACTATTGCAAAATCTATTTTATTTTCTACTGCAAATTCTACTTGTTTTTGTATTTCCTTTGCTCCAATATTTACACATATGGCATCTTCTGAAATGCCTCCATTTCCTGGCAAAGCATATATTTTGTTTACTTTTGGATTTTGTTTTATTTTTTTTATAATGGCATGTTCTCTTCCTCCACTACCAATTACCATTACATTCATGTTTTACCTCCAATTGTTTATTTCAAATTTTTTGGCTTTTTAATGATTTAAATAAGAACCCTACCCACCAACACAATCAAAGATTGTGGGTGGGTACCCAGGAACCTTGTTGTCTACGACAATAAAAATTTTTTAGCTTGCAAAATTTTTATGTTAAATCATTAATTGCTAAATTTCGAATTTTAACTTTATTAAGCTTAATGATGGAATAAGCGAAGTCCTGTAAAGCACATTGTAATTCCAAGCTTATTACATTCATTTATAACATTTTCATCTCTTATTGAACCACCTGGCTCAGCTATGTATGTTACACCGCTTTTTGCAGCTCTTTCAATGTTATCTCCAAATGGGAAAAATGCATCACTTGCAAGTGCAACTCCTTTTATTTTTGATAAGTATTCTTTCTTTTCTTGTTTTGTAAATTCTTCTGGTTTTCTAGTAAATAATTCTTGCCATACTCCATCTTCTAATAAATCTTGATAGTCATCTGATATGTATATATCTATTGCATTATCTCTGTCTGGTCTTCCTATATTTTCTTTAAATGGAAGGTTTAATACTTTTTCACTTTGACGTAAGTGCCAAATATCTGCTTTATTTCCTGCAAGTCTTGTGCAATGTATTCTTGATTGTTGTCCAGCTCCTACTCCTATTGCTTGTCCTTGGCTTGCATAACATACTGAATTTGATTGTGTGTATTTTAATGTTATTAATGCTATTATTAAATCCATTTTAGCACTTTCTGGCAATTCTTTATTTTCTGTAACTATTTTATTTAGCATTTCTTTATCTATTTTTGCATTATTTCTACTTTGTTCAAAAGTTATTCCGTATACTTGTTTTTGTTCTATTTCTTCTGGTACATAATTTTTATCTATTTCTACAATATTGTAATTGCCTTTTTTCTTTGTTTTTAATAACTCTAGTGCTTCTTTAGAATAGCCAGGTGCTATTACTCCATCTGATACCTCTCTATGTATTAACTTTGCAGTTGTTATATCACATTCATCACTTAAAGCTATCCAATCTCCAAATGAAGACATTCTATCTGTTCCTCTTGCTCTTGCATATGCACATGCAAGTTCTGATTTATCTAAATCTTCTATATCATCTACAAAACAAGCTTTTTTTAATTCAGGGCTTAATTTTGTTCCAACTGCTGCTGATGTTGGGCTTACATGTTTAAATGATGTTGCTGCTGGCATATTTAGAGCTTCTTTTATTTCTTTTACTAATTGCCAACTATTAAATGCATCTAGGAAATTTATATATCCCGGTTTTCCATTTAAAATTTTTATTGGCAAATCTTCTCCATTTTTCATAAATATTCTTGCTTTTGCTTGATTTGGATTGCATCCATACTTTAATTCAAATTCTTTCATTTTTTTCATTCCTTTCTATAGAAATTTATTAATGATTACTGTTCACAGTCAATTACATGTATAAAGTAGCCAAACGCAGGAGTTCTATATTTTTTAAAAATTGAAGACCCCCGAAAAGCATCGAAGGCAATCGCCCTCGTGGGTTCAATTTAGAAAAAATATAGAAACTCCGACGAGATTTGGCGGACTTTTTAGTATAAACTATGAATTGTAACTATTTATTTTTATTAATTAGCCTATTTTCTATACTTCCATTCTTCATATTAATAAATCTAACATAAAGTGATATTTTATTTTCTTCATTTAAGTTGTTCCATATATCATTTGTAAATTCATCTATATCATTTGGTATCTCTACTCTTTCTGGTTCTCCTACAAAAGTTGGTATTGGGTTTCCATCACACATATATGTATGTATAAAGTGACCTATTCCCGGTAAAGATTTATAGCTAAAGTTATATCTGTTACATGTACTTCCTTTCTCATCTGCACTTTTTAATATGTTCATTTTGTATGTAAAATCTTCATTTTGTATGTTTATAATTCCACTTATTCTTGGTGTATAGTTTGGTGCATCTGGCTCAAATTCTCTTGTTTCTAATGCTTGTTCAAAAGTTTTTCCTTGTTTTAGAAAATCATATACTGTATCTGTTTGGTTTCCATTTGTAACTATTATATTGTTTTCTAATACCCTAATTGGTGAATAGATAATTAATGATGGGTCTTGTACTTTTGTTTCATCAAATGGATATATTGTTACTTCTTCTCCGTTTTCTACAAATACTCTGTTTCTACTGTTTTCACTTCTTCCCATTATGAAATATGCTATTGCTGCTTTTTTACTGTCCTTTGTTTTTCCTATTACTATTCCTCTTCCTACATATGTGTTGTTTTTTATAAGTTTTCCTATTGTTTTTGTTTCATAAATGTTCATCTTTATACCTCACTTTCTTTAATTTTCTTTTTATAAATATATAATTTATGTTTGTGTTATACAATCCGCCCAATCTCGTCGCAGTTATATATTTATTCTTATCTTATTTTTTACAAATTTCATTTACTGCTTCTGGTAATATCTTCCACTCTGCTTCTTCCATTACTCTTTTTTGTAATGTTTCTGGAGTATCATTTTCTTTTACTTCTACTGCTTTTTGTGCTATTATTTTTCCTCCATCTGGTATTTCATTTACAAAATGTACGGTTGCACCTGTAACTTTTACTCCTGCTTTTAATACTTCTTCATGTACTTTTAAACCATAATACCCTTTTCCACAAAATGCAGGTATTAAAGATGGATGTACATTTACTATTTTATTTGGATATTTTGATGTGAATTTTTCACTTAATATACTCATAAATCCTGCTAGTACTATTAGTTCTATATTTTTTTCTTCTAATTTATTTATTATCTTTTCTTCCCATTCTTTCTGGCTTATTTGCAAATCTTTTCTTGAAATTACTGCTGTTTCAATTTCATTTTGCTTTGCTCTTTGTAAGGCATAGGCTTGTTTATTATTAGAAATTACTATGACTATCTCATAGTTTGCATTATTACTTTTTTCATAATCTATTAGTGCTTGTAGATTTGTCCCTCCACCTGATACAAGTACTGCAACTCTTGTTTTTGACATTTTGTTTTTTCCTTTCAAATTTATTCTAATACTATCTTATCTTCATCATTTTTTTCTATATGTCCTATTGTGTATGCTTCTTCTCCATTATCTTTTAATGTTTTAAGAGCTTTTTCTTCATCTTCTTTATTCACTACTAAAGTCATTCCAACTCCCATATTAAATGTGTTGTACATGTCTCTTTCTGGAATTTTCCCTTTTTCCATAATCAAATTAAATATTGGTAATACTTTTATTTTTGATTTTTGTATTTTTGCACAATATCCATTTGGTATGCTTCTTGGTACATTTTCATAAAATCCTCCACCAGTTATGTGTGATACTGCTTTTACTTCTATTTTCTCAAATAATGCAAGCATAGGCTTTACATATATTTTTGTAGGTGTTAGTAGAGTTTCCCCTAAACTTCTTCCTCCAAGTTTTTCTATTGGTTCTTTTAAATTTGCATTTTCTATATCAAAAACTTTTCTAACTAATGAAAATCCATTTGAATGAACTCCACTTGATGGCAATGCTATTATTACATCCCCTTCTTTAACTTTTGTATTATCTAATATTTTTTCTTTATCTACCACACCTACTGCAAAACCTGCTAGGTCGTATTCATCAACTGGATAGAAACCTGGCATTTCTGCTGTTTCTCCTCCTACTAAACTACAGCCTGCTTGAACGCAACCTTCTGATACACCTTTTACTATTTGCTCTATTTTTTCTGGATAATTTTTTCCAACTGCAATATAGTCTAAGAATATTAATGGTTTTGCACCACAGCATATTATATCATTTACACACATTGCTGTACAGTCTATCCCTACAGTATCATGTTTATCCATTAAAAATGCTATTTTTAATTTTGTTCCAACACCATCTGTTCCACTAACTAATACTGGATTTTTTGTGTTACTTATATCTAATGAAAATAGCCCTCCAAATCCACCTATCCCTGATATTTCATTGCCTGTTACAGTTCTTGCTATATGTTTTTTCATTAGTTCAACTGCTTTATATCCTGCTGTTATATCTACTCCTGCTTCTTTATATGTTTCGCTATAACTTTTCATAAAACTCTTTTCCTTTCTCACTTTGATTAATTTTTTCGCTTAAATCTTTTTCGTAACACCCCAAACAGGAATGAACCATTTAAGTATTTTTACTTAATTTTTCATTCCTTCATGTTTTACGCCTTTTTATTGTTCTTCTATTTTATTCTCAAATTTATTTTTATTTGCCATTCTGGGGATTTCTGTTGGATATTTATTGTCAAAACATGCTGCACATATTCCTTCATTATTTTCTACACCTATTAGATTTGAAAGTTGCTCTACTTTTAGGTAGCCTAAACTATCCACACCTATTATTTTTTCAATTTCTTCTATTGTGTGGTTACATGCTATAAGGTTTTCTCTTGAATCTATATCTGTTCCATAATAACATGGATTTAAAAAAGGTGGAGCAGATACTCTCATATGTACTTCCTTTGCACCTGCATCTCTTAATAACTTAACTATACGTGCACAAGTAGTACCTCTTACTATTGAATCATCAATTAAAACTACTCTTTTATCTTTTACTGTGTTTGATATTACATTTAACTTTATTCTTACTCTATCTTCTCTTGCTTTTTGCCCTGGTGATATAAATGTTCTTCCTATATATTTGTTCTTTATAAAGCCTATTCCATATGGTATGCCTGATTTTTTTGAATATCCTATTGCTGCATCAATTCCAGAGTCTGGAACTCCTATTACAACATCTGCATCAACTGGGTATTCCATAGCTAAACACTTTCCTGCATTTAATCTAGCTTTATGTACTGATTTTTCTTCTATTATTGAATCTGGTCTTGCAAAGTATATGTATTCAAATATACATATTGATTTTTTTACCTTATCACAGTGGGTAGTTATTGACCTTACTCCTTCTCTATCAAATACTACAATTTCTCCTGGTCTTATATCTCTAATCAATTTTGCCCCAACTGCATCTAGTGCACAACTTTCTGAAGCTACTACATATCTTCCATCCTCTGTTTTTCCATAGCAAAGTGGCCTAAATCCGTGCTCATCTCTAACTGCAATTAGCTTTGCTGGAGACATTATTACAAGTGAATATGCTCCTTTTATTTTATCCATTGCTTTACTTATAGCTTCTTCTATAGAATCACTACTTATTCTTTCTTTTGTAACTATGTATGATATTACCTCTGTATCACTAGTTGTATGAAATATAGAACCATTAAGTTCTAGCTCTCTTCTTAATTCAACGCAGTTTGTTAGATTACCATTATGTGCTAATGCCATATTTCCTTTTATATGATTTACAACTATTGGTTGTGCATTTGCTCTTCCATTACTTCCTGTTGTGCCATATCTTACATGCCCTATTGCAATATTTCCTAACCCCAATTTTTTCATTACATCTGATTTAAACACATCATTTATAAGTCCAACATCTTTATATGTGTTAAATACACCTTTATCATTTACAACTATTCCACAACTTTCTTGTCCTCTGTGTTGCAGTGCAAATAGTCCATAATATGTGGTTGTTGCCACATCTGTTTGCTCTGGACTATATATTCCAAATACACCACACTCTTCATGAATATTTCCCATTAGTATTCATTCCTTTCAAACTGACCTTTTTTAAAGTCCTAGTCTCTTCATAATCTCTCTATATCCTTTGTCAACGTCTCCTAAATCTCTTCTAAATCTATCTTTATCTAGTTTTTCCTTTGTTGTCATATCCCAGAATCTACATGTATCTGGTGATATCTCGTCTGCTAAAACAATTTTACCTTCTTTTGTTTTACCAAATTCTAATTTAAAATCTATTAATTCGATGTTTGCTTCTTTAAAGTATTCTGATAATATTTCATTTATTTTTAACGCATATTTAGCAATTAAGTCTATTTCTTCTTTAGTTGCCCATTGCATTGCTAAAATATGATATTCATTTACCATTGGGTCTCCTAATTCATCATTTTTATAGCAGTATTCTAATACTGTACTGTGCATTTTTGTTCCTTCTTCTAGTCCTAATCTTTTAGCTAGTGAACCTGCTGCTATATTTCTTACTATAACTTCTAATGGAACTATACTTACTTTTTTTACTACTGTTTCTCTATCTGATATTTCTTCTACAAAATGAGTTGGTATTCCTTTGTTTTCTAATAGTTTCATTAAATGATTTGTTACTTTGTTATTTACAACACCTTTTCCTAATATTGTTCCTTTTTTTAATCCATTAAATGCTGTAGCATCATCCTTATATGATACTATACAATAATTTTCATCATCTGTGGCAAATACTTTTTTTGCTTTTCCTTCATACATTTGATTTGTTTTTTCCAAAACAAACACCTCCAATTAATTATATTTTTCTAAAATTTTTTCATTTTTTTCTAATACTTTTCTTTCGTTTTCTTTTTTGGCTTCTTCTAGTTTCTCACATAAGGCTTCATCATTTATTGCTAACATTTGTATTGCAAGTATAGCACTATTTTCTGCTCCATCTATTGCGACTGTTGCTACTGGCACTCCACTTGGCATTTGTACTGTTGAAAGCAAAGCATCTAAACCATCTAATGTACTTGATTTAATTGGTATTCCTATTACTGGCAAGGTAGTATTGGCAGCTATTGCACCTGCTAAATGGGCGGCTTTTCCTGCTGCTGCTATTATTACACCTATATTATTTTTACGTGCATTTAATGAAAATTTTCTTGCTTCTTCTGGGGTTCTATGTGCAGAATACACATGTACTTCAAATGGAACTTGATATTGTTTTAGAACTTGTATTGCTTTCTCTACGATAGGTAAATCGCTATCGCTTCCCATGATAATTGCTACTTTTTTCATTAATTATCATTTCCTTTCAATAAGACTTAATTTGTAACCTAAAATAAGTTACTTTTTTAATATTTTAGAAAAACAATAAAGCAGTCCCTTTTTTAGAATTACATAGGACTGCCTAAGACCGTTGACATATTTTAAGTTTTTGTTCCCATGTGGTTTCCCACTTAGTTTTAAGTCAGTTACAAAAACTGAAAATTTACTTACATATATATAATACATTAAAATCTTTTAAAAATCAAGTTTTTTGACAAAATTTGCAAAATTTAACTTTTAAACAAAAAAACACCCTAAGGTGTTTTTTTATTTATTATTATTCAGCTGTTTCAGCATCAGGAGAGTTATATGCTTCTAATATAGCATTTTGAATTTTCTCTCTTGTCTCAGCATTGATTGGATGAGCTATATCTTTGAATTCCCCGTTTGGAGTTTTTCTACTAGGCATAGCTATAAATAATCCATTTTGACTTTCGATAACTTTAATATCATGAATTACGAATTCATTATCGAATGTTACAGAAGCAACAGCTTTCATTCTGTTTTCTGAATTTACTTTTCTTAAACGTACGTCTGTTATTTGCATGTGTGTGCACCCGCCTTCCAAGTTTTATTGTACATTTCTTATATCATGTACTAATATATTATTCGCCTTTTTTTATTTTTTTCCTTCATTATTTTACACATATTTTTAACTTTTTTTATTGTGTAGTAATCATTGAATTATTTTGTACTAATACTTATTGCTTCTGCACCCACTTCTAGTTCTCTTGAGACTATATTTTGTATTTGTGCTATTTGTTCAGGCTCTAATTTTTCTGCTTTTATTATAACACTTACACTATTTGAATTTGAAAATATTACTATATCCTCAAATCCTTTTGCAAGTACTAAATTTTCTGCTATCATTATTGCATTTCTCATTTTATTAATATTTGAAATTTCTTGTATTGCTTCTTCTTTTTGTTCCGCTGTTGAATTTGTATTATTATATATTTCCTGATACGTTTCTAGCATCTGTGAATATATATTTTCTCTTTCTAGCTTTGATGTTGTAAAATATGTATCTTGCTGAACTGTTTCTATAATTTCATTTGTCTCATTATCGTTTGTTTCTCCTGTAACATTATCTACAAAATTATTTACCATATTTTCTGAAACGTTATTTGCCATATTTTCTGTGTTTATGTTATTTTCTATAGTGCCATTTTCTACTTTATTGCTACTTACTAATGTAGCATCTCCTAATTCTGCTATTACCTCTGCTTTATTTGTTTTATTGTTTGTACTGGTGAAGTTTAAATAACCTGCAGTCACTAGCATTAGTGATATAACTAAAATAACTAACTGATTTCTTTTTAATATTTTCATTTTTAATTTTCATTCCTTTCATTAATTAGACATCTTAAAAACTTGTATCTTATGTGTAGCCAAACCTGTAACTGCTGATATTGCTTGAACTATATTTGTTTTTATAATTGCATTTTCACCACCTTCTGCTATAACTATTGCTCCCTCTATCTTTGGCATTATTACTTTTTCTGTTATTGGATTGTTCTCAGAGTCTACTATTATTTCTTTGTTTTCATCTATAGTTTCTATTTTTCTATTTCCACCGGTTCGAATCACTTTCTTCTGTTTTACTTGTGTTTTTTACTTCATTATGCATTGCTACTACTTCACTTGTTTCTGAATATGTAATTAATACTTGTACTTTCCCTACACCTGAGATTTTAGATAAGATATCTTCTAACTTCTTCTCTAAATTATATTCCTCTACTTCAGAAATATTCCCTAAATCTTCATCTTGTGCTAACACTTTGTAGCTATCATCTGTATCTTGCTTAACTTTAGTTTTATTATCCTTTCCCCATATTATATTAATTGAAATTATTGTGATTACTAAAAGTACTAGAAATACTACAAGATTTTCTATTGTTTTTTTACTATCAACCTCATTTTTTTTAGTTACTAAACTTTTTATCTTTTCCTTTAACATCTGTCTTCTCCTTTTCAATTATTAATTGTTATATTTTCAGTTCCATAATTTTCTTTTAAATAATTTATTAGATTTTGCTTTTCTTCATTTGAAATTTTTTCGTTTTCTTCTTGTTCTTTATTTATATCTATTTCTATAGGTTTTATTTCATTTGTTTTATTATCTTCATTTGATATTTTTAAATTTATACTTGTAATATTTCCATAATTTTCTTCAGTTCTATCTATATCAACTTCTACCATATTTACTTTATATCCTTTAGCTTCTATACTTTCTATTATTCCTTCTTCTATGTTGTTTATGTATGTATTTTCTATATATGAATTTGTATCTATAGAAATATCACTCTGTTGTAATTTTGGCAATTCATATGAACCTAAACTAATTTCTTTGCCTGTTATTTTTGTTATAATTGGAGATATTATTACAAATACTATGTATGCTCCTATTACTGTTCTTACATATTTTTTTATATTTCCATTTGGCAATATCATTTCTATTATTGTACTTATAACTACAGCAACAATTATTCCTTGAACCCATGAGTTTACAAAATTTACCATACTTGCCTTCTTTCTTTTTACTTTTATGTTACAATTTAAATCATATTTAATAATAATATTTTTATTATCTATACATAAGGCTTGCATTAGAAATTTTTAATGTTAATGCAACTCCTACTATTAAAAGTACTGCTATAAAAAACATTATTCCTAATAATAGTTTAAAAACTCCTGCCATTCCGAGTTATAACATTTACTATTTTTTTATCTGCTATTGGTTCACTCAGTGCCCCTACTAAACTATACATTATAGATAATACTATTAATTTTATTATTGGCAAAATACATATTCCAATTATTATTATTATTCCTACAAAACCTATTGAATTTTTTATAAGTGATGTTGCACCTAATACAGTATCTACCGAATCTCCTAATGCTTTCCCTACTACTGGTATGAAAGTGGATGTTGCACTCTTTATTCCTTTTATTGTTATTCCATCTACACTACTAGTTAGTGTTCCTTCTAATGATAATAAACCTACAAATATTGTAATAACAAAACCTAAAAACCATGTAACACTTGATTTAAAAAAATTTGCCAACTTTCCAATTTGTACTTTATCTGATAAGTTGGCTGCTATATTTAATATTATTGTTACTGTTATTATTGGTAATATTACTAAACTTATTATATTCCCTATGAAAACAATGCAAAAAATTAAAATTGGTTGCAGAGCTGAACCTGAGGCTACTTGTCCTGTTGCTATAATTAATGCCATTAATATAGGCACTAATGTGTTCATAAATCCTACCAGGTTTGATATTGTTTCTTTTATATTTGTAATTATAGATGAAAAATTACTAATTATTATTGTTATTATTAATATATATTCTATGAAATATGCTATTCCGAGCTGTACTATCATTTCCTAAGTTTTCTCCGATGCTTTTTAATATGCTATGTACAATTATAATTGCAAGTATACTACCTAACATTGTTATACTTGTTACAATTTCTTTGCCAAATATTGATAGTATTGCTTTATATAATATTCCTTTATCTACTTGTCCTGTAAGACTTTGAGTTATTAGTTCTTGAACATTTAATTCTGGAAATGCTTCCTTTGTATATTTTTCTCCTTCTTTTATAAATGTAGATAAATTTAAAGCTTGCATTTGTTCTTCTATTATTTCTTCTGTTGCAAAACTTTTATTTGGAATTGTAATAAACAAAATTATTAAAATTAATATTTTTTTCATTATTACTAACATTCCTTTCTAATTACAGATAAGTTGATATTTAGGTTTTTTATGGAATTATTTTCATAATGATTTCTAAAAGTGCTGATATTATTGGTATAGACATACTTATTATTATTACTTTCCCTCCTAAATCTATTTTACTTGCTATTGCTGTTTCTCCACTATCTTTACAAATACTTACTGCAAATTCTGTAAGTATTGCTATTCCAGTTATTTTAAGTAATATAGATAAATACTCTGCATTCATACCCGTTTTTTTGCTAAGGTTTGTTAATAATGTTATTATTCCAGATATTTTATCTATAATTAAAAACATTATAATTGCTCCAGCAATAATAGATATATACATTGAAAATTCTGGCTTGTACTGTTTTACTATTACACTAATTATTAAAGCAATAAGTCCAACCCCAATAATTTTTACTATATCCATTTTTATAAATTTTCCTTTCTAAAAATGAAAAGTATTAAATTAGTTTTTTATTATACTACAAATTAAATAAAACTCTAACGCTATTAAATAATGTACTTATTTCTCTAATTACTATAGAAAGTACAATTACAACTCCTGCTAAAGTTGTCATCATAGCTTGGTCTTCACGTCCTGCTCTTACCAAAACTTGGTGCAGAACTGCCACTAATATTCCTATTGCTGCAATTTTAAATAATAAATCTATTTCCATAAAAATACTTTCCTTTCTTTTTCTAAAAGACAATATTTATATTAAGACAATAACTATTCCTAACCCTATTATTACTCCTAATTTTCTATACATTTGTTCATTTTTTTCTTTTTCTTTTTCAGCCCTTTTTATTTGTTCATCTAAGAAGGTTTCGGTTACTTCTATTTGGCTTATTTGCCCTTCTAAATCTGTTGCACCTAAAAGTTTACTTAAATCTTTTAATATTTTTTTATCTTCTAAATTTATATTTAATATATCTGTATCTATTGCTTTACTCCAAGCTTCTCCTGCTGTTAAGAAGCTCATATTATAACTTGCAATTTTAAATATGCTACCAATACTAGGTGTTATTGTGTTTGATATTTGTTTGAATATATCTGGCAAAGGTTCATATGTAAATTTTATTTTTGTTTTAAACATGTTTAATGCATTCTTAAATTCCTTAAGTTCATCTACTCTATACACATACTTTTGTGATTTTATTAGACCTATAGCTGAACAAGTTAAGAATATAAAGCTATAAATTAATATTTTTATTCCTAACATATTTTTTCCTCCACTCTCATTGTCCTTCCATTTTCAGTTACTTTTAGAAATATAATCCTTTCAATTATTTTTTCATCTATTAGTTCCTTTAAAATTGGATTTTTTATTACATCTACATTTGCTTCTCCATGTGCTGTAAATATTCCTTTCACTCCTGAACAAACTGCTTCTTTTATAGCTTCAACATCATTTTTTGTTCCTATTTCATCAGCAGCAATTACTTGTGGAGACATTGACCTTACAAGCATTTTTATTCCTATTGATTTAGGAATATTTTCCAATATATCTGTTCTTATTCCTATATCATTTTGCGGGATTCCTTTATATAAGGCAGCTAGTTCTCCTCTCTCATCAACTAAACCAACATTCATTCCATTAAAGTTAATTTCTTCTATTCCTGTACTAATATTTCTAATTATATCTCTTAATAATGTAGTTTTACCGCACACCTGGTGGAGATACTATTAGTGTATTATATATTGAATTTTCTGGTACTTTTAATATGTATTGTAATGCTTTTGTTCCACAACCTATTATTTGCTTTGATATTCTAAAATTTATACTTGATATGTATTTTATGTTTATAACTCTTCCATTTTCTATTACACAATTGCCACTTACTCCTACTCTATGGCCACCTTGTATTGTTATATATCCATTACAAATTTCATTTTGATATGTGTATATGGAATTATCACACATTATTTGTATAGTTTGCAAAATATCATCATAAGATATTCTTTTTCTTAAAATTTCTTGTTTATCCATGAATTTAAGTGCTACTATTCCATTACTTCTTATTCTTATCTCTTCTAATATATCTAGTCTTTCCTTTGGTTGTCCTTCAAAATTTTCTTTTAATAATTTGGAAATGTTTTTAGAAAAATAATTTAATATTCCAAGCATATATTCTCCTTTAAATCTTCTCTTTATATATATATGCTTGGAATATTCTTTTTAGAACTAATTTATTTCAACTATTATATTTTCTTCATCTTTTAAATTGTATTTTTCTCTAAAGTTGATATTTGATACTATCTCTATTATTCTTAAATCGTGGTCTCCTTTACCTAACTGGTTCTTTTCTGCTCTTACTATATATGCTATATTTTCTTTTATTTTGCATTTTTTTACTAGCACATCTTGTGTTCCACCATATTCTTCTGGTTTTATTATCCAGTCTGGATTTATCTTATAGTCGTCTTTTAATTTTATATTTAATGTTCCATGATATACTTTTATATTTGTTTTTTCTTCAAATGCTTTTTCAACTTTTCCTACCCACATTTTGGCCGTGCCTAGTCCACTTGTAACTTTACCTTCTAATTTCATGTACCTTACTCCTTGTTTTTTTATTTACTTAAAAATATATCATAAAAATTTCATATTATCAATATGTCAGTAGTGATGGGTATATCTGTTCTCACGGCGAAAGTAAGATGAGTTTTAGTGCAATTCAGCTATCACATCTCCATGAATGGCACAATGGTAGTGTTCAGTGTTTTTTTCGTGGATACATCCTGATTTAGTTATTTTGCCTGAAACACAACCTTGAGCAGTGCAAGTAATATCCTTATGCTTAGTAGCAGGCTTTCCAATATTTTCATTTTGATTTTCATGTTCACGAAAGCAAAGATAGCACAAAACATTGCTTCTGTTAGAGCCACCAAACTCCTGATATAAACTAATCTGTCCGTTTATAGCCAAGCAAGTTGAACAGCATAGACTGTATCCGTAGGTAGTCAGCATCCCTCAACCCGCATTTTTTACACTTAACAGTGGTAGAATTACCGAGAGGAAGCACCATACGCAGCGCGCAATGAACCACCCGGACATGTAACTTCTCCGAGTACCTCCACACGTGTTACAATCTTCCAAAGTCGTCCCATCACAATGTTCTCCTACGCAATATGTTGTACATGTTCCATCACAACTTCCTGTTTGTTCATTTTCGTCTTCTACTTCTATTTCGTATGTATATGATGTATATTTTTCTAAATTTTCAAATATAAATGTTACTTGTTCCCCTGAGGTTCCTTTTTGTGTTTCTGTTTTTTCTTCTTCATATTCTCCTTTATATAATTTAACGTTATAGTTTAATGTTCCTTCTTCAGCTGCTGTTCCTGTTGCGGTTATTGTTATTTTATGATTTCCGTTATCGTAACTTTTTTCTGCACTTGCTTCTACCGTTGGTGGTTCTGATTCTATTGGAGTATTTGGATTTTCTCCTGACTGATATTTTTCAATCTCTGCTAATAGTTGGTTTACTGCATCTTGTTCATTTTTCATGCTGTCTCTTGTTTTACTTACTGCTTCTCCTGCTTTTTTAAATATGCCTCCATTTACTGCTGACGTTACCGTTAATGTTACTAATATTAACATTATTATTATTGTTATTATTAACGCGATTAACGTTATTCCCTTTTCTTTTCTCCTTCTCATATTATCTCCTTCTTTCTCTCTTTATTTTTTGTTTTTTAGTTTTATAACCTATCTTTTATTTCTTTAATAGATTATTTTGTGCTACTTCTTTTTCTTGTTACAGTTCACAGCTTATTTAATAATAATATAAATAGAAACTTGCGGCCTCCGACCGGACTAAAATTACACCTTAATTCAAAATAACTACTTCGATAAGAAGTCTATCACAATAATTGCACGCCGTACTTATTTGTACGGCTACTCAAGGGTCGGCCTCGTTTGCAATTTATATTATTATTAAATAAGCTTAGGCTGTGAATCGTAACCTTTTTTTTACATTGTTATTTTGCTTTTTCTTTTGTGCTTTTATCTCTTTTTGTTCTATAATTTTATTTTACACTATAATTCTACATTTTTCAATGTTTTTTTTCAAATTTATGATTCATAAATTATAAATTTTGCCAATTTTATCTCAAAATAATATATTTAAACATACTAGGGAAAATTTGCATATTACAAAAAAAGTAACAAACGCATAATTTAAAAATATTTGTATACCATAACAAACAAGAAATACTTTAAATAAAAATTTTTTTATAATAATGCACTAAAAAACTTTTATTTAAATTGTATTCTAAATTTATTAAGAAAGGAAATTAAAATATGAAAAATTTATTAAAAACATTTGTGTTATTAATAGTTTTATTAATAGCCTTATTTATTAATCCTAATTTTATTAATGCTGCAACTACTGTAGGTAGTGAGCAGGATTTACGTGATGCTATTACTAATGCTCAAAATGGCGAAGTTATAGAATTATCACAAAATATATCATTAACTAGCCCAATTGAAATAACTGGTAAAGTATTAACAATTAATGGTAATGGTCATACCATAACAAAAGATTCTTCAAATTGGTCTCCAGCTGGAAATAACGGAACTTTAATAACTGCTGGTTCAGCTGGAACAAAAGTAACTTTAAGAAGCCTTAAACTTACAAATTCTCAAAAGTATGGAGCTCAATCTTATAATGGTGCATATTTAATATTAGATGATGTAACAATTTCTAACTGCGGTTATGGTGGTGTAATGGTTAATGCTGGTACTGTTGAAATTATGAACTTAATGTTAGAAAGAAATGGTAGTACTAATAATAACGGTATAGAAATTGGTAAAGGAAGTAGTATTCAAACAGGAGAAAATATGCCAAAATTGGTAATGAATGGTAGTTTAACATCAACAGAAAAAGAAAACGTTGTATATATTGCTGACAATGACGAATTAAGTGAATTTGAAGTAGAAAATACTGAAACTACAACAGAT
The DNA here is from genome assembly GCA_947627495.1 of uncultured Clostridia bacterium. Lineage (GTDB taxonomy): Bacteria > Bacillota > Clostridia > TANB77 > CAG-508 > UMGS1781. Next base: position 17,023 of record CANQWH010000016.1, read on the forward strand.
AAAGTATTTGTAAGCGGTGATAAAGTTGTTGTTACAGATAAACAAAATAATATTAAATTTGAAAGTAACACAACAGAAGTCGATATAGTTGCTGAAGATGAATATGTTCCAAATGTTACAATAACTGTTCATTTAATGGATAAAACTGTTCCTATAACAGTTATTAGCGGTACAGTTGTTTCTAAAGAAAACGTAGAATCTAACATCAATTTACAAGAATTAGGTTTAACTAATTATACACTAGCTGGCTTCTATACAGACAGTAACTATACTCAAGCATATGATTTTACAAAACCAGTTACTACTGACACTATACTATATGCTAAACTTAACCCAGTTCAAAATACTACAGTAGCTGAGGATCCAAAAGATGATACTCCTAAAACTGGTACTCCAAACTATTTTGAAGTTGCTGTTTTAGTCATTGCTTCATCTATAATTGGATTAGCAATATTACAAAAAAAGAAATTTTAGTTTTTTTAAGCGTATTAATTTCAAATAGTTTTTCAGGAAGAGAGAAATAATAAATTTCTCTTTTCCATATTTTTTATTATACGGGGGAACTTATGAATAAAAATAGAAAATTATTAATTATAATTATATATATATTAATTATAATATCTCTTATTACTGCAATTACTTACCTTTTAATATGCTATCATAATTTATCTATTACTCTTAAGCAAAGTAATTTGTTAAATGAAATATCAATTGATAAAAATATAATAGCTCAAAATGAGGTTTCTCCAGATAATGATACAAATATTGTTCAAAAATCAGAAAGAATAATTCAAGTTGAAGAATTACAGAAGATTAATCCAGACATAATAGGTTGGATTGAAATTGAAAATACCAATATAAATTATCCAGTTTTACAGGGAACTGATAATAGTTTTTATCTTAACCATGATTATCAAAAAGAGAAAAATAAAAACGGGGCAATATTTTTAGATGCAAATTATATATGGAATCCTCCAAGTAGTAACTTACTTATTTACGGGCATAATAATCAGAATGGAACAATGTTTGAAGATTTATTAAAATATAAAAATGAAAAATTTTACCAAGAACGTCCTTTAATAAGATTTACCACAAATACAGAGGATTCATATTATGAAATTATTTCAGTATTTAATTCTAAAGTATATTATAAATCACAAAATGATGTATTTAAATATTATTATTTTATAAATGCTAATGATGAAAATGAATTTAATGAATATATAAAAAATGCAAAACAAGCTTCTTTATATGATACTGGTAAAACAGCACAATATGGTGAACAATTAATGACTTTATCAACTTGTTCTTATCATACTAAAGATGGAAGATTTGTTGTTGTTGCCAAGAAGCAAAGCCTAAGTAATTAGTAGAATAGCAAAAAAGCCATACTTTTCCTTCATATTTAATTGCTGTATAATACTACTTGTGTACCCTTATTTATTTGTATTCCTGGTTTTGGTAATTGGTCTGTTATTATTGCCTCATTATCCAACTCAGATTTACTTTCTATCTCCGCTTCTTTTAATATTTGTTTTGCTTCTTTATATGTTATTCCTGTTACATTTGGCATCTCTATAACTTCTTGTATTTCCTCTACTTCCTTAGATACTTCTAAATATGGCAATATTTCTGATAGTATCTGTCCTGCGACTGGTGCTGCTACACCACCTCCTTGGTGTCCCCCTTCACCTGTTGGATTATAAAGAATAACTACTATTACTACTTCTGGGTCTTTTATGTCTGCAACTCCTACAAATGATGCTATACGTTTTCCTGTATTTACACCATCTTCTGATGTTCCTGTTTTTCCTCCAACATTGTAACCTGTAACTTGTGCATTTTTCCCTGTTCCTTCTGCTACAACACTTTGCATCATACTTAAAACTTTTTTTGAATTTTCCTTTGATATTACTTGTTCTCCTTCTTCTACTGCAAGTTCTTTAACTTCTCCTGTTTTAGAGTCTTTTATTGCTTTTACTAATCTTGGATTTACTGCTTTACCATTATTTGCAATTGTTGCTACCACTTTTGCCATTTGTATTGGTGTTATTTCAAATCTTTGACCGAAACTAATTGTTGCAAGCTCCACAGGTCCAACTTTATCTTCTTTTAAGAATATGCTATTTGCTTCACCTGGCAAATCAATTCCTGTTTTTGATAATAAACCAAACTTTTCTAAGTAGTCATAATACGTACTAACACCTAATTGTTGACCTATGCCTATAAATACTGGGTTGCATGAATTCATCAGTGCTTGCCTTAAACTTTGTGAACCGTGTGGTCTATAATATCTCCAACATTTTATCCTTGCTCCAGCAATTGTAATTGAACCTGAACAATTATATTGTCCTGCATTATCTGTATCTGTTATGCCTTCTTGTAATGCTGCTGATGATGTTACAAGTTTAAATGTAGAACCAGGTTCATAAGTATCTGATATTGCTTTATTTCTCCACATTTGTAATAGATAATTATTTTTTTCTCCACTATCTAATGTATCCCAAACAGCTTTTAATTCTTCATTATTTATCTCATAAGGTGTATTTAAATCATAGTTTGGATATGTTGCCATTGCCAAAATATCTCCACTTTTTGGATTTATTATTATTACATTTCCTCCATCTGTACATTCATTATCTATGCATGCTTGCGATAAATATTTCTCTGCTATTGATTGAACCGTCATATCTATTGTAAGTATAATATCATCTCCATCTTCTGCTGGTATGTAATTTTCTCCTTCTGTTCCCATATCTGTTCCTGTTGCATCTGTAAGTTTTAAAATCTTTCCTTGAGTTCCTCTTAATATATCATCATATTGACTTTCTAATCCCTCTAGCCCTTGATTATCACTTCCAGTAAACCCTATTATATTAGATGCTAAACTTGTATATGGATAATACCTCTTTGTATCTTCATCTATATTTACACCTGATGTTATATTGTTTTGTTCTAACCATACTCTTAATTTATCTGTTTTTTCTTTATCTACTTTTTTTACTATCATTTCTATAGAAGTTCTCTTTTTTACTTTTTTTAATGTTTTCTCATAATCCACCTCAAATATTTCTGATAAAGCCCTTGCAAGTTTCTCTTTATTCTCACTTGATATATTAGTAGGATTTATTGAAACTGTCTCCGTACTAGCACTTACTGCAAGTTCTATATTGCCACTTCTATCTAAAATTCTTCCTCTCTTTGGATTTATATCTCTATTTAATGTTTGCTGACTATATGCCATCGCTTGCAATTCTGAGCCCTGCAAGAATTGTATGAATCCTACTCTGGTTACAAGTAATAATTGAATTATGAAAAATATAATTAACATATTTTTAAGTCTTCTTTTTCTTCCTACATCTGATACCCACATAAAAAAACACCTCTTTTAATTTTATTCAAAAGAGATGCTTTAATGAATCTTTTATTTAAATAATTGTGTAATATAATTTACTATTGTTTCAAAAATTCCTTTTTGCTCTTCTATTACTACTTGTTCTGATGCAGCCTCTATATAATCCGTTTTTGGAAGAGTTACATATTCTGTTTGTTTATTAGTTAATTTTTGCATTCCTAATAGATTTCTTGCCTGCTGTTCTAAATTTGCAAGATTTAAACTACTTTCTATAGCAACTTCTAATTGTGCATTTTCTTTTTCTATTTGTCCTAACTCTGATTTTAAGTTCTGAACCTTCTCAAAGCTCTCGTCTATTTGTGCATTTCTATAGCTTATAGCAAATATTATAGTAAATGCTAATACTGAATATAAAACTATTTTTACTTTCATTTTTCTTTCTTCTTCTTGTTTCTTCTTAGATTTTTTATTACTATTTTTTTTATTTTTCTCTACTGGCTTATTTTTTATAGGAGTGCTATATGGCTCAAGTTTCCTAGGACTTGTTTCATATTCATATTTATTATTACTTCTTGCCATTTATAGCACCTCCTCTTTTAAATTTGTTTTTTATATTTTTTCAAATATTCTAAGTTTTGCACTTTTACTTCTTGTATTTATATTCATTTCGTCTTTAGTTGGTATTATTGGTTTTTTTGTAATTATTTTTCCTTTTGGTTTATTGCCACACATACAATATGGTAAATCTGGTGGACAAGTACATTTTCCTAAACTATCTGTGTATGCTTGTTTTACTGCCCTATCCTCTAGTGAATGAAATGTTATAATACATAATCTACCACCTGGTTTTAAACTGTCTATTGCATTTACTACAGTATTATATAGTGGTTTTATTTCATTATTTACTTCTATTCTAATTGCTTGAAAAGTTCTCTTGGCTGGATGTCCCTGCTGTTGTCTTGGAATACATTTTTCAATTATTTCTACTAATTCTTTAGTTGTTTCAATTTGTTTGTTTTTTCTATACTCACAAATTTTCCTTGCTATCTGCCTTGAAAATTTTTCTTCTCCATATTCATAAATTATATTTGCTAATTTTTCTTCTGAATATGTATTTACAACAATTTTAGCGGTTAGTTCTTGGGTTTTATCCATTCTCATATCTAATGGACTATCACTCATATAACTAAATCCTCTTGTTTCTTCATCTATTTGATATGATGAAACTCCTAAATCTAACAGAATTCCATCAACTTTATTAATTCCTAATTCTGATAAAATGTTTTTTATATTATCATGATTATCTTGAACATATACTATATTTTTAAATTGTTTTAAGGTATCTTTTGCTTTTTTTATAGCTTCTTCGTCTCTGTCTATTCCTATTAATTTGCCTTTTTCTAATCTTTTTACTATTTCTAAACTATGTCCGGCTCCTCCTAAAGTTCCATCAACATATATTCCATCTTCTTTTATATTTAATCCTTCAATACATTCCTTTAATAATACTGGAATATGTTCAAATTCTTTCATTTACTTTAACCTCTATTATCATTTAATAACACTTTGAGCAGTTGGTAATTTTCTATACCAACTGCTGTCCATAGTTTTTTAATTAATCTTTAGTATATACATTTTACTTTCGTATTATAATTTGATAATCATTTGTATTATTTACCTTTTTTATTTTATCTTTTGTTCAACAATAATCATCTTTAGTTTTACTTTAAATTTCTTTTGTTTTATTTTAGTTTAATTATCTTTTGTTCTGTTTAATATCTTTTGTTTAACTTAAATTATCTTTTGTTTTATTCTTCAATTTCTTTAGTATAATAAATTCTTTTGTATTTTTATATTTCTTTTGTTTATTTTTTTCTAAAATCTTTTGTTTTTTTTATCATTCGTTTTTTTAATTCTTTTGTTTTATATTGTTCTTTGGTTCTCTTTAATTTTATCTTTTGTGTTTTTATATAAACTTTTTCAAGTTATATACCTAAATCTAAGTTTGCCATTTTTTCTGCAATTTCATCTGCTTCGCTGTTTTCTTCTTCACTATATTTTAACCATTTTTCTTTGCTCCAGATCTCAATTTTATTTAAAACTCCTATAATAACTACTTCTTTTTCTAATCCTGCAAACTCTCTTAAATTCCCTGCTATTAAAAATCTTCCTTGTTTATCCAACTCACATTCCATAGCTCCTGCAAGGAAAAATCTCATTAATGCTCTGGCATCTTTATTAGTAAGTGGAAAGGTTCTTAATTTTTCTTCAAAATTTTGCCATTCTTTTTGAGAATATACAAATAAACATCCATCTAATCCTTTTGTGATTACAAATTTTTCTCCTATGTCATCTTTTAATTTAGCTGGCATTATTAATCTACCTTTTGTATCAATTGAATGTTCATATTCTCCTATTAACAAAATTTCTCACTTCCTTTTTTGTTCACCACTTTTTACCACTTTTCCCCACTTCGTTACCATTTTATACTATAAATATTAAAAAATCAATACTTTTTTTAAAATTTTTTAAATTTTTTTTTGTATAGTCCGCCAAATCTCGTCGGAGCTTCTATATTTTTTCTAAATTGAACCCACGCCGGCGATTGCCTTCGATGCTTTTCGGGGGTCTTCAATTTTTAAAAAATATAGAACTCCTGCGTTTGGCTACTTTGTACATACAAATAACTGTGAATACTAAAAAAACTCCAAGTAAGTTTTATTAATTAAACTTACTTGAAGTTTTACTTATATAGTTATTTTTATTTAACAAATTCATTATAAATGTTCATTAAATTGTTTTCATCTTTAAATTTGCTTTCCATTGGGCACATGCCTGTTTTATCCCTGTTTTGAATATATTCCACTTTATTTTTGTAATCATATTTTATACTATTGTTTTCTAAAACGGGAATTGCTATTTCACTTATTGTATCTGCATATATTTCTTTTACTCCTGCTAATGCTAAAATACTTCCTGCAACCTTACCTATTACTTTATCAGCAATAATTGCATCTTTTAATGCCTCTTTATTATCTTTTAAAATTGTTATTATATCTTTAATTCCAGAATTATAATATTTGTTGCATCTTCCATCTTTATATTGAACAACTAAACTTGCATTTGTATTATATAGTTCTTCTTTTACTTTTTCTAAATTATTCATTCTTTAAATTTAACCTTTCATTCATAATCTTTGCTATTAGTGGAATTGCTAATATTTGGATTGCAATTCCTGGTAATCCTGTTTTTATAGACTCTATTACAGATATTCCATATGTTTGGAATCCAAATATATTTATTGCTGCAAATAGTACTCCTGCATATATAATTCTTCCTAAAATAATTGTTGCTACTAATGAAATATAATTATTAAATTTTTTATTTAAAAATCCTAATAATACAGCATATATCACAAGCTCTATTAGCATATATGGCAATCTTGCAAGAGTTGGCATTCCTGTTAATAAATAACTAAATATTACAGAACTTCCTCCAACAATTGTTGCACTTAATACACCAAATGTTAATGCAGCAATTAGAACTGCTATATGCATTGGTAAAAATACTGCACCTGCTGAACTACCTGCTATTATATGAAATATTCTAGGAAGTGTTATTCCTATTCCACTTAATAATACTGTACCTACAATATATTTTACCTTTCTATTTGATAAAACATCACTTATTG
>CANQWH010000017.1 GCA_947627495.1 uncultured Clostridia bacterium
CATTTTAGGAATTCTGAAATTGCTACCGCTATGAGAAAACTCATTACCATATCTTCTCATTAGATTATTTATAATAGTACCTTTAGTGTTTTCATTAAAGCTATTAATATATCTTCCATATTTACAAGACCAATCAAACAAAGCATTATAATTACTGCTATCTGTATTAACAATATTAAAGAAATCTACTAAACAATCTTTTTCAATAACACTAATATTATATGTAGGTATAACTTCTCCTTGTGTTAAATCTAATTCAAGAGGTTCAGGGAAAAGTCCAGCTAAAGTTTTATCGTCTAACGATTTAGATAATGTACTTTCTACTTGAGGCTTATACTTATCATTAAAATCGGCAGTTGGGTATAATCTTTGCCATTCTCCAATAGCATCTTTGTAATCATCGGCATCTTTATATTTTTGAGGATTGTTAGTAATATTCTCTAATTCTCGAAAAGCAGAACTTGAATCGAATTTCTCCAAAATACTATCAATATGTGTTTTACTTAATAGCAATCTAACAACGTGAGGATATTTTTCCTTTAAGAATTTTAAAGGATATTCTGAGTATAATTCTTCTAAATCCTTATCAAGTTTTTGTCTATCCTTATGCTTTTCTGCTCTATCTAAAATTTTACGAAGTTTCTCTAACCCCTTACTAGGATCTTTTTTAGAAAGTTCATCAAAAGCTAGAAAATTCTTTAAAACTTTATCTAAAAATTCATTACTTAACATGTATTTAATTTTACTTTTAAACTCATCACTAAATAAATCAACAGGATAACGTTTTTTCCATTCAGCAAGGTCGCTTTGAAATTGTGCATAGTTACCAGAGGATTGTGCATATGCAAAAATTTGGCAAAGTTCAAAATATGCTTCTTCTTCATTAAAATCCCTTAATTCCGCTTTGGTCTCTTCAGTTATTTCAATAATATCATTTATATCGTTTTTTGCCATAATGACCTCCTAATCAATTATAAATGTAAATATAAAACCACAAAACTTTGGGATAATTATATTATAACAACATTATTATAACATGTATTTTTTTAGGAGACAATTGATTTTATTAAAATTTAATGATAAAATTGAACATAACGTTAAATTTTATGTTTTTTTATAAACTTATAATTGAAGGGTGAAAGTAAATGAAAAAAAGAAGTGAAACGAGAAAAATATTTGTAGGTGGCATTCAAATTGGGGGACAGAATAAAGTAGTTATTCAATCAATGACAAACACTAAAACAAAAGATGTAGAAAAAACAGTAAACCAAATATTAAAATTAGAAGAAGCAGGTTGTGAAATTGTTAGAGTAGCATGTCTAGATGAAGAAGATGCACTAGCTATAAAGCAAATTAAAGAAAAAATACATATTCCAATAGTATCAGACATACATTTTGACTATAGAATAGCCTTGCAAGCAGCAAAAGCTGGAGTAGATAAAATAAGAATAAATCCTGGAAATATAGGTTCAATTGATAGAGTAAAACAAGTTGTAGATGCATGCAAAGAAAGAAAAATACCTATAAGAATAGGTGTAAATAGTGGATCATTGCCAAAAGATATTCTTCAAAAGTATGGAGGAAAACCAACTGCAAAAGCAATGGTAGAAAGTGGCTTAAGACATATAAAGATATTAGAAGACTTGAACTTTTTTGATATTGCACTTTCATTAAAAGCATCTGATTTAAATTTATGCATAGAGAGTTATGAAGAAGCTGCAAATACAATAGATTATCCGTTACATTTAGGAGTAACACATGCAGGAACAGAGTTTAGTGGCACAGTTAGTTCAAGTATAGGTTTAGGTGTACTTTTAAGAGAAGGAATAGGAGATACAATGAGAGTTTCTTTATCTGCTGACCCAGTTAAAGAAATAAAGGTAGCAAAAGAAATATTAAAGGACTGTAAACTTTATAAGTCTCCAACATTAGTAGCATGTCCAACATGTGGCAGAATTCAATACGATTTAATACCAATAGCAAATGAAATAGAAGATTTTCTGCAAACTATAAAAAAGGATATAACAGTAGCAGTAATGGGTTGTGGAGTAAATGGACCAGAAGAAGCAAAACATGCAGACATAGGAATAGCAGGAGGAGTAAAAGAAGGCTTGCTATTTAAAAAAGGAGAAATAATTAGAAAAGTAAAACAAGAAGAAATTGTTCAAGTGTTAAAAGAAGAAATAATGAAATTATAAAAGTATAAGGAAAGAATGGAAAAGTATGGAAGTTTTAGTTGGTAAAACAGCAGGTTTTTGCTTTGGTGTAGAAAATGCTGTAAAAAAATCATTAGAAGAAGCAAAAAAAACAAAACCAATATATTGTTTAGGAGAATTAGTACATAATAAACAGGTTATAGATGAGTTAACTCGGAAAAGGCATTAATTTTATAGATAAAATAGAAGATGCTAATGGAAAAGTAATTATTAGAGCACATGGAGAAACTAAAGAAACATATGAAAAAGCTGAAAAGTTAGGAATAGACCTAATAGATTTAACTTGTCCAAAGGTATTATATATACATAAATTAGCAGAAGAATATTCAAAAAGAGGATATTATATATTTATAACTGGAAAAAGTAGCCACCCAGAGATGATTGGTATAGTAAGTTTTTGTGGAGAGAATTGTAGTATTATAGAAGATGAAAATTCAATAGAAAATGCTTTAAATGACCTAAAAAAATCAAATAAAGAAAACTTATTATTAATATCACAAACAACATATAGCTTAGAAAAATTTGAAAATATAGTAGAAAAAATTAAAAATGATAATATATTGAAAAATGTAAATATGAAAGTAATTAATACAATATGTAGTGCTACAAAACAGAGACAACTTGAAACTGAAAAATTAGCAAAGCAAGTTCAAACAATGATAATAATTGGAGGAAGAAATAGTTCGAATTCAAATAAGTTATATGAATTGGCTAAAAAATATTGTAGCAATGTTTTATTTATAGAAACAGAACAAGAAATAGATATAAGTTGTATAAAAATGTCAGATAAAATAGGCATAATGGCAGGAGCATCAACACCTCAGAAAAACATAGAAAAAGTTATTGCAAAACTAACTAGAATGTGATAAAATAAAATAGGAATTTATTCTTAAAACTATTACTAATAAAAAAGAAAGGTAGGTAAAAAGATGAATCAAATATTAGTTACTGAAAAAATTTATGTAACGCCAGCTATGAAGAAAAAGAAAAAGATGTTTAAAACAGAATTCTTTTTATCTATTTGTGCTTTAATTTTATTATCTACGTATGGAATTTGTTCTACATATGATAGAAATAGAAGCGAAGCTGTTTCTAAAGAAATACTAGAAGCTATGGAAATACAACCTGAAAAAGTAACTGTTGAAGAAGAAGTAATAGTATTGGATTTAAACAGTCCAACTGGTAAAGAAGAAAAAGTAAATTTAGATGAAATAGAAAGAGTAATTGTAACTAGAGAAATAGAAATTCCAGAAGAACAAAAAGTAACTGCAAGAGATGGAACTGTATATTATACAATAGGACAAATTTACATACCATCTATTAATTGCCAGTATCCAATTTTAGCAAGTGAAACAGAGAATTATGATACACTATTAAAAATTGCACCAGTAAAATTTCATGGAGCAAATCCAAATGAGGTAGGTAATTTTTGCATAGTAGGTCATAATTATAGAAATTCACAGTTTTTTAGTAAAGTACCAAAACTTGAGAATGGCGATATTATAGAAATTACAGACACATTTGGAAAAACTATTCAATATGAAGTATATGATAAATATATTACTGTAGATACAGATACAAGTTGTACAACTCAAAAAACAAATGGTAGAAAAGAAGTAACATTAATAACATGTACAGATGCAAGTGATGAACATAGAGTTATAGTAAAAGCTAAAGAAAAAATATCAGCTTAAAATAAGATTATAAAGATAAATATTAATAAATACCATATAAGAATGTAAACTTATATGGTATTTTGCTAGTTATAAAACAATATTGAACTATACTTAAAAAAATTTTCTTAAACGTTTTAGTTCTATATATAGACTTATTTCTTTTTTTAAATTTCTGTGTTTTAAAAGTATATATAAACTGTTAATTGCTAACAGCAGTCTATAAAAAAATTATTTAATTAAAATTTAAATTTATATATGGTTTTAGAATTATATTCTTCATTTGCTTTTAAAATAGGCGAAGCAAAATTTGGTTCGTTCATAGAATTAGGTAAAAAACCAGTTTCTAAGCAAAGTCCGCTGCGATTTCCGTAAGTAAAATTGCCTTTACCAACTTGAGGAACTTCATCAATATAATTTCCAGCATAAAATTGAACAGCAGGACAATCTGAGTATACATCCATATTGATTCCAGATTCTTCACATTTTACAGTTGCTACTTTTTCCAAACCATTGCATTTTTTATCAACCAAAAAGCTATGGTCATAACCTTTTGTTAATCGTAATTGTTCGAAAGAATTATCAATATCATCTCCAATACGTCTAAATGTTGTAAAGTCTAAAGGTGTATTTTGAACATCAGACAACACTCCTGTTGGAATAGATTCTTCATCAATAATTGCAAATTTTTTACTATTAATTTGTAAATAATGGTTAAGTATAGAACCACTATTATGTCCATTTAAATTAAAATAAGAGTGGTTTGTCATATTCGCAATAGTATCTTTATCACAAATACCTTTATATATAATTTCAATTCCATTATCTTCAGACAATGTATAAGTCACAGAAACATTGAAATTTCCAGGGAAACCTTGATCCATATCAGGACTAACTAATTTAAAAGAAACAGAATTATTGGCATCATTAACAGAATAATCCCATAATCTTTTTTGATATCCATTAAAGCCACTATGTAAATCATTTTTATTTCTCTCATTTTTATCTAAGTTATATGTTGTACCATTGATTTTAAAACTTGCATTTCCAACTCTATTGCTATTTCTACCAATAGTTGCACCAAAATAACAATGATTGATAAAATAATCTTCTAAGTTATCGAACCCAAGAACAACATCGCGAACTTTGCCATCTTTGCTTGGAACAAGAATTGAGACTATAGTTGCTCCAAAGTTTGTAAATGTAGCAGTAATACCAGAATTATTTTTTATGGTAAATAATGAAACTGGCTCATTGTTTACAGTTTCCCCAAAATTTGAAATAGAAACACTCATATTTAAACCTCCTAAATTAAATTCATACAAAGGATTATATCAAAAAAACATAGTAAAAACAAATTTTTAAAACTCAAATATTTTGTTTTGTAATAGTTAAATATATCTTTTCCTTTATTCCGTAGCAATTCTAAAAATGAAAAATTACAGGAAAAGGAAAAACTTCTAAAAAAACCTATAAAAATAGGCAAAAGGCTTGAAAAAGTTTACATAAGCGAGTATAATATAAATGTAGGGAAATGTCATACAAATGTAAAATTTGAATAAAAATCCGTAACGCATAAAAATCCGTAACATAAGCACAAATATACAAAAACCTACAAATATTGACAAATAAAAAATATATAGTATATTATATTTAAATTTAGGAGGTTTATATGTCAAAGTTAATTAAAAAAACTGTAAGTATGTTATTAGTATTAAGTTTAGTATATGCCAATTTAGCTGGAACAGTATTTGGCATTGTTTCTTATGCCAAAGATGAAAATAATGTAAATGCAGTAAAAGAAAATGAAGAACAAGAAGAAAAAGTAAATTCTCTTGAAATTAAAACAGAAGAATTTTGCAAAAATAACATGAAGGAAAAAGAAACAGAATATCAAGAAAGGCTAAACTTAAATTTAAAGTATGAAAATAAATTTAATAGAATTGAAATTTATGATGTAAAAACAGAAATTAATAATGGTTTAGTAAAAGATGAAAAAGTAGAAAATGAAGAAGAGCAAGAGGTAAAAGAACCAGAAGAAGTAAATATATTCTATCAATCTACTAGAATTAATAAAACAGAATTATTAAAGGCAATAGGAGAAAACGGAACTCTAGAAATTAAATATAAACAACTAGAAAAAGTTGAAGAAGATAATACTACTATAGATGAAGAAAAAAGTACAGAAACAGTTTTACCAGAGCAAAATAATAATGAAAAAGTATCAGAAAAAGATAATGTTAAAAAAGAAGACGAAGCTTTAGAAGAAAGCAATGAAGATATGGAAGAAGAATTAAATGGAATAATTAATGCAGAAAATGGAATTATAGAAATAAATGCAGAGACAGAAGCAGATGAAGAAGATTTTATAACAATTATATATCCTGAAAACACAGAAAGTATAGAAATAGTTATAAATACTGAAACAGATACAATAGATGATTTAAAGATTGTAAACACAAGAAGAGTAGAAAAAATAAATGACATAGAGAAAGTTAATCTATTAGAAACAATGAAACAAATAATAGTAAAACAAGATGAAGAAGAAATTTTAAATAAAGCAGAAGTTTCAAGTATTCCAATTAATTATACAAAAACAATGGCAACACTTGGAATGGATAAAACCAAAATTTCTACAAGTATAGAAAATAATATAAACTTTACTATAACAATGCTTACAGATGAAATAAAATATGATTTATATAAAAATCCATATTTCATTATTGAATTACCTAAAGAAGTAACTGATGTAAATATAAATAATACAATAATTATAAATAATCAATCATTCGAGATAGAAAGAATAGAAACATCTACAGAAGAAAATGGAAATAAGATAATAACATTAAAATTAAACGGAGAACAAACAGAATATACAAAATCAAATGAAGAGAATATTCAAATAATAATCGAAACAACAATTAAAACAATAGAGTTAACTCCAAATATAGAAAGAAAAATAAATATGTACTATACAAATGAAAATGTTAAAACTTATGATGGAATAGCAATGAAAGATTATGGAACAAGTGATGTAGATGTAGAATTAATATCAAACAAAGAAATAATTGTAGAAACAAAAGCAGTTGTTGGAGATGAAACAATTACATCATTTAAAGATGATTATTCTTCAATTACAGTAAAACCACATACATACAATATAGCAACAATTTATGCAACAGTTATTAATAATATGGGAGAAAATATTCAAAATGCAAAAATTCTTGGAACTGCTACAAATATAGGACCAATTGGAGGAGTACAAAATGTATATTATACAGAGAATGAAAATGCAACAGCTGATTTAACAGATATAGCAAATGGTTGGACAAGTGAATATACTGGAAATGCAAAAAAATATTTAATAATTATAGAAAATTTTGAACAAGCTCAAACATTAAGCTTTGCATATTATATGTATATGCCTGATACAGTAGAAGAAGATACAGTTTATGAATTAAAATATGATGTTTATAATAGTAACAATGAAATTATGGAAACGTCAGAATTAACTATAAATCAAGAATCAGAAAAATTTGACTATTATGAAGATGAAATGATAAAAGCAAATATAGTAATGGATAAAGAAAAAGCAGAGTTGGGAGAAGTTGTAAAGGCTACTGTATATATAACAAATATTTCAGGAAAGAACCTAGAAAATATAGAATTATTTATACCATTATCTCAAGAATTATCATTGGCATATAGAAATGTAACTTTAAGTGATGGCTTAACAAATAATATATATGTAAAAGAAGAAAAAGATAATATGAAGGTTCATATTAAAAGTATTGAGAATAATACTACATTAACAGCAGAAGTAAATGCAGTAGTAGAGGGGTATACATCACCAAGTGAGACTATTAAAGCTAATATAAGTTATGAAGGAAGAGAAAATCAAATATCTAATAAAATAAATATTGTAAAACCTTCTAATATAGAAACAAAAATTACAAGTAATAAAACAGGTAAAACATTACAATCAGGAGAAACTATAGAATATGTTGTTTTATTAAGAAATAATGGTGCATCAAATGCAATGTTGGATTTAAATATTGCAAAAATGTATGGAATAAGTATACAAAAAATAGAGGTTACTAATTTAACAAATAATAATGTAATTAGTCGTACAGCAGTTGATATTAGTGAAAATTTAACAGATGTACCAGTAAACCCAGGAGAAATATTAAGAATATCTGTAATTGGTAAGGCAAAAGAACTTAGTACAAATACAACAAATACATTTTGTATAGAAATTACTGGAGAACAAATTTATGATGTAACTACAGATAAATTAATTAACAATGTAAACAGGGTAGAAAAATTAATAAAAGAAGACGAAGTAGATGATAATAGCCAAATAAATACTAATGCACAAGAGGAAATAATAGAAAAAGATAATACTATTATAGGAATAGCCTGGATAGATAAAAATGAAAATGGTAAAAAAGATAAAAGTGAAGTATTATTAAAAGGTGTAGAAGCAGTTTTAATAGATACTAAAACTTCAAAAGAAGTAGCAAAAACAACAACAAATAGCCAAGGTGAATATGAATTTAACAATATAGATAAAGGAAATTATGTTGTTGCATTTAACTATAATACAAAAACATTTGGGGTAACAGATTATAAAAATGCAGAAATAGAAAGTGATATAGATTCAGATGTAATAATGACTTCACAGGATAACAAAACAGTAGCCAAAACAGAAGTAATTTCATTAGAAGATGGAAAAACAGAAGATGTAAATATTGGTTTAGTATTAAACAAAACATTTGATATGAGCATTAATAAAGGAATAACAAAGGTTACTGTAGATAATGAGCTAGGAACAAATACTTATGATTTTAACAATACAAGTATGGCAAAAGTAGAGATAGATGGTAAATATCTTAAAGGTTCAATAATTTTAGTAGAATATGAAATTGCTGTTACAAATGTGGGAGAAGTTGCAGGATTAGCAAGAATAATAACAGATAAAATACCAGAAGGAATGAAATTTAATTCAGAATTAAATACAAATTGGTATGAAGGAGAAAATGGAATATTATATTGTGAAGCATTAGGAAATAAAGAATTATTACCAGGTGAAACAGCAACTATTAAATTAGTATTAACAAAAGAAATGACAGATGATTTAGTAACATCTCCTATAAACACAGTAACTATAGAAGAAACATTTAATGAATATTTAATAGAAGATAAAAGACAAGATAATAACTCATCAGAAGCAACAATAATAATATCATTAACAACAGGAAAAAAAGAATCTTATATATGGCTTGTATTATTAGTTGTAGCAATAATAGCAACTGGAACATTTGGTGTAATAAAAATAACAAATAAAGACTTTTCGAAAGTTACTAATAAAGAAAGGAGAAAATAATATGTCTAGGAAAATAGAAATTCTGTTAGTTATACTTCTTATAATATTAGCAACAATAGGAACACTTATGTTAACGAATAATAATAATTCAATAGCTACAGATCTGCAGAAGAATGGTAATTTAACGTATGTAGTAGGGGAAAAGTACACTTTTAATAAATTATTAGACAACCCAAATTTATATTGTATAAGTCATGGAAAGGCATTCTATTTTGGTGAATATGAGTGTATTGAAACTGGAACATATGATGATTCAAGATTGGGTTATTTAATAGCTAATTGTACTAATGGAAATAGAGATCAAGACAATGATCCAGTTGCTAATGCCATATGGTTCCTTACAGGTAATACCACTACACCAGGAGTTAACTATCAAGATATATTAGAGAAAGCAGAGGCTGCAACAGCTAATATCAACCCAGATGGAGGAAATGTATCTTTAGAAGGACCAAAAAATCCAGTTATAGCAAAAGATGGCAAATATGGACCATTTAAACTTACATATCCAACATATAATGGTAAAACACAAGGTGAAGTTGAAGTAACTGTAAATGGAAAAAAGATTGAAACACCTGAAAATGGAGAATTTACACTTTCTGAAGAAGATGTTAATTATGGAGAAAAAAATACTATAAAAGTTACATATAAAGCGAAAACATATACTGCTGAATATGCAACATTTACACCATTAGCAAAAGTAAAAGTAACTCAGAATTACGTATGTAAAGGATGTGGCGAAATTTTTACTGCTACAGGAGAAGGTGTTGCAAAACAAGGAGAATTAATTGAAGAAAAGCTTGAGGAACCAAAAGGAACTCATGGTAGTGATTGTAAAGGTGAGGATCTACAGGCTTATGATCCAGTCTTAGATTATTATGAAAGATCTGAATATAATGTACAAGGTATACAAGATCTTATGTATATAATGCCACACGAGGTTGACGTTAATGAAAGTGTAGAATTTAGTTTCTGGGCAGGTAAACCATTAATCGTAGTAAATATGAAAAAGATAAATCCAAAAGGAGATCGACTTGCATCAGTAATTTTTAATGTATCAGTTGAGGGAGGAAAAGCCGATAGAGAACAAGTAAGTGGTATTGAGGAATTTACTGTTAAAGCTGATAAGGATGCGAATGATGTTAAAGTAACACTAACTGAAACAGTAGTACCAGATGAATATGCAAAACTTACAGATTCAAGGGGTAAACAATCTATTATTCTACAATTTGGTTTTGGTTCTGATACTTGGAACGGTGGGTTTGCTCCGAATGGGGATGGATACCCTGAAGGATTGATAGATGAAGAAACAATTGATTTAGAATTAGCTGAATCAACAAAAACAGCTGACCTATGTTCGGATGACTTTATACTTAAATTAGTAAATAGACCATCAATAAAAATTACATTAGATAAAGAAGATCCACAAGGTCAACCTGTAACAAGTGCAGTATTTAGTATAGAAGTAGATGGTGGAGATGCAAGAAGAGCTAACTCAACAGAAAAAGTCGATGTAATGGTACATGGACAAACTGTAATAATTAATCCATATGCGGATAGAGATACAGTAACAGTAACATTAACTGAGACATATGTTAGCGAAGAATTTGCAAAATTTAAAGAGCCTATAGTATTAACATTTAGTTATAATGGCTCAATGTGGACTTTATCAAATCATTCTCAACCAGGTGATCCTGAGAAAATAGAATATGAGAATGAAACAGACGAAAACAGTGGAATGTTTGAATTAACTATAAAAGCTACAAACAGAAGAACTATAATTGTTGATATTGAAAAGACAGATAACGGTGGAAATAAAATAGAAATGACATTTGATGTAACTGTTGAAGGTGGTGTATTTTATGATGATGAAACAACATCAAAAACAATTACAACAAGTAGAAGTGCTCTTCAAAAATTAATTATTGTACCAGATGGAACTTCAGATGTAACTTTAAAATTAAAAGAACGTCCTAGTGTATATTATATGGATCCAGGAGAAATTACAATTACATTTTCATATAGTGGAGGAAACTGGCTAGCACATCTTTCAACAGATGATAGCTATAGACATGGTAACATTTCTATAAATGGAAATAAAGCAAGATTTACATTAAAGATAGAAAATATAGCAAAAATTGAAGACTTAATATTAGAAAAATTAAATATATGTGTAGATAATGAACCAATACCTGGAATTACATTTAGAATTGAATTAATAAATGCTAAAACGTTAGCAGGAGCTCAAACAATAATAATGCAAACAGATAGTAATGGGCAGATAGACCTAGGAACATTAGAAGTAATAAATCCAAATAATGTTATCCAAATAATATTACAGGAAACAGGGGTGCCAGATATTACAGGATTACATTATGAAGGTTTATTTGGTGCTACAATAACAATAACATTAAGACATAAACAATCAATAGACAGTGTTACTGTAACTGGAGGAGATGAATCATTTGTTCATGCAACTTATGGTGGAAACAATGTTGTTAGTATATATCTTGAGAATAAAGTAACATTAGATTTATCTGGTAAAGTATGGAATGATAAACAAACAGGATTAAAACCTGTACAACCTCCAGATGGTTTAGATGATGATGGAGAACCAGCTATGGAAGGTATAAAAGTAACTTTAAAGGAAGCATCAGATAATAGTGTAGTTCAAGTGGATGGAATTGCAAATCCTACAAAAACAAATTCAAAAGGTGAATATGAATTCAAAGATGTTCCAGCAAGTGTTATAGGTAGTTTGAATTATTATATTGAATTTGAATATGATGGAATTAACTACATAACAACTCAAAGAGATGCAGGAAGTAATGAGGAAATTGATTCAGATGTTTCTGAAATAAATAGACAAGAATTTAATGATAAATTTAACACAATTGAAAAAGATAAAGCTATTGGAAAATCAGGAACAGAAATACCTTTAAAATATGACCACGATGGTTCTGGTAAAATAGCAACATTACAAACAAGAGATTCAGATGGCGAAGTTAAAGAAGAATTTGCTATGACAGCAACAACATTAGCAACAACATATAATAGAATTACTACAGATATAGACATGGGCTTAGTAGAAAGAGAATTAAACTTATCAGCATTAACTGAATTAGAAAAAGCAGATGTAACAATAAATGGAAAAGAAGCAACATATAATTATAATGAACTTATTGGATTGCAACAAGATGATAATGGTAACTTAATATTTGATGGTAACCAAATAGCAAATAATTTACTAAGAAGAGATTTACAATATAACTTATTCTTATATGCATCAGATTATAATTATAGAATTCATGACTATTTTGGAACAACACCATATAATAACCCTAATGAAGGAACACCAGGACAGACTAATAATAGCTCTGTAGAAAAACCTGAAAATAATGAATTAAATATAGAATTAACATATCAAATAGCATTAAATAATTTAAGTGCTACAGACTCAACAGTAAATAAAATAGCATATTATTATGATGAAAATTTACAACTTGATGGTGTTACACCAACAAAAGAAATAATAGATGGCAAAACTTACAATAAAATAATTATACCTGTAAATGCACAGTTTAATGATACAAATAATCAAGCATTATATTATTTAACATTTACAGTAAAAAAGGATGCAAATAGAGCTGTATATTTAGGAACAGTTAAAAATTGGGTAGAAATAATATCATATTCAAGTAATGATGGTTGCATAGATAATAATTCTGCACCAGACAACATAACAGAATATAATGCTGAAGATGATTCAGATGATGCAAGAGGATTAAATATATCATTACAAAATGAAGAAAGAACAATTAGCGGTTTTGTATTTGAAGACAACAAAGAGAGTGTTACTGATAAAACTTTTGGAGTTTATGATTCAGGTGAAGAAAAAGTAAATGATGTAGTAGTACAATTAATAGAAATAAAAGAAATAGATACAACAGGTGATGGAAATAAAGATACAAAACTAGAGTACATCTGGCAAGAAGCTGTATCAGGTTATGCAAGAGTAAATAAATTACCAGTGAACGGTAGATCTCCTTTAGAACAAGATAGTTTCTCAAATGGAAAAGGAGAATATAAATTCACAGGATTTATACCAGGTAATTATATTATAAGATTCATATATGGAGATGACGAATATTATGACATGAGTATTGATGGATATGGAACAACAGATGAACAAAAGGGAAATATCTTAAAATATAATGGTCAAGATTATAAATCTACAAAAGATGTTGGTTATAGAATGCTAGAATTTTCACAAAGTAGTTATAATACAACTTCTACTTCAAATTTATCATCAATGGCAAGAGATAATGAAGCAAGAAGATTAGAAGAAATGGCATGGGCAACTTCACCAGATAGAGATGTTGTAAACAACGGATTAAATATTAATAATAAAGATAAACTAGCTGGCTCATGGATGTGTGCTGAAACATCTATTGCTAAGATGCCAATTACAGAAAATGAACAAGATGTTGCAAATGGAACAGCAAGTTCAAATATTGTAGAAGAAAGAAACATCAATTTTGGTTTAGTTAAAAGACCAGAAGCTAAACTTAACTTAGAAAAACATATAACAGCAGTAACGGTAAAATCTAGTGATGGTACTACAATTGTAAATGTATCAGCTGATGAATTACCTAATATTAGAGCACAAAAAGATTTCACAACATATTCTAATACAAATTATATAGTACAAGTTAAAAATGTTTTAGCAACGGCTACAAATAAAGACAAAGATAATAATTCAAGAGGTATATGGAGATTAGAGCATGATATAAAACGATATGGAACAATAAAAGTATCAATAACATATACATATATAATTAGTAATGATGGCGATGAGGATTATATTTCAAATGAGCTTAACACTATGTTAGATTCAGGAACATCATATAGTGATGTATTTGGTACTTTGGCTCAACAGGTAAAACAAGATATGCAAAAAACGAATAGAAATATGTTAATAGGACAGTATTTAGGTACTAGATATTATGTTGGAAGTACTGGAAATACAGAAATTCCAGAGACAAAAGTAGGAATACCAGTAAGAGTAGAAGATTACTTAGATGCTAGTAAAAGTGTAACAGCTGAAGGAGGTATTTTCAAAGAAGTAACTGATTCTGTATCAAAGCCATATTACACAAGTAGTGGTGTTCTAGGAAATAAAACAGTAGATGTATTGCAAACTGAAAATGTTTATCAAATAGCTAAAGGTGACAATATAGTATTAGATTTAAAAACAACCCAAGATGAGAATACAATAAGTACAGGAAGTAAATTTACATATGAAAGTTATGCAGCACAATTAATATTTGGAAACATTTTAACAAGTAAAACAGGTATGGTTGCTAAGGATGAAGAAGGAAATAACATTTTATCAAATTTAGCTGTTGCTGGACATGGAGCAGTTGGAGCTGGTACACAAGATGTTTGGACAACCGACATTGTTCCACAATCTGATGAATTTATTGCAGAAACATTTACTATAACAGTACCAACAGGTGGAGATAAAGAAACTCCAACAGTACTTATAACATCAATAACAGCAGGTGTAGTGGTAGTAGCAATTGGTATAGTATTAATAAAAAAATTTATAATTAAATAACAAATTGCAATGAAAAGTTAAACCTTAGATAAAAGAAATAGTGAATGTATTTACACTCACTATTTCTTTTTGTAATAATAAAAGCCATGGATATAACCCATGGCTATAACTTGATATTTTTAAATTCCGCATTATTCTATTTATTTCATCAGGTTGGTTATCTAATATATTTAAAAACAAAGATGCAATTTCTGGGTCAAATTGAGTACCACTATTTTTCCTTATTTCTTCTTTTACAACATCTAAAGGTAAAGAATCTCTATAAGAACGTCTAGATGTCATTGCATCAAAAGCATCTGCAACAGCTGTAATTCTTGCTAAATAAGGTATTTCATTTCCAGCTAATTTACTTGGATAACCTTTTCCATCAAATCTTTCATGATGATGTTTAACAATTGGGATAATATCTTTAAAAATAGTAGCATTAGATAGTATATGTGCTCCAATTGCTGGATGATTTTGTATTTCAGAATATTCATTTGGTTCCAGTTTAGTAGCTTTTAGTAAAATATTATCTGGTATACCAATTTTTCCTATATCATGAAATAGACCTCCTATTTTTAGGGTCTTTAAATCCGCATCTGGAAGTGATAAAGCTTTTCCTATTAATTCGGAATATTCTGCAACTCTATCAGAATGACCTCTAGTATAGGAATCTTTAGCTTCAACTGTGAAACGAAGTATTTCAATAGTTTCCATGTAAGATGCTTCTAGTTTATCATATGTAGATTGTAACTCGTTATTTATATTTTTTATCAATTGCATTTGAGAAACAGCCTTAATTCCAGATTCAATTAAAAGTAACAATTGACCAAACTGGTCACTTTTTTCACAATAACCTTGAATATCTAATCTCTTAATTGTCTCTAAAGGTGGAGCTAAGTCCTTATGCCCTGTAAGTAATAGAATATATAAATCTTTATTAAACTTTCTAATTTCTTCAACAACTTGATCTCCATGAATAGGTGTCATTAAGAAATCTAATAGCATTAAATCGAAATGCTCGTTTTTAACTTTTTCTATTGCTTCTATTGGATTAGTTACTCCTACAAAAGTATAGCCAGCTTTAGATAAGAATACTTTTAAAGAGTCTAAAATTCCAATTTCATCATCAACTGCTATAATTTTATATTGTGAATTTACTTGTGTGTGCATATTTTTACGCATAATTTTTCATTCCTTTCTATTAATTAATAATAGTATTTTATAAAAAAATAGTAAAACATATGTATTATATAAAATTTTACCAATATAAAATATCTATTATTTTATATTTAAAAATCCTAAATAAATTTATGTATACATTATATAATAAAAATAAAAAAAAACAAGTGAAATAAACAAAAAAAGTAGAAAAAGGGGAAAAATTGTGATATAATTCCAAACATAACATGAAGTTCGTCTAAGGAGAAAAAGTATGATTTTTAAAGATTATTATAAAATTTTAAATTTAGATACTAATAAGGTTACTGAAAGTGAAATAAAAGTCGCATTTAGAGAACAAGCAAAGAAATATCATCCAGATATGAATGGCCAAAGTACTCAATCTGAGGAAAGATTTAAAGACATAAATGAAGCATATAAGATATTGTCTAATAATGCTACGAGAAGAAAGTACGATAAAATGTGGAATTCTAAAGTAGGAAGAAAAAAACAAAATGTTGAGAAAAACAAAAAAGAGAGAGGTCCTGGATTTAATGAATTCTTCAATGTTTTTTTCGGAGAAGCAGAAAAGCAGGTTTCTAGGGAAAACAAGAATATACCAATTAAAGGTGAAAATATAGATACAGAGATTAATGTAAAATTAGAGGATGCTTATTATGGACTAGAAAAGAAAATATCTTTAAGAACAATAAAAGGTGAAATGAAAAGCTTTTCTGTAAAAGTACCTGCAGGTATTAGAAGTGGTGAAAAGATAAGGTTACTTGGACAAGGTAAAGCACGGTATAAATGGAGGAAAAAATGGTGATTTACTTATTAAAATAAATATAGAAAATAATAAGAAGTTTAAGTTACAGGGCTGTGATATATTAACAAATGTATATGTTTCTCCATGGGAAGCTGCTCTTGGAAAGACTATTAACATAGATTCAATAGATGAAAGCTTTACATTAAATATTCCGGCTGGAATACAAAGTGGAGAACAAATAGTAATACCAGACAAGGGGTATAAAGATGGGCAAGGTGGCAGAGGAAACCTAATAGCTGAAATAAGAACAGTAGTCCCAAAGCAATTAACAGAAGAAGAGAAGAGCCTATTTAAACAGCTACAAGAGGTTTCAACATTTAATCCAAGAAGTGAGTAAATAAGAGAATATATAACTACTTTGTAGTTTATTGTAAAACAAATTCATAAAAAATAGAATTATAAGTTTTAAGTTATGTGATATTGTTCACATATAAATACTAAATTTTGTAATTGCTCTAATGCAGTATCTTGTATTAGAGCAATTTCTAATTGCCTTGCAATTGAACTATTTTTTAAATAAAAATCGCAAGCAGATACTAGAGAAGATACTGTTGTAAATTCCATAGTATTATCATAATGTTTTATTTTATTAATTAAAAAGGATACAATTTTATGTTTTAATATAGACACACATTCTGGGTATCTTTTTTCTATAAGATAATTTTTTAATAATTGTTTATTATCTTGAACCATTATCATCAATCCTCCTAAATCCATTTTTATCTTCTACAAATTCCTCTCCAGTTATTAAGCTAACATATGTACGAGGATTACGTTCTTGTACAACTTTATTTTTTGTATTAACTTTTTTTGTAAGGTGAGGTGGAAATTTTCCATTCATTAGAAACTGAAGATGTTCCCAGAAGTTAGTATTTTCACCTGAACTAATATGATCTCTTATAATTGGTCTATGATTCTTTAGTATAGGCATTAAAATTTGTGTAGGAATATAATCACCATCTACAAAGAAATCTTCACTACCTTGGTATTCTGGGATTATACAATTCGAATTATACTGTTTACATAAATCAATAAGACTATCTTTACTTATGTGAAATCTTAAAGGCATATTAAATCCTTCAATATCAAAAGAAAGTAAAAGCATTGGATTAGTGGAAGCTAGAGAATCAACATATTTTTTATCTATATAGTTATACCTAACTAATCCCCAATTTTTACAAATAGAAGGATTATCCAAAAAAGATTTTATTAAGGGCTCAAGTGTAGAAAATTTTCTTGAATATGCGAGCATTTCTAAATTAGTGAAAAATTTAGAAAAGCATACATCTTTATAGAAATCATTATTTACTAATGAATCAAAGAAAAAGCTCCTATAATCTTTATCAATGAAATGATATAATTTTGTATAATAATTTGTGTAATCCTTATCAGCCCTTTCTTCTACTGATTTTGCTACTGTTGTACTTTCTGACATTGTATTATATGAATTACAAAATAATTGCCTTAAATAGTTATTCTTTTTTAGTACTGCAATTAATTCGTCATCAGATATGTCATAATCAGTATAACCATTTGAAAAATCATCCCATAAATTTAAGGAGTCAATACATAAAAAAGCAGAACCAAGAGAATTACATATTTTGGCTAATCTATTAGTCCAAAAAACATAAAAGAAGGCTAAATCTTGTACAGATAAGGTTTTTAGAAAATCTTTTGAAAATACGGCCTCTAAACTAATTTCATCTGGATTATCACTAGATAGTTTATAATCTAAATCCTGAAAACCAAATTTTTGACTGCATTTATTATATGAAGACATATATTCTTTTAATAAACCTAACATATCGAAAAAATGATATAAAAAGTTCATATCTGCAGTGAGCCCCTCTTTTATAGTATGTTCAAGCTCTGATTTCATTTGTTTTAATATTGAAACTATCATATCGGTTTTACCTTTTTTATTTACAACATTAGAATAATAATTTTGAATAGCTTTAGGTTTGTCTTCCATATATTTATCTAATTCATAAAAAAATTTAAATGCTTCTGTTAATACTAATTGTTGTGAGCGAAGTAAATTAGAAGTATATAATTGATTTTGTGAAGGCTTATCTATATTTTCTTCAATGCTTTTAGATAATTGATTTATTAAATTGGGATTTTTTATTATACTATTAATTGCTTGTAATTGGTATAATAAAGAATCAGATTGTCCACGACTAACAAATTCCTCAGTGGCAATATGCATAAATTCAATAACTTTTTGTTTTAATTCTTCTCCATTATTTATAGAATAAGCTCTTTTTAAAAAATCACATAAAGTTTTACATGTTGTAGAAACTGTTCTTTTTACATTACTTATTGCATAAGCATCTGGTTTGTATTTTATTAAACTTTGTTGAAAAACAAATTTATTTTTTTCAGTATTTAGCATATAAATCACCATAATAATTATACTATTTTTTTACAAAAAAAGCAAGAAATATCAATGTAAAACAAATTTTAGTTTTAACTGATATTTCTTAATAATTACTTATACATTTTTTTTATTCTTTCAATAGCACTTTTTTCCAATCTAGAAACTTGAGCCTGCGATATACCAATTTCTTCAGCCACTTCCATTTGAGTTCTGCCATCAAAAAAACGTTTTGAAATTATTGATTTTTCTCTGCTATTTAGTTTTTTCATAGCTTCTGCTAAACTTAAATTTTCTGCCCAATGCTCATCAGTATTTTTAGAATCTTTCACTTGATCCATAATATAAATACTTTCTGAACCTTCATTGTAAACTGGTTCTTGAAGAGATATTGGCTCTTGAATAGAATCAAGACTTACAACAATTTCTTCTTTATCTATTCCTAGTTCCTTTGCAATGTCTTCGATACTAGGTTCCTTTTGTTTTTCCTTTAATAATTTTTCTTTTGCTTGAAGAGCTTTATAAGCTAAATCTCTCATAGACCTACTTACTCTAATAGGGTTATTATCACGTAAATGCCTTCTAATTTCTCCAATAATCATAGGAACAGCATATGTTGAAAATTGAACATTTAATGAAATATCAAAATTATCAATTGCTTTAATTAAGCCAACACAACCAACTTGAAATAAGTCATCTATATTTTCACCACGCCCATTAAAACGTTGAATAACACTTAAAACTAGCCTTAAATTACCTTGTATAAATTCTTCTCTAGCATTATTATCTCCGTTTTTAATTTTTACTAATAATTCATTTTTTTGTGCATTTGTTAGAACAGGTAATTTAGCAGTGTTTACACCACATATTTCTACCTTGTTTATCAAACAAAAAACCTCCTTAGGAAATAATTATATATTCATTATTTCCCAAAGAGTAAAAATTATGCCATTAAACATTTTTTTATTAAAATTTGAGATATAAAAATGATTACATTATATTGCTAAAAAATAATTTTCTACTAAATAATTAATATAATTTTACAATAGATATAACACAGTAAATATATAAAATAATATAGGTTTACAATAGATATGACACACTAAATATATAAAATAAAAAATTGAAGTAAATAGCAAAATATGGTATAATTACAATTGAATAGTAGTTAAGATTTTTTAATGAATATAAAATGTTATTGTCATAGACAACAAGGTTCCTGAGTAGGGTTCTTATTGTTAAAAAATTTACATATTTTATATATTAGATTCAGAGCATGGAACTACTAAAAATGGGAGAGAAGTATATGAAAAATGATATTAAAGAAATGCCAAAAGTTATATTACATTTACATTTAGATGGTTCATTAAGACCAGAAACTGTAAGAGAATGGGTAAGTGAACTATTAGGAAAAGAAGTAAATTTAGAAGAAATAAAGAAAATGTTAATGGTAGAAAAAGGATGTAGAGACCTTAATCAATATTTGGAAAAATTTGATCTTCCAGTTAAGGTTTTACAATCTGGAGAACATATTAAAAGAGCTACATATGAGTTATATGAGGACTTAGCAAAGCAAAATGTTAAATATGCAGAAGTAAGATTTGCACCAAGCAAACATTTATTAGGAGGACTTTCATATGATGAAGTAGTACAATCTGCAATTGATGGTTTACAATCTGCTAAAAAAGAATTTGATATTGATGGAAATTTAATATTATGTTGTATGAGGGGAGACGACAACGAAAAGGATAATATAGAAACAGTTAATGTTGCAAAAAGATTTTTAGGTCATGGTGTATGTGCAGTAGATTTAGCAGGAGCAGAAGCTTTATTTAAAACAGAAAATTTTGAGAAGATTTTTCAAATGGCAAAAGAATATAACATACCATATACAATTCATGCAGGTGAGGCTGATGGTCCAGAAAGTATAAGAAAAGCTTTAGAATTTGGAGCTCAAAGGATAGGGCATGGTGTAAGATGTTTAGAGGATGAAGCACTTGTTAGAGCACTTATAGAAAACAAAATACCACTTGAAGTTTGCCCAATAAGTAATTTACAAACACAGGCTGTAAATGGAGTACATCCAATAGGTGAGTTATTTAAAAAAGGAATATGTGTAACAGTTAGTCCAGATAATAATACAGTATCTAATACAGATATAATAGAAGAATATGAATATATTTTAAATAATCCAAATTTAACAATAGAAGATTTAATTGCAATGAATAAGAATGCGGCAATGAATATATTTGGAACAGACAAACAAAAAGCAGAATTAATAGAAACAATTGAAAGATACAAAGACGAAAGAAAAGATATGGGAATAGATGAGAAATAAAAATTGTTAAAATTTATTTGTGTGTTCATTTTCAAATACGTCATAAATAAGCATATGTTAATAAATATAAATCCACCATATTATGAATTATATACGATTAATAATATGGTGGATTAACTTATACTAGATTTGTATAACGTGTTTTTTGTTGAACCAAAACTTTCAAAATCCGGACACTATTTAGAAAATGGGCTGGTAATAAAAATTCTATTGTATAAGACTGGTATATAAACATGTAGTGTTACAAAAGTTAAAAATCAAAAAATGTAATTTGCAAATAAGAAAAGGAGACAATTATGCTACACGAGTCGATTGAAGAAGCATTAAAGGAAGTAAATCTTATAAAAAAAGTAAGATATTGTTGACAACACATTGTATTAAAAATAGCTAAAATAGTTAAAATAACTAATCAATTTTTAGTAAAAAGAAAACTGCTACATCTATTGATATAGCAGTTTTTTACTGGTGAACCAGAGACGACTCGAACGTCCGACCCACGGCTTAGAAGGCCGTTGCTCTATCCAGCTGAGCTACTGGTCCATATCAAACAAACATTATGATACCATACTTTGCAAAAATAGTCAATAATTTTCCTAAAATTAGTTGAAATTTTTTATGATATTTGATATACT
>CANQWH010000018.1 GCA_947627495.1 uncultured Clostridia bacterium
TCATATTCTTGGGTAAAAAATAAAAAATATAAAAATACTCCTAAAGTATTGACTTTTCACCTAAAATATGGTAAAGTATATAAGCTATGTTTTATCAAAAGGAAACATAGCTTAAAAAACGCATCGTTAAAACCCGTAAAACAAATTTGGAGGTGGAGCTAAAATGGCTGCAAAAGGACCAAGAGAAAATATAACATTAGAATGTACAGAATGTAAAAGAAGAAATTACATGACAAGTAAAAACAAGAGAAATAATACAGAAAGATTAGAAGTTGAAAAATACTGCAAATTCTGCAAAAAAAGAACAACACATAAAGAAACTAAATAAAGAGGCTATTTTAAGGAGGAAATAAAATGGCTAACGAAAAAGAAGCTAAAAAAGAAACAAAAAACAAAAAAAGTTTTTTCAAAGATTTCAAAGCAGAATTGAAAAAGGTTATTTGGCCAACACCAAAACAATTAGTAAATAATACAGTAGCAGTAGTAGTTATAGTAATTATAACAGCTGCAATAGTATTTGTATTAGATGTAGCATTTGACTTATTCAATAAATATGGTATAAATAATTTGAAATCAAAAATTAGAGGTTATGACACTGTACAAGTTGAAGACGAGCACAACCATGAAAATGAAAGTGCAGAAAATACTGTAACAGATGGTACTGATGATAATAATGTAGCAGAAGGTACAGAAAATACAGTAGAAGATGGAAACGAAACAAGTACAGAAGAAAATAATTCTACTGAAAATGTAAGTGAATAAAAAGGTTTTAAAAGGGAGGACCTAATTAATGTCTCAAATAGAAGAAAATTTAGAACCAAGATGGTATGTAGTTCATACATATTCAGGCTATGAAAATAAAGTAAAAACAGACCTAGAAAAAACAGTAAAAAATAGAGAGCTAGAAAATTATTTCTTTGATATAGTTGTTCCAATGGAAGAACAAATTGAAATAAAAGATGGTAAAAGAAAAGCAAACTTAAAAAAAGTATTTCCAGGTTATGTATTAATAAAAATGATAGTTACAGAAGAATCTTGGTATATAGTAAGAAATACTAGAGGAGTTACAGGATTTGTAGGTTCAGGAACAGACCCAATACCTCTTACAAATGAAGAAATAAGAAGTATGGGATTTGAAACCGCTGTTGTTGAAGTCGATTATGATGTAAACGACTCAGTTAAAATATTAAATGGAGCATTAGCAGGATTCATTGGTACAGTTCAAGAAATAAACAAAGAAAAAGGAAAAGTAAAAATTCTTGTTTCAATGTTTGGTAGAGAAACACCAGTTGAGTTAGAGTTTGCTCAAGTTGAAAAAGCGTAAAAATGAATAAAAATTAGAACAAAATAGGGTTGTGACCTACACATATATAAATAAAAAAGGAGTCTTAAAAATGGCAGAGAAAGAAATTAGTAACGTTATTAAATTACAAATCGAAGCTGGAAAAGCAACACCAGCTCCACCAGTAGGACCAGCATTAGGTTCAAGTGGTGTAAACATTATGCAATTCGTTAAAGAATTTAACGATAGAACAGCAAATCAACCAGGTATGATAATTCCAGTTGTTATAACAGTATATGCAGATAAATCATTTACTTTTGTAACAAAAGTACCACCAGTAGCTGTTTTAATAAAAAAAGCAATAAAATTAGATAAAGGTTCTGGAAAACCAAACAAAGATAAAGTTGCATCAATTACAAAGGCACAAGTAAAAGCTATAGCAGAACAAAAAATGGAAGACTTAAATGCAGCATCAGTAGAAGCAGCAATGAGTATGGTAGCTGGAACAGCACGTTCAATGGGTGTTACAGTAATTGAATAATTTTAGATTATTACATTATTAAATCTAATAATGAATAATAATAAATATTGGGAGAATGTAAACATTCGTTATTACCAAAAGGAGGAAAATATGAAAAGAGGAAAATTATATCTAGAAAGTGAAAAACTTATAGATAAAACAAAAAATTATGATGCAAAAGAAGCAATTGAAATATTCACAAAAATGCCAAAAAGAAAATTTGATGAAACAATGGAATTACACGTAAAATTAGGTGTAGATTCAAAACAAGCAGACCAACAAGTTAGAGGAACAGTAGTTCTTCCAAATGGTACAGGTAAAACTCAAAGAGTTTTAGTATTTGCAAAAGGTGATAAAGCAAAAGAAGCTGAAGCAGCTGGAGCAGATTTCGTTGGAGCAGAAGAATTAGTTCCAAAAATTGAAAAAGAAAATTGGTTTGATTATGATGTAATCGTAGCAACACCAGATATGATGGGTGTTATAGGAAGACTTGGTAAAGTATTAGGACCAAAAGGATTAATGCCAAACCCAAAATCAGGAACAGTTACAATGGATGTAACAAAAGCAATAAATGAAATTAAATCTGGTAAAGTTGAATATAGATTAGATAAATCTAATATAATTCACTTAGGATTTGGAAAAATATCATTTGGAGCTGAAAAATTAGCAGAAAACTATGAAACAGTTATGGATGCAATAATAAAAGCTAAACCAGCAGCTGCAAAAGGACAATACATTAAAAGTATAGCAATATCTACAACAATGGGACCAAGCATATATATTGCATAAATAAAAAAATATTGCCAAAGACAGTAGGCATAAAATAAGACCTACCGAGGTAAAAAAGTAGAGAATAAAACTCTTGTTTTGCCTTGCGTAGGTAAAAACAGGAGTTTTAATTTTAACAACATATTAAAACATAAAATGAATTTACTAGGAGGTGAAACAAAAAATGGCAAGCGAAAAAGCAATAAACCAAAAAAAGAAAGAAGTAGAAGAACTTGCAGAAAAAATGGGCAAAGCAAAAATAGTTCTTTTAACAGATTACAAAGGAATTAATGTAGCAGATGTTACAGGAATTAGAGCAAAATTAAGAGGAGTAAATGCAGAATACAAAGTTATAAAAAATAATATAACAAGAAGAGCATTAGAATCTTGCAAAATAGAAGGACTAGAAGATAAACTAGAAGGAACAACAGCAGTTATTTTAGGATATGAAGATTATTTAGAACCACTAAAAGCAATCTATGAATATTCAAAAGATAACGAATTCTATAAAATTAAAGGTGGAATCATAGAGGGTAAAGTAGTATCAGTAGAAGAATTAATCACACTTGCAAAATTACCATCAAGAGAAACACTTATCGCTCAACTTGCTGGAGCTTTACTTGGAAATATTTCAAAACTTGCAGTTGCATTAAATGAAGTATCAAAGAAAAAAGCAACAGCTTAGCAGTTAAAAATAAAAAATTCAGCAAATAAAAAGTAGATAAATCTACGAAATTTAAAATTACCCATAATGGTAAATAAAATAGGGTTGTGACCGACACAAAAAAATAAAAATAAATTAAAAGGAGAGATTTTAAAATGGCAGACATTGCAAAATTATTAGAAGAAATAGATAGCTTAACAGTTATCGAATTATCAGAATTAGTAAAAGGAATAGAAGAAAAATATGGAGTATCAGCAGCAGCAGTAGCAGCACCTGTAGCAGGAGCAGCTGGAGCAGCAGCAGCTGAAGAAAAAACATCATTTGATGTTGTATTAAAAGAAGCAGGAGCTAACAAAATAGCAGTTATAAAAGTTGTTAGAGACGTAACAAGCTTAGGCTTAAAAGAAGCTAAAGACTTAGTTGACGGAGCACCAAAAACAGTAAAAGAAGGAGCTTCAAAAGAAGAAGCAGAAGAAATCAAAGCAAAATTCGAAGAAGCAGGAGCTGTAGTAGAATTAGCATAAAAGTGTTAATGCATTTATTAGAGAATAAATATCAAATTATTTATTCTCTAATTTTTTAAAAAATAAATTATTATCTTAAATATTTAATATAAAAGTTTAATTTTTCTATACAATAAAAATTATTTTATCTTATTGCTAAATCCAATCATTAAAAAAATTAAAATAGAATAAAATCACATTTTTGTGGTAAAAATAATATATTATATTGACAATACGTATTATACGTAGTACAATAATAATATCTAGGGAGGTAAGAATGACATTTAAGGAGCTTGAAAAACTTCTAATCTCCAATGGATGGAAATACAAAAACACTAGAGGTTCGCATAATTTTTATATACATAGTGAATTGCCAGGTAAAATAACAATTCCAAAACATGGTGGCGATATAAAAAAAGGCACACTAAATTCTATATTAAAGCAAGCAGGACTAAAATAAAGTTTGCTAAAATTATCTAGGGAGGTATAATCATGAAAGTAGTTTATCCAGCGTGTTTTTATGAAGATGAAGAAAATGGAGGATATACAGTTGTTTTTCCAGATTTACCAGGTTGTATAACTCAAGGAGAAACATTAGAAGAATCAATAGAAATGGCAGAAGATGCTGCATTGGGTTGGCTATTAGATTCATTAGAAGAAAATGAAGAATTACCAACACCATCAAAAGTTAATGATATAAAATTAGAAAATAAAAAAGGATTCATAAATTTATTGTTGTTAGATTTAGCTGCATATTCGGAAAAATATAGTAGTAATAGATATGTGAAAAAGACCTTAACTGTTCCATATTGGTTAAATGAAATTGCAGAAAAAAAAGGAATAAATTTTTCAAAAACACTACAAGAGGCACTATTGCATAAAGCATATAGGAAATAGTAGAAATTTATCTAAAGAAATTTTTATTACTAATTTTGAATTTGCAAATACAAAAATTTGTGATATAATATAGAGCAGTTTAATATAATTATATTAAACCAATTTATTAATACCTAAAAAGGGTGAATTATATGATTAAATTTACAAAAATGCATGGGCTAGGGAATGATTATGTATATATAGATTGCACACAAGATAATCTATATGTTAAAAACATATCATCCTTAGCTCAATTTGTTAGTAATAGGCATTTTGGAATAGGCAGTGATGGTTTAATTCTAATATGTAAAAGTAATATTGCAGATTTCAAAATGAGAATGTTCAATTCTGATGGAACAGAAGCAGAAATGTGTGGAAATGGCATAAGATGTGTTGGGAAATTCGTATATGATAAAGGTTTAACAACCAAAGAAAACATCATAATAGAAACATTGGCAGGAATTAAAACCTTAAAATTAAATGTGGAAAATGGAAAAGTAAAAACTGTAACTGTTGATATGGGAGAACCTGTTTTTCAGGCAGAAAAAATACCAGTATTGTCTAAAAAGGAAATAGTACAAGGACTAGAATTAAAAACACAAGATAGAACATTTCTAGTGGATTGTGTATCAATGGGAAATCCACATGCAATAACAGAAGTAAGCAATTTAGAAAATTTTGAAATAGAAAAATATGGACCAATTATAGAAAATGATAAACACTTTCCGAACAAAACAAATGTAGAATTTATACAAGTAATTAATCAAAACAAAGTAAGAATGAGAGTATGGGAAAGAGGATCAGGAGAAACATTTGCCTGTGGTACAGGAGCATGCAGTGTTGCAGTATCTTGCATATTAAAAAAATTAACTGAAAGAAAAGTTACCATAGAATTGCTTGGAGGAAATTTGCAAATAGAATGGAAAGAAAAAGACAATCATGTATATATGACAGGACCAGCAACAACAATATATGAGGGGGAATTTGAATATGATAACAATTAATGAAAATTTTTTAAAATTAGAAGATAGCTATTTATTTGTAACAATAGCAAACAAAGTAAAAGAATATCAAGAAAAAAATCCAGATAAAGATATAATAAAATTAGGAATAGGTGATGTAACAAGACCAATTCCAAAAAAAGTTGCAGAAGCAATGAAAAAAGCAGTAGATGAAATGACAGATAGTAAAACATTTAGAGGATATGGACCAGAAGTTGGGTATGATTTCCTAAAAGAAAAAATAATAAAAAACGACTATAAAAAAAGAGGAATAAAGTTTGAAAATTACGAAGTATTTATATCAGATGGAATAGGAACAGATATAGGAAATATAGTAGACATATTTGCAAAATACAATACAGTAGCAATAACGGACCCAGTGTATCCAGCATATCTTGATACAAATGTAATGTCAGGAAGAAGTGGATGCATTGTAGATGGAAAATATGAAGGTATAACATATTTAGAAGTAAATGCAGAAAATAATTTTATACCACAAATACCAACAGAAAAAATAGATATGATATATTTATGCTTCCCTAATAATCCTACTGGTACAGTAATTACAAAGGAAGAATTAAAAAAATGGGTAGACTATGCAAAAGAAAATCAATCCATAATTTTATATGATTCTGCATATGAAGCATATATTCAAGATGAAAATATTCCACATAGTATATATGAAATAGAAGGTGCAAAAGAAGTAGCAATAGAATTCAAAAGCTATTCAAAATCAGCAGGATTTACAGGAATAAGATGTGGATACACAGTAGTTCCAAAAGAACTAGTAGGTTATACAAAAGAAGGAAAAAAAGTACAATTAAATAAAATGTGGAATAGAAGACAAAGTACAAAATCAAATGGAGTATCATATATAACGCAAAGAGGGGCAGAAGCAGTATATACAACTTCAGCACAAAACGAAATAAAAAAGAACATAGAGTATTATATGAATAATACAAAAACAATAAAAGAAGGACTAGAAAAAGTTGGTTTCAAAACATTTGGTGGAGAAAATGCACCATATGTATGGCTTAAAGTACCAGAAGGGAAAAAATCCTGGGAATTCTTTGATGAACTATTACAAAATGTTGGAGTAGTAGGAACACCAGGAGTTGGATTTGGACCAAGTGGAGAAGGGTATTTTAGACTAACAGGTTTTGGCACAAAAGAAAATACTGAAAAAGCAGTAAAAAGAATACAAGATTATTATACAAGATAATTGCTAACTTTAAAAAATATAGAAACTCCTTTCGAGTTTGGCGGATTTTTATACATTAAAATAAAATTAACATATTTCTAAAAATCCTTGTTAAATACAAGGATTTTGTGCTATAATTAATAAGTATGTTTTAAAAAATATAATAAATAAATTAAAAAATGCAAGGAGGGGGGTCATATGATAAAAATCTACAATACAGATGTAGAAACACAAAAATTAGAAGAAATAGAAGAAATAAAAAAAGGAGTATGGATAAATCTAGTGAACCCGTCCGAATCTGAAATAAAAAGAGTCTGTACAGAATTAAACATAGAAGCAGACTTTATTAGATATCCGTTAGACTATGAGGAGCAAGCCAGAATAGATATAGAA
Organism: uncultured Clostridia bacterium; assembly: GCA_947627495.1. Lineage (GTDB taxonomy): Bacteria > Bacillota > Clostridia > TANB77 > CAG-508 > UMGS1781. The sequence goes on from CANQWH010000018.1 coordinate 7,209, forward strand.
GATAACATGATATTATTCGTTATAGATGTGCCAATAATAGAAGATATAAAAGATGATAGAACATATACAACAATGCCATTAGGTGTAATAATTGTTGGAGATGACTATTTTATAACAGTATCAATAAAAAGAAACAAAGTAATAGATGCATTTGAAAAAAACAGGATAAAAAGTTTTTATACGTATAAGAAAACAAGATTTTTATTACAAATACTATTCTTAAACTCATCATGCTATCTAGATAACTTAAAAAAAATAAATAAAGAACAAGAAGCAACAGTATTTTTGTTACAACAAAGTATGAAAAATAGAGACTTAATACAATTATTAAACTTACAAAATAGTTTAATATATATAACAACATCATTAAAATCAAATGAGATAGTAATGGAAAAAACATTAAGAGGCAAAATATTAAAAATGTATGAAGAAGATGAAGATATATTAGAAGATGCCATAATAGAAAATAAGCAAGCAATAGAAATGAGCAAAACGTATAGTGATATTTTAACAAGCACAATGGAAGCATATTCATCAATAATTTCAAACAACTTAAATGGTGTAATGAAATTCTTAACATCACTTACAATATTAATATCACTACCTACATTAATAGCTAGTATATGGGGAATGAACGTAAAATTGCCATTTAGTACGAGTCCATATGGATTTGCAATATTAATGGGATGTTCAGTAATAATAGCAATAATAGTGTTTATTTGGCTTAAGAAAAAAGATATGATATAAAACAAAAGTTTGAAAAAAATATTGACATTTTGAAAAAACAAACATATAATATAACTGAAAATAGGAAAAAGCAGATTGTGGTTATCATCTCGAATTCTACATAGAAAGAGAGGTGATGCTGTATGATAGAAAAAACACTTTTACAATTAGTAATAATGTCACTTTATGTAAATGTAGTTTTTGCTTTCATAACAATTGTTCTACTAATAATTTTAACGAATTTTATAATAAAGAACAATCACATCTCTGCTGACCAATAGAGATGTGATTATTAATAAACCATTGATAACCACATTTTGTGGCTTCCTATTTTCTATAATTATAATATTATTCTTACAAAAAGTCAATATAATTTATATAAAATTTTAGGAGAGAAAAAATGATAAATTCAATAGGTGTAACCGTAAGATTTGGAAAAAGAGTTTTATTTGAAGATGTAAATATAAAGTTTACAAAAGGAAATTGTTATGGATTAATAGGTGCAAATGGTGCTGGAAAATCCACATTTTTAAAAGTATTATCAGGAGAAATAGAACCAAGCAAAGGAGAAATAACAGTAGAAAAAGGTGCAAGAATATCTGTATTAAAACAAAACCACTTTGAATATGAAGAAATTCCAGTAATAGATACAGTAATAATGGGAAACAAAGAATTATATAGCATAATGAAGGAAAAGGAAGCCTTATATGCAAAACCAGACTTTAATGAAGAAGATGGAATAAAAGCAGCAAAACTAGAAGAAAGATTTGGAAATTTAGATGGATGGAATGCAGAATCAGATGCAGCCATTTTATTAAACAATTTAGGTATACCAGCAGTAAATCATTATAAATTAATGAAAGAATTAGAAGCAAAAGACAAGGTAAAAGTATTACTAGCACAAAGTCTATTTGGCAATCCAGATATTTTATTACTAGATGAGCCAACAAATGATTTAGATATAAAAAGTATAGAATGGCTACAAGAATTTTTAATAAACTTCGAGAATACAGTAATAGTTGTATCACATGATAGATATTTTTTAAATAAAGTATGCACACATATAGCAGATGTAGACTTTGGAAAAATAAAAATATATCCGGGTAACTATGATTTCTGGTACGAATCTAGTCAACTTGCATTAAAACAAGCAAAAGAACAGAACAAAAAGAAAGAAGAAAAAATAAAAGAATTGCAAGAATTCATTGCAAGATTTAGTGCAAATGCATCAAAATCAAAACAAGCAACCTCAAGAAAGAAATCATTAGAGAAAATAGAACTAGAAGAAATAAAAGCATCAAATAGAAAATATCCATACATAGACTTTAAACCAGAAAGAGAACCAGGAAAAGAAATATTAAAAGTAAAAAATATATCTAAAACAATAAATGGAGAAAAAATATTAGACAATGTTTCATTTAACGTAAGACCTGGCAATAAAATTGCAGTAGTTTCAGATAATGAAATAAGAACAACAGTACTTTTTCAAATTATAGCAGGAGAAATTCAGCCAGATGAAGGAGAACTAGAATGGGGACAAACTATAACAAGTGACTATTTCCCAAAAGACAACAACTATTTATTCGAAAACAAAGAAACACTTGTAGAATGGCTAAGAAAATACTCAAAAGACCCAGATGAAACATATATTAGAGGATTTTTAGGAAGAATGTTATTTTCAGGAGATGAAGCTTTAAAAAATGTAGATGTATTATCAGGTGGAGAAAAGGTAAGATGTGTGTTATCAAAACTAATGCTTTCAGGAGCAAACTTACTAATATTTGATGAACCAACTAACCATTTAGATATGGAAGCAATAACAGCATTAAATGAAAGTCTAAAAAAATTCAAAGGAAATCTAATATTCACATCACACGACCACCAGTTAACTGAAACGGTAGCAAATAGGGTAATAGAATTAGGCCCAGAAAAGAAATTTGATAAAGATATAACTTATGATGAATATTTAGAAAGCAAAAATTTAGAAAATTAAAAAGAGAGCGCAGCCTGTTGGCTGTGCTCTCTTGCCCCTTAGATCATGCGGCGGGGAATCCGCTTTCTTATAAATTCCGGAATTTCATTTTCCGGAATTTCACAAGCTGTCCCACAAATGGGACAAATAGTAAAATATCGAGGAGGAGAATAAGTTATATCTCCATACTCGGTTACTTTTTTCACTTGCTTGACATAAAACATATCGGAACTTGTTTCTACAAAGAACTTAATTGTCGGGTGGGAGTTATTACAATTGACCGTTAACGGCCAAGTATGACATTTGCGCTCCTCATCAGACCAAAAAAATTTCTGCAGTTTCATGGTATCCTCCGCCCATCTTAGGGTAATTAATTTATCTAGCCAAAGGCTAAACATAATAATATTATACCATAATTAACATAATGTTGCAAATTATATATTTTTTAAGTTGCTATGTTGTTACAATTCACAGCCAATTATATGTACAAAGTAGCCAAACGCAGGAGTTCTATATTTTTTAAAAATTGAAGACCCCCGAAAAGCATCGAAGTCAATCGCCGACGTGGGTTCAATTTAGAAAAAATATAGAAGTTCCTTTCGAGTTTGGCGGATTTTTTAATATAAGCTGTGAAATGTAACGCTATGTTCTTATATTATAGTACTAAAATGTTACATTTTTTCAAAAATTTCTATAAAACCCTTGACAAATGGGAAAAAATAGTGTAAAGTAGAATAGCATTACAAATTTAAAAGGGTGTAATAGTTATGGAAAAGAAAGTAGAAATGAGTATGCTTTGCCAAATTTATGGCAAGCTTTTAACTGAAAAGCAATTAAATATTCTGGATAACTATTATAACCTAGACTTGTCTCTATCAGAAATAGCAGAAAATGAAGGCATCACAAGGCAAGCTGTTAGGGATATAATAAAGAAGGGGGAAAATAAACTTTTCGAATTTGAAGAAAAGCTAGGAATTATGAAAAAAAATATGAAGCAAGAAGAAAAAATAGCAAATATCTTATCTGAGCTTACAAAAATTCAAACAAAGTTTACTGATGAGCAAATAGCAGAAATTTTGGAACACATTAAAACCGAACTAAACTGTGTTGTATAAAAGGGGGAAAACGATATGGCATTTGAAGGCTTATCTTCAAGACTACAAGCAATAACTAGAAAACTTGGTGGCAAAGCAAGAATTACAGAAAGTGATTTAAAAGAAGTTTTGCGAGAAGTAAAACTAGCCTTGTTAGAAGCGGATGTAAACTATAAAATTGTAAAAGATTTTATATCAGAAGTAGAAAAGAAAGCCTTAGGTCAAGACGTTTTAAAATCATTAACTCCAGGACAACAAGTAGTAAAAATTGTAAGAGATGAAATGACAGAACTTTTAGGAGGAGTAACAAGTAAAATAAACTTTACTCCTAATCCACCAACAATTATAATGTTAGTTGGACTTCAAGGTTCTGGAAAAACCACAACATGTGGAAAACTAGCAAACCTTTTACGAAAACAAGGTAAAAAGCCATTACTTGTAGCGTGCGACGTATATAGACCAGCAGCAATAAAACAATTACAAGTAGTTGGAGGGCAGTTAAACATTCCGGTATTTGCAAATGAGAACTCAAAAGATGTAGTGCTTATAGCAAAACAAGCTATATCACAAGCATATTCAAAACTAAATGATGTAATTATACTAGATACCGCAGGAAGACTTCATATAGATGAAGAACTAATGCAAGAACTAAGAAATGTGAAAGCAAATGTAAAACCACACGAAATCCTATTAGTAGTAGATTCTATGACAGGTCAAGATGCTGTAAATGTTGCACAAAGTTTTAACGAAAACCTAGGAATAGATGGTGTAGTGCTTACGAAATTAGATGGTGATACGCGTGGTGGTGCAGCACTTTCCGTTAAAAAAGTAACAGGAAGACCAATAAAATTTGCAGCAACAGGAGAAAAACTAAGTGATATAGAAGAATTCCATCCAGATAGAATGACATCAAGAATTCTAGGAATGGGAGATATGCTATCTATCATAGAGAAGGCAGAAGAAGCGTTTGACGAAGAAGAAGCATTAAAGCTAGAAAAGAAACTAAAAAAACAAGAATTCGATTTAGATGATTATTTATCACAATTAAGACAAATGAAAAAAATGGGTTCATTCTCATCAATATTAAAAATGATACCAGGAATGAACAAATTAGGTGATGTTAAAATTGATGATAAAGAATTCGTTAAAATTGAAGCAATTATTTGTTCAATGACGACTAAAGAAAAGAGAAACACAAGACTTCTAAATGCAAGTAGAAGACAAAGAATTGCAAAAGGAAGTGGCACAACAGTGCAAGATATAAATAAATTCATAAGCTCTTTTGAAATGACACAAAAATTAATGAAAAAAATGCAAAACAATAAAGGCGGAATGAAAAATGCACTTAAAGGTATAGACATGAATGCACTTAAAAATTTGAAATAAGTGCATTATGCAATAAAAACTTCTATAAATAGAAGAATTTAAAAAAGTTATTAATTTTTAAATTATATATAAATAAAAGGGGGAAAAGTTAATGGTAAAAATAAGATTACAAAGAGTAGGAAAGAAAAAAGCACCATTTTATCACATCGTAGTTGCTGATTCAAAATCACCAAGAGATGGAAAAATAATTGAGCAAATAGGAACATACAATCCTATGGTAGAACCAGCTGAATTAGTATTAGACAAAGAAAAAGTTGAAAAATGGATAAAAAATGGAGCAAAGCCAACTGATACAGTAAAATATTTAATTGAAAAATAATTAGAAGGAGGCATAATATGAAAGCTACATTAGAAACCATTATAAAAAGTTTAGTTGAATTTCCAGAACAAGTTTCTATAACAGAAGCAAGTGGAGAAAAATCCATAGTATTTGAAGTAAAAGTAGCAAATACAGATATGGGAAAAGTTATTGGAAGAGAAGGCAAAATAGCTGCTGCAATAAGAACAGTTATGAAAGCTTTAGCTGCTAAAGAACAAAAAAAAGTTACAGTAGAATTTATAGATTAGGTATAAATTATGGAAGAATATTTAGAAATTGGTCAAATTGTAAATACTAATGGTTTAAAAGGAAACTTAAAAGTAAAACCATTAACAGATGATATTACAAGATTTGAATTATTAGAAACTGTATATATACAAGTAGGCAAAGAATTAGTAGAATTTAAAGTTCAAGATGTAAAATATATAAAAAATATGGTACTTTTAAAACTTGAAGGTATAGATGATATTAACGAAGCAGAAAAATATAGAAATTTTTATATAAAAATAAAAAGAGAAGATGCAGTAGAATTAGAAGATGATTCATATTTTATAGTTGATATTATTGGTTCAGAGGTATATACAGAGGAAAATGAATTGTTAGGTAAAGTAATAGATGTTTTTTCAACAGGAAGTAATGATGTTTACACAGTAAAAAGTAGTGTTGGGAAAGAAATTTTACTTCCGGCAATACAAGATGTAATAAAAGATGTAGATGTCAAAAATAAAAAAATAATTGTACACTTAATGGAAGGTTTGATATGAAAATAGATATATTAACACTTTTTCCAGACAGTTTTGAACCCATAAAGAAAAGCATTATAGGTAGAGCACTAGATAATAAAAAAATAGATATAAACTTAGTAAATATAAGAGACTTCTCAAAAGATAAACACAAAAAAGTAGATGATACTCCATATGGTGGAGGTGCTGGGATGGTAATGAGACCAGATGTGGTATATGATAGTTACAAAAGTGTTTATGAAGAAGGAGCAAAGGTTATTTATTTAACTCCACAAGGGAAAACATTAAATCAAGAAAAAGTGGAGAAACTAAGTAATGAAAAACATCTAATATTAATATGTGGACATTATGAGGGTATAGACCAAAGAGTTATTGATGAAATAACTCCAGAAGAAATATCAATAGGGGACTATGTATTAACTCGGTGGAGAACTTCCAGCAATGGTTTTAGTAGATGCTGTATCAAGATATATAGAAGGAGTTATAAATAAAGAATCAATAAAGGAAGAAACCTTTAATAATAATTTATTAGAATATCCACAATATACAAGACCAGAAATATTTTTAAATAGAAAAGTACCGGATGTATTAATTTCACGGTAATCATAAAAAAATTGAAGAATGGCGAAGATGCCAATCAATAGAAATTACTAAAAAGAAAAGGCCAGACTTAATAAAAAAATTATAAAAAAAGAAGGGAGGATATCTTAATGGATATCATAAAATCAATAGAACACGAGCAAATGAAAAACAAAATACCAGAATTAAAAGTTGGTAACACAGTAAAAGTTCATGTAAGAGTAAAAGAAGGAAACAGAGAGAGAATCCAAATTTTTGAAGGAATAATAATAAAAGTACAAGGTGGAGGAATAAACAAAACATTTACAGTAAGAAGAATAGCTTCAGGTGTAGGTGTAGAAAAAACATTCTTAGTACATTCACCAGCTGTTGAAAAAGTAGAAGTAACAAGAGTAGGTAAAGCAAGAAGAGCAAAATTATTCTACTTAAGAGAAAGATTAGGAAAATCTGCTAAGACAAAAGAAAGAGTTGGAGCAAAAATTGAAACAAACGAAATAGTAGTTAAAGAAGACATAGCAACAACAGAAGAATCAGCAGCAGAAGCTCCAGAAGAAGCACCAGCAGTTGAAACAGAAACTCCAGTAGTAGAAGAAACAGTAGATACAGTAACAGAAAAACCAACTACAGAAGTAAAAGAATAATAAATTACACAGTAGAAATACTGTGTTTTTTATGCTATACAGTCATAAGTACAAGTTATAATGAGTAACCTATTAATGTATATAAAAAAGTTTAAATACAATTCTTTTCAGAAAAGAGAAGGAAGGAATGTGTGAAATATGAACTATTTACTAAAAACTACATTAATAGGTTTATTTTTTGGAACATTTGGAACAACAATAGGAGGAATAATTGGAGTAACATGGAAAAGAAACTCCAATAGATTTTTAAGCTTCATACTGCAATTTGCAGCAGGACTAATGACAGCAATAATATGTTTTGATTTAGTACCAGAAGCAATTCAAATGGCAGGAATAATAAACAGCATAATAGGAGTAATATTTGGAGTTATAGTAATGATAATGTGTGATAATTTTGTAAAGAGCAAAAACACAAAACGTACAAATAACTCTTTGTTAAACACAGGAATAATTGTAGGAATAGGATTAGCATTGCACAACTTTCCAGAAGGTCTTGCAATAGGTTCTGGATTTGGAGCATCAATAAAGCTACGGATATTCACTAGCAATCGCTATATTGCTTCATGATATTCCAGAAGGTATTTCTATGTCTGTTCCAATGAAAAATGGCGGTATGGGCAAAATAAAGGCTCTGAGCTATACATTTTTATCAGGAATCACAACAGGAATTGGAGCATTCTTTGGAGCACTAGTTGGTCAAATCTCAGAAGGAATGATAAGCATTTGCTTAGCGATAGCAGCAGGAGCAATGCTATATATAGTATCAGGAGAGCTTATTCCAGAATCTAACAAATTATACAAAGGAAGAATAGGATTTATAGGAAATATTTTAGGATTTATATTAGGGATAATAGCATTCAATGTACACTAAATTTACATAAAAAATATATTACAACAATGTTACAAAAATATTACAAAATTATAACAAATACTCTTGACATTTTTTGAAAAACATAATATGATTATAGCGTTAAAATAAAAAAAATGGAGGAAGTATTTTGGCTATCGGAGATATAATTGTAGGTATAGATCTTGGAACTTCCAAAGTTAGTAGTGTTATTGCGGAAATTAATAATTTTAATCAATTAGAAATTCTTGCAACAGCGGAGCAAAAATGCTTTGGAATAAAGAAATGTAAGATTACAGATGAAAATGAAATTGTCTCTGCAATAGAAAAAACAATTTCAGAAGTAGAAGACGGAAGTAGTATAAAAATAAACTCTGCCTATGTAACTATACCAGGAAAATACGTGCAAATAGTTCAAAATAGTATAGTAAAAGAGGCAAAAGATAGATTTATAGGAATAACTTCTAAAGATGTAAATTCAGCAATGTCTCAAATAAAGGATATAGAACTACCAGAAGATAAAGTAGTTATAGATGTAATAAAAAACCAATTTATATTAGATAATGGCAGGGTAGTTGATGATCCAGTTGGTGCACTTAGTTCTACAGTAACAGTATCAGGACAAGTCATATTAGCAGATAAAAGTTATGTAAGGCAAATAACAAATATTTTTAAAAAAGTGAATATAGAAGTAGATGGAATAATACCAAATGTTTTAGCACAAAGATCATTAATTTTAGATGATAATGAATTAAATGATAATGTAATGATACTGGATATAGGTGCAGGAAATACAGATATAGGAATATTTAGTGGTTCAACATTTTTATATACCAATACAATACCATTAGGAGGGGACAATATTACAAACGATATTGCACAGGTTTTTTACATATCTGAAGAAGAAGCAGAAAAATTAAAAAAAGAATATGCCCTAGCATTAAAATCATTTATAGATAATGACACAGACATTCTGCTAACTACATATAAAGGTGATGAAAAGAATAAAACTATAAAAAGTTCAGAACTAATTGAAGTTATTGAAGCAAGAGTTGAGGAAATATTCACATTAGTTAATAAACAATTAACTAACCTAGGAATAAAATCAAATATAAACAATGTTATTTTAACAGGACAAGGAATAACATGTATTAGTAGAAGCGATGTGGCGGGTAAAATTGTACTAAATATACCAGTAAAAATAGCAACAGGTAGAATGATTAGTACTGTTAAGCCAGCATATAGGTCAAGCTTTGCATTAGTTAGATATGTTGCTAGTAGACCATTTGCAAAAAATATAGCAAGCAAAATAGATGTAAAATCAAATGAAAATTTTATGAAAACACTTTTAGAAAGAATAAAAGAATTTTTTTATACTTAGATTTTAATTTTGTAAATATATAATAAAAGGGAGGAATTTGCATTATGATGGAATCAGAATATGAAGAAAACAATTATATGATGGATGGTACTGCATTAATAAAAGTAATAGGAGTAGGAGGAGCAGGAAACAATGCAATAAACAGAATGATAGAGTCTGGGATAAAAGGAGTAGAATTTATAGCAGTTAATACAGATAGACAAGCCCTTCAAGTATCAAAAGCAAGTACACGTATCCAAATAGGAGAAAAAATAACAAGAGGTTTAGGAGCTGGAGCAAATCCTGATATTGGTGCACAAGCAGCAGAAGAAAGCAAATCTGAAATAGCAGAGGTTCTACGTGGTGCAGATATGGTATTTGTTACATCAGGAATGGGTGGTGGAACAGGTACAGGAGCAGCACCAATCGTTGCAGCAACTGCAAAAGAACTTGGAATATTAACAATAGGTGTTGTTACAAAACCATTTACATTTGAAGGTAAAAAGAGACTTACTCAAGCAGATAGAGGAATAGAAAATTTAAAAGAACGAGTAGATACATTGGTAGTAATTCCAAATGATAAATTATTACAAATTATAGATAGAAAAACATCAATAGTAGAAGCATTTAAAATGGCAGATGATGTTTTAAGACAAGGCGTTCAAGGCATATCAGACTTAATATCAGTACCAGGACTAATCAACCTAGACTTTGCAGATGTTAAAACAATAATGCTAAATACGGGAATGGCACATATGGGTATTGGTAGAGCAAGTGGAGAAAATAGAGCAGAAGATGCTGCAAAACAAGCAATACAAAGTCCATTACTAGAAACATCAATAGAAGGAGCAAGAGGTGTAATTATAAATATTACTGGTGGAGCAGATTTAGGATTACAAGAAGCAAATACAGCCGCAGAGTTAGTTCAACGCAGTGTTGATCCTGAAGCAAATATAATTTTTGGTGTTGTAACAGACGAAAGCCTAGGAGATGAAATACAAATTACAGTAATAGCAACAGGATTTGAAAAAGAAGAAAACATCTCTACAATAGGAGTAGAAAACCTTGTAAACAATACATGGAATAAGAAAATAAATTCAATACCAACAAGCCAAGATAGTAAATCAGAAAATCAAAATGATTTAGATATACCATCATTCCTAAGAAAAAAAGGAAATAAAGTATAAGAAAATAATTAAAATACGTAATTTAAAAGAAATAGTCTATAAAAGTAGATTATTTCTTTTTTTCGTATCCAGAAAATGACAGACTTTGCAAAATAAAAGTAGTACAATTATCATCGAGGTAAGAAAATGACCCTATATATAGACATAATTTTTTTAGAAAACATAGTTATGAATTGTATAATTCTACTGGCAACATCAATTATATTAAAATCGCGAATAAGAATTCTAAGAAACCTTATATCTAGCACAATAGGCAGTATATATGCAATAATGATCTATATATCTCATATAGAAATATATTCAAATTTTTTTCTAAAATTAATTCTATCATTTATCATAATATACATAGCATTTAAACCTGCAACATTAAAATCATTCTTAAAACATTTAGTAATTTTTTATTTAACCTCATTTACATTTGGAGGAGTAGCTTTTGCACTATTATATTTTGTAAACCCTAAAAATATATTATTACAAGATGGAGTTTTAATTGGTACATATCCGATAAAAATGATTTTAATGGGAGGAATTGTTGGTTTTATAATTATCATAATATCATTTAAGAGTATTAAAGGAAAATTAACAAAAAAAGATATGTATTGTAATCTAAAAATAAAATCAGAAGGAAAAGAAACAAATATAATAGCAATAATAGATACAGGAAATTTCCTAAAAGATCCAATTACAAAGATACCAGTAGTTGTAATTGAAAAAGAAAAATTACATACAATTTTTCCTTCTACTATACTGGAAAATATTGCAGATATTATAAATGGAGCAGACATAGACTTAGGTGATTATTCTTCTAAAATAAGAGTAATACCATTCAAATCGTTAGGTAAAGAAAATGGACTACTTTTGGGAATAAAAATAGATGAGATAGAAGTTGATTATCAAGATATAAAACGTAATTTGAAAAATATAATTATAGGAATTTATAATGGATATTTAAGTAAGAGTGGAAAATATTCAGGATTAGTAGGAATGGATATTATTAAGTAAGATGCAAGGTTTTATAATAATTGTAGATGTGTCAGATTCTTATATAAATTTATACGGAAAGGAATGATGAGAAGTTTATGGATATTTTAAAAATTTTAAAATTAAAAATAAAAAAGTATTTTAATACAGAAAATATTGAGGATGACAGTATTTTTTACATTGCAGGAAGTCAAACTCTACCGCCTCCATTACCAGCGAAAGAAGAAAATGCAATGCTCAAAAAGCTGGAAGAAAATGATTTTGAGGCCAGACAGGTTTTAGTAGAGCATAATTTAAGATTAGTAGTCTATATAGCAAAAAAATTTGAGAATACCGGAATAGGAATAGAAGATTTAATATCAATAGGAACAATAGGTTTAATGAAGGCAATAAATACCTTTAACACAGGAAAAAATATAAAACTTGCAACATATGCTTCTCGTTGTATCGAAAACGAAATATTAATGTATTTAAGAAGGAGTAACAAAACAAAGGGAGAAATATCAATAGACGAACCATTAAACCAAGATGGAGATGGAAATGAACTTTTATTATCAGATATATTAGGAACAGATGATGATATTACATCAAGAGCAATGGAAGATGAAGTAGATAAGGTTTTATTAAAATCAGCAATATTAAAGCTAAATGCCAGAGAAAAAAACATAATGGAATTAAGGTTTGGATTTAAAAGTGGTGTTGAAAAAACGCAAAAAGAAGTTGCAGATATGCTTCGGGATATCACAAAGTTACATATCAAGGCTAGAAAAAAAGATAATGAATAAGATGAAAAGGGATATAATAAGTAAAACAGGATAAAATAAGAACCCTACCCACCAACTTAGGTCAAAGATTGTGGGTGGGTACCCAGAAACCTTGTTGTATATGACAATAATAATAACCTATAATAACATATGGATTATTTAAGAAAATGTATGTACTAACTTTGCCTTGTGTTATCATTATCTGTATTGTTTGTAGTATCGACATTTTTTGAAGTATCAACATTAGTAGCAAAGAAACCATGTGAATGTGACAATATAAAATAAGAAAAAATAGTTGCTACAATTCCTCCAAGGTAAAAACCAGCACCAATACTTAAACCAATACATGTAACAGCAAGTAAACTCGCAGCAGTTGTTAAGCCCTTTACATTAAAACCATCTCTTAAAATAGTACCAGCACCTATAAAACCTATACCAGGTAACAATTGTGAAGCAAGTCTTGAAACATCTGCCCCATATTGTTTATTTAGATATTCCCCACAAAGCATTATTAAAACACTGCTTACTCCGATTAGGGAATGAGTTTTAAAACCAGCAGGTTTGTTAAGAGCTTGTCTTTCAGTACCAATAATTCCAGCAAGAACGAATCCTAATAATAATTTAATTACAGCTTGAAATTCAAAAGTATAAAAAAAGTCAAACATAAAATCACCCCATAAAATATTAATTTAATACGTTACATAATAGTATAAAATATTATAAATGATAAAAGATGATATGTGTATTATATCAATAAATAGAAAAAAGAACAATAGACTTGCAAAAAATCATATAATGAAGTAAAATATATATATTAAAAAAAGAGAGAAGTGATAAGTATGAAAGTATACGATAAGGAAATATATAGTAAACAAGAAAGTATAAAAACAATAATTGTTGTAATTGTAGTATTCTTAGTAGGCTTTGTTGCTGGATATATAGCAAATTCATTTAATGAAACAAATGAATTAGAAAATACAAATAGTACTTATATTGAACGAGATGTACAAAAATAAAATTACCACATGAATAAACAAAACTCCACAAATAATATAATTGCTACAAATTGCATTATTGTGGAGCTTTTAATCTACATAGAATTTATAATAAACTAAAAAACACCTGTAATTTTTTATTGTACAGGTGGTCTTTTTATAAACAATTATGTATTTGCAAAATATTTTAAACAAGTTGAAATCACATTTTTTGCAATAATAATTTTTCCATGTTCTTTTAATTTTCTTTCAAACAATTCTTCATTTTTAGTTCTTGAAGCAAATTCAGAAAGTGAATATGTAAAAATTTTTAAATTTGCAATATTCAAATTCAAGTTATTAAATATAAGATAATAATTTTCATTATATAATATCAAAGAAGAATTTTTAAGTTTATTTATGTACTTACTTAGAGAGCTTGTATTAATATAATTACAGAACTCACAAAATTCATCAAAACTATTAAATTTATAAATAGATACTGCTTTATTAGGTGTAATAGATTGCCTTTTTACTTTAGGCTTTGGAATAGTTATATTAGGCACTGATTGTCCTTCAGGTTTCATTCTAGTGATAGTTAAAATAAAATTACCATCAGAAGAAGCAAGAGCCTCTATTATTAATTTATAATTATGAGTTTTAAAACCAACTTCAGTTTCAGCCATACTAAGCATATCTAAAAATAAATCTTGAGTCTCTAAGGAATTAGACATAAAAGTATGCAAATCTATATTCTTTTCTTTCAAATCTTCCAAATTTAAAAATATTCTAATTTTATTATCGTTTAACTTTTCAATACGCATGAAAAAATACCTCCAAATATA
>CANQWH010000019.1 GCA_947627495.1 uncultured Clostridia bacterium
GAATGGAGACACGAAATTAACGTTAGAAATTTTATCCAAAAGAATTATACACCTTATGAAGGTAATGATGAATTCTTAGCTGGTCCTACTGAAAATACAAAGAAATTATGGGACACAGTTTTAGATTTGTACAAAAAAGAAAAAGAATCAAAAGGTGGTGTACTTAGTGTTGATGCTAATACAGTTTCTAGCATTACAAGTCATCCAGCAGGTTATATTAATAAAGACCTTGAACAAATAGTTGGTTTACAAACTGATGAACCTCTTAAAAGAGCTATTATGCCAAATGGAGGAATTAGAATAGTTGAAAAATCTTGTGAAGCTATTGATGTTAAGCTTTCAAAAGATGTTGAAACAATATTTAAAAATTATAGAAGAACTCACAATGATGGAGTTTTCGCAGCATATACACCAGAAATTAGAGCTGCAAGAAGTTCACACATAATTACTGGACTTCCAGATGGTTATGGTAGAGGCAGAATTATAGGTGATTATAGAAGAATTGCTTTATATGGAATTGATGCATTAATAGCTGATAAACAAGAAGTTATGCAATCTTTAGAGGTTCCTTCTATATTTACAGAAACTGTAAGAGACAGAGAAGAAGTTCACGACCAAATCGATGCACTAAATGAATTAAAAGAAATGGCTAAATCTTATGGTTTTGATATTTCTCGTCCAGCAAGCAATGCAAAAGAAGCTATTCAATGGCTATATTTTGGCTATTTAGGTTCTACAAAAGAACAAAATGGTGCAGCAATGAGTTTAGGAAGAACATCTTCTTTCTTAGATATTTATATTGAAAGAGATTTAAGAAATGGTACTTTAACTGAAGAGCAAGCTCAAGAATTAATGGATCATTTTGTTATGAAATTAAGATTAATAAGATTTTTAAGAACACCAGAATACAATGAGTTATTCAGTGGAGACCCTGTTTGGGTAACTGAATCTATTGGTGGTATGGGTGTTGATGGAAGAACTTTAGTTACTAAAAACTCTTTCAGAATGTTACACACATTAGTAAACTTAGGTCCTGCTCCAGAACCAAATATGACTGTTTTATGGTCAACAAGATTACCTGAAGGATTCAAGAGATTTTGTGCAAGATTATCTGTTCAAACATCTTCTATTCAATATGAAAATGACGACTTAATGAGAGAATTCTGGGGAGATGATTATTCAATTGCATGCTGTGTATCTGCTATGAGAACTGGTAAACAAATGCAATTCTTTGGTGCTAGATGTAACTTAGCAAAAACCCTATTATATGCAATTAATGGTGGTAGAGACGAAATTTCTGGTAAACAGGTTGCTTCTAAGTTTGAACCAATTCGTTCTGAATATCTAGATTATGATGAAGTTATGGAAAAATTTGATAATATGATGGACTGGGTTGCAAGAGTTTACATTAATGCATTAAATATTATCCACTATATGCATGATAAATATTCTTATGAAAAGTTAGAAATGGCTTTACATGACCAAGATATTTTAAGAACAATGGCATGTGGTATTGCTGGTTTATCTGTTGTTGCAGATTCACTTTCAGCTATTAAATATGCAAAAGTTAAAGTCATTAGAGATGAAACAGGTTTAGCAGTAGACTACAAAGTTGAAGGAGATTATCCAAAATATGGTAATGATGATGACAGAGTTGATAATATTGCAATTGATGTTGTTAAAAGATTTATATATAAATTAAGAAAACAAAAAACATATAGAAATTCAAAACCTACTCTATCAATTCTAACTATAACATCAAACGTTGTTTATGGTAAAAACACAGGAAATACACCTGATGGAAGACGTGCCGGTGCTCCATTTGGACCTGGGGCAAACCCATTACATGGTAGGGATACTCATGGTGCTCTTGCAGTATTAAACACTATTGCAAAATTACCTTACACTTATTCAGAAGATGGTATTTCATTCACCTTCTCTATCACGCCAAAAACATTAGGAAAAGACTTAGATGATAGGATTAATAACTTAACATCTTTGCTTGATGGATATTTTGCAAAACGCAGTCATCATATTAATGTCAATGTATTTGATAGAGCTTTATTATTAGATGCTATGGATCATCCTGAAAAATATCCTCAACTTACTATTAGAGTTTCTGGATATGCTGTTAATTTTGTTAAATTAACTAGAGAACAACAATTAGATGTAATTAACAGAACTATTCATGAATCTATCTAAAAATATATTGCAATTATAAATTTAACTTATTAACTACACTAAAGTAGCCAAACGCAGGAGTTCTATATTTTTTAAAAATTGAAGACCCCCGAAAAGCATCGAAGGCAATCGCAAGCGTGGGTTCAATTTAGAAAAAATATAGAAGCTCCGACGAGATTTGGCGGACTTTACATACTGAGCTAAAAAATAGGAAATATAAAATGCTATTTTAAATTTCAAAAAGGAGTGAAAAAAACATGGAAGATATAATTGGTAAAATTCATTCTGTAGAAACATTTGGCACAGTTGATGGTCCAGGAATTAGATTTGTAATATTTATGCAAGGTTGTGCTTTAAAATGCAAATACTGCCATAATAGAGATACTTGGGACACTAATACTGGTACTAATATGTCTGTTTCTGAATTAGTAGAAAAAATACAAAAATATGAAGAATATATAAAGCTTTCTCATGGTGGAGTTACTGCTACTGGTGGTGAACCTTTATTACAACCTAAGTTTTTAATTAGCTTATTTACTGAATTAAAAAATTTAAATTTTCACACTGCACTTGATACTTCACGGTATGTTTCCATTAACAGATGAAATAAAAAAAGTCTTATCATTAACAGATTTGGTTTTGTTAGATATAAAACATATTAATGATGAAAAGTGTAAAGATTTAGTTGGTTTTTCTAATAAATTAGAACTAGAATTTGCTAAATATTTAAGCGATAATAATATTCCTATTTGGATTAGGCAAGTTATTATTCCTGGAATTACTGATGATGAAAAAGATTTAATTGACTTAAAGAATTTTATAAAATCATTAAAAACTGTTGAAAGAGTTGAACTAAATCCATATCACAACTTAGGTGTTTATAAATGGGAAAATTTAGGTTTTGACTATCCTTTAAAAGGTATTAGACCCGCTAACTCAGATGACATACAAAGAGCAAAGCAGATTTTGGAAATATAAAATCTCCAAAATCTGCTTTTTTAGTTATTCTTTTTTTATTTAAAATATTATGTCAAATTCAATTAAATATAATTGTATAAAAGCATATTTCTCCCTATTTTTAATATAAATTAATATACAAGGAAGAAAGGAAATGTGTTTCTATGCAAAGTTTCAAATGTATTGTGTTTAAATTAAAATCTCTAATTTTGCCAACTCTTATTTGCATATTTATTTTGTTTTTGTTACTTTTCTCCAAAAATAATTTAGCAGCTGCAAAGTCTGGTTTAGCATTATGGGCAAATTCTGTACTTCCCTCTCTCCTACCCTTTTTTATTGCAACTGAAGCTTTAGGATATACTAATGTTATACCTCTTTGTGGAAAATTGCTTAATAAATTAATGCGCCCAATTTTTAATGTTCCTGGTGAAGGAGCGTTTGCTTTACTTATGGGAATTATTAGCGGTTATCCTGTTGGTGCAAAAATTGTTGCAAATTTAAAAGAGCAAAAACTTTGCAATTCTATAGAAGCTGAAAGATTAATTGCATTTACTAATAATTCTGGTCCTTTATTTATAGTTGGAACTGTTGGTATTGGTATGTTTTATAGTGCTTCTATTGGTTTACTACTATTTTTAGCTCATGTTTTAGCTTGTTTAACTACTGGATTTTTATTTAGATGGTGGGGAAAATCTAAAGAGAAATTTTATAGAGATTCTGAATATTCAATAAACAATGATAATGCTTTATCTTTTTGCAATTTAGGTGAAATTTTATCTAAATGTATTATAAGTTCTATAAATACAATACTTATGATTGGAGGATTTGTTGTTCTTTTTTCCATTATTATCTCTATGCTAAATACTAGCCAAATTCTTCACATTATATCTTCGCACATTTTAACATTTTTTGGTATTCCAGAAACTTTTAGTTTGAGCATACTTACTGGATTTATAGAAGTTACAAATGGTATTTCTTTTATTGCTAATCTTAATTCTTTAAAATTTACTTTTAAACTTATTATTGCTTCATATGTTTTAGGTTTTGGTGGCTTTTCTGTACTTTT
This sequence comes from uncultured Clostridia bacterium, assembly GCA_947627495.1. Taxonomy (GTDB): domain Bacteria; phylum Bacillota; class Clostridia; order TANB77; family CAG-508; genus UMGS1781. Next base: position 4,205 of record CANQWH010000019.1, read on the forward strand.
ACAGGTTTTAAGTATAACCTCTAAAGCTAAAATTTCAATAAAGCCATACTTTTTTGGAAAATTGTTGCAAGCATGTTTTGCTGCTTTTTACACATACTTATTAATATGAATCAAATTATTTTTCCTGAAAAAATTGAAGATAATTTAATAAATTATAAAAATGAAATTAAGAAAATTAAAAAGCCCTATAAATTTTTATTTGCTTTCTCGATACTAGTAGCTATAGTCTTTTTTTCTTATTATGCCTTTTTATATTTTAAAATATATCAAAAAGATAAAATATATCAAAAAATTTTAAATGCATATGATATTCAACAATTATATGCATCTACTGCTCCTGTAGATTTGCCAAGTATTGTTTTAGAAAATGGAGATAGTGCTGATATTTTAGGAATTATAGAAATAAAAAAAATAAATTTGCGTTATCCTATACTCTCAAAAACAACTGATGACTTTTTAAAAATTGCTCCTTGCAAATTTGCTGGTAATGGACTAAATAGCATTGGTAATTTTTGTATTGCAGGGCATAATTATGATAATGGCGAACTTTTTAGTAATTTAAAATTATTAGATATTGGTGATGTTATTACTCTATATAATTTAAATGGTAATTCAATTTCATATGTTATATATGATAAATATGAAACTGATGTCTCTAATATTTCTTGTATTGAGCAAAATACCTATAATAAAGAACTTACTTTATATACTTGCAATAATTATAATAAGAAAAGAATAATACTAAAGGCAATAGAAAATAGATAGGATATTTCCTATCTATTTATTACTATTAAGCATCTTTATATTCTTTTATTTTCTTATATGCAAATACTGTTGATACAACACATACTACAATTATTGCCCATGGTAGATCTTCTAAACCTGTATTTGCTAATTGTCCTGGCGTGTTTGCATTGTTATTTGTACCATTTCCATTTGTACTATTACCTGGATTATCTATTGGTGTTTGATTTCCTGAATTATCTGTTGGTATTCTACTTGATTCATCATCACCGTCATTATCTATATCATTCCAGTTTAGTTGAGTTCCCCCTGATATTGCTGATACCTTTAAATTAAATGCAACAAATGAAAATACAACCATAAACATTATACTTATTATTAATAATTTCTTCTTTAAACTCATTTTTTATTCTCCTTATATACTATTATTATTACACTACTTATTATTTATACTACATTTTTCTAAAAAAATCAATACTTTTTTTAAATTTTTAGTGATTTTTTAATATTTTTTTAGTAAATTTTTCTAAAATCAGTCAAATTATCCTAAAATCTATATGTTTTTATTATAAAACATATAATGTAATTTTAATTACTGTTTACTAAAATTTACTACTTATTTAATTGAATAAAAATACAAGCTTTTTTGTATATCATATTCTTTTGTATATTTTACTTTTTTATTTATCTAGTATTTTTCAACTTACTTTGTTGCTTCTTCTAATTTTAGTAATTCTTCCCATCTATTATCTACTTCTTTTTGGAATTCTTCTATCATCCATTCATTTCCTGGTTTAAACATATGTTTAAATCTCTTTTGAGGTTTTAAAAATTCTTCTATTGGAAGTTTTTTAGCTGGTTTATAATTTACTATATATTTACCATTTATAACTTCATATAATGGCCAGTAACATGTTTCAACAGCTAATTTATTTATTTGCATTAAATCTTCTGTTGCATATCCCCATCCTCTTGGGCATGGAGCAAGCACATTTAAGAAACATGGCCCTTCTGTATATATTGCTTTTTCTGATTTTTCATATAAATCTTTAAAGTTATTTACAGCTATTGTTTGTGCAACATATGGTAAATGATGTGCTGCCATTACTTGTGCTAAATCTTTTCTTGATTGCATTTTTCCTGGAATTACCTTTCCTGCTGGTGATGTAGTTGTGTCTGCAAACCTTGGTGTTGCTGATGAACGTTGAATACCTGTGTTCATATATGCTCCATTATCATAACATACATATACCATATCATGTCCTCTCTCCATTGCTCCAGATAAGCTTTGAAGACCTATATCGTATGTTCCTCCATCTCCACCAAATGCTATGAATTTTGTGTCTTTTCCAGATAATTTATTTTGTCTTTTCATTGCTCTATATGCAGCTTCAACTCCTGACAAAGTTGCTCCTGCATTTTCAAATGCTGTGTGTATAAATGAATCTGTCCATGCTGTATATGGATATATAAATGTTGAAACTTCCATACATCCTGTAGCATTGCATATTACTGCATGGTCATCTTCTTTTAATGCTCTTAATACCATTCTTCCTACTACTGGTGCACCGCAACCTGCACACATTCTGTGTCCTGCTGTAAATCTTGCAGGCTTATTTGCTACTACTTCCTTTAAATTATATGCCATTATTTATCCCTCCTTAGTCCTAAGTATCTATATGGATTTTCTACTTTTCCAGATTTTGCAATTTCAGCTAGGTCATTATAAACTTTTTCTATATCATCTGCTTTTGTGTCTCTTCCACCTATTCCATATATATAGTTAACTGTTGGTACTTTTACATCATTTACATACATTGCTGATGTAACATCTGTAAATAATGGACCTCCTACTGCATTTAAACCATCTGCTTTATCTAATACTGCTACTGCTTTTGCTTTTGTTAAGCTTTTTGCAATTTCTTCTGCTGGAAACGGTCTAAATACCCTTATTTTCAATACACCTGCTTTTACACCTTTATTTCTTAATAAATCTGCTGTGTATTTTGCAGTTCCTGCTGTTGAGTTCATACATACTATAACATATTCTGCATCTTCCATTCTATATTCTTCAAAGAAACTATATTTTCTTCCAGTAGCTTTTTCAAATTCTTCTGCTACCTCTAAAATTACTTTTTTAGCATTTTTCATTGCTTCTGCTTGTTGAGCTTTATGTTCAAAAAGGTAAGCTTGTAAATCTAATGGTCCAACTGCAATTGGTTCTTTATCATTTAATAAATAATGCTCTGGTTTGTATGTTCCCACAAATTTTTTTACAAATTCATCTTCTTCTAATTCTATATTTTCAATTGAATGTGATGTTATAAATCCATCTTGACATACCATTAATGGTAATCTTACATTTGAATTTTCTGCTATTCTGTGTGCCATAAGTAAGTTATCATATGCTTCTTGGTTATTTTCTGAAAATAACATAACCCAGCCGGCATCTCTTACTCCCATTGCATCTGAATGGTCATTATGAATATTTAATGGTCCTGATACTGCTCTATTTACTAATGACATTACTATTGGTAATCTTAAACTTGAAGCTATGTATATCATTTCCCACATTAATGATAGTCCATTTGCAGAAGTTGCTGTCATTGCTCTTCCTCCTGCTGCTTCTGCACCTATACATGCACTCATTGCACTATGTTCACTTTCTACTGCCACAAATTCTGTATCTACTGCACCATTGCTTACAAATGTAGAAAAATATTGTGGTATTTCTGTTGATGGTGTTATTGGAAATGCTGCTACAACATCTGGATTTATTTGTTTCATTGCTATTGCTGCTGCTTCATTTCCGCTTAAACGTTCTCTAATTGACATAATTTTCCTCTCCTTTTATTTATTTTTATTCCATTGTTATTGCATTAAAAGGACAAACTTTAGCGCAAACGCCACATCCTTTGCAATAATCATAATCAAAATCTTCTCTTTTTTGTTCTTTATTTACTGGAATTGCATTATCTGGGCAAACTGGAAAACATAATCCACATTGTTTGCATTTATCTTTTAAATATATTGGTTTTGTACTTCTCCAATCACCTGTTTTAAATTCTCTTGCATTTCCTGATGTATAAATTGTTCCACCTTCTGTTAATTTATCCATTGGTGTTTTTGCATTAATATCTGTCATACTTTTTCTACCTCCTTTAAAGCCATTTCTAATGCTTTCATATTGCCTTCTATTACTTCTGGTTTCTTAGCAAATTTGTGTTTAAATGAACCTTGCATATCATTTAAAAATTCTTCATCTGTCATTATCTTGCTTACCTTTACAATTGCTGCAAGCATTGGTGTATTTGGGAAATATTTTCCAAGTGCTTCTATTGATATTTTTCTTGCATCAATTTTATATATTTCTCCTTCATATCCTTTTAAATGTTTTTTTAAATATTCATTATCCTTTGTTGTATTAATTACTATTGCTCCTGTCTTTTTTAATCCTGCTGTTACATCTACACTCTCTAAAAGTGTATCATCAACAACTACTACATAATCTGGTTCGTAAATGTTGCTATGTACTGTTATTGGTTTTGTACTAATTCTGTTATATGCTGTTATTGGAGCTCCCATTCTTTCTGGTCCATATTCTGGAAAACCTTGTATGTATTTTCCTGTGTTAAATGCTGCATCTGCTAATAATAATGATGCTGTTTTTGCTCCTTGTCCTCCACGGCCATGCCATCTAATTTCGATTAAATCGTTCATTAAAATAAACCTCCTTAAGAACTTTTTTACGGTTACAGTATATATCTAATCAAATTAAATGTCAATAGATTTCAAAAAAGTAAAATAAAATTGCAGGTTTGTTTATTCAAACCTGCTTAATTATTCTGTACTTGTTTTTATATTTCCGTTATTATCGGGATTAACATTGGTTCTCTTTTTGTTTTTTTATATATAAAATCTCCTAATTCATCTTTTACAACTAATTTTAGTGTTACCCAATCTCGTATATGTTTTTCTTCACATTTTCTTAATTCTTCTCTTAATAATCTTTTTATTTCTTCCATTAAATTCTCTGATTCTCTTACATATACAAATCCACGACTTATTACGTCTGGTCCTGCTACTATTTTTCCTGTTTTTGAATCCAATGTTATTACTACTACTATTAATCCGTCCTGTGATAATCTCTGTCTATCTTTTAATACTACACTTCCTACGTCTCCAACACCTAAACCATCTACTAATACTTTTCCTGATTGTACATGTCCTGTGAATTTTGCTTCATTTTCGTTTAATTCTAAAACTTTACCATTTTCTGTTATAAATATATTTTCGTGTGGTATACCTATTTTTTTAGCTGTTTCTGCATGTGCTATAAGTTGTCTATACTCTCCATGAACTGGTATAAAGTATTTTGGTTTTATCAATGTTAACATCAACTTTTGTTCTTCTTGGCATGCATGACCTGATACATGTATTTCCTGAAGTGCATTATATATAACCTCCGCACCTATTGCCATTAAATCATCTATTACTTTTGAAATATACTTTTCATTACCTGGTATTGGATTAGCTGAGATTATTATTAAGTCATTAGGTGTTATTTGTACCTTTCTATGTTCTCCTGCTGCCATTCGTGTTAATGCTGACATTGGTTCTCCTTGACTTCCTGTTGTTATTATAACTAACGAATCATCTGGATATGATTTTATTAGGTCTATATCTATAAATACATTGTCTGGTACTTTTATATATCCTAGTTTTCTTGCAGTTTCTATCATGTTAATCATACTTCTACCACATACTGCAATTTTTCTCTTATATTTTACTGCTGAATTTACTATTTGCTGTACCCTATGAACATTTGATGAGAATGTTGCAACTACAATTCTTTTGGTACAATTTATAAATAATTTATCTAATATCTCTCCAACATTACTCTCAGACATTGTGTATCCTTTTCTTTCTGCATTTGTACTGTCTGACATAAGTGCTAGTACTCCTCTATTTCCTATTGCTGCTAATCTTCCCAAATCTATTATTTCACCATCTATTGGTGTGTAGTCTATTTTAAAATCTCCTGTGTGTACTATTGTCCCTACTGGCGTTTGAATTGCAAGTGAACAAGCATCTGGTATACTATGTGTTATTTTTATAAATTCTACTTTCATTGAACCTAATGTTATTGTTTGTCCTGGTTTTACTTCTTTTATTTTTGTACTTCTTACTAGATTATGTTCTTCTAATTTATTTGTTATTAAACCTACTGTTAATTTTGTTGCATATATTGGTACATTTATTTGTTTTAATAAATATGGTATTCCACCTATATGATCCTCATGTCCATGCGTAATAACTAATCCTCTAATTTTTTCTTTGTTTTTTTCTAAGTATGTTATATCTGGTATAACTAAATCTACTCCTAGCATTTCATCTTCTGGAAAACCTAAACCGCAGTCAACTATAATAATATCATCTTCATATTCTATAACTGTAATATTTTTTCCTATTTCTAATAATCCTCCTAATGGAATTATTTTTAAGTTTGACTTTTTAAATATTGATTTTTCCTCTGTTTGTTTTTGTCTCTTTTTTGTTTTTTCTTTTCTTGTATATTCTTGTTTTACAATATCCTCCATTTATAATTTCTCTCCTCCTATATATTTTATATCCGATTTAATCTTATGCTTCTTAAAAGCTCCTTTCTAAATTATTTTTGATTTAATTATAATATCTCCTACTTAATAATTTAAGTTAGAATAAAAAATCTCTCTTTTTATTCTTGTTTCATTTATTATCTTTCCCGAATACTACTTTTATTAAACATATATAAATCTCATCTTTGCCATAATTGGCATCACTTTGTATATTATACTACTATTTATATGAAAAGTCAAACTATTTTCAAAAATCACATGTAATAGTGATATTTCCCTGGTTTATATAATAAAGCAAGAAAAGAATCCATATTTAATGGATTCTTTTCTTGTTTTATTATATTCCTTATTTTGCATAATCTATTGCTCTTGTTTCTCTTATTACATTTACCTTTATTTGTCCTGGATATTCCATTTCATTTTCTACTCTTTGAGCTACTTCTCTTGCCATTGTTATCATTTCACTATCAGATACTTTCTCAGGTTTTACTACTAATCTTACTTCACGACCAGCTTGTATTGCATAAGATTTTTCTACACCTTCAAATGAATCTGCGATTTCTTCTAGCTTTTCTAGTCTCTTAATATATGCTTCTAATGTTTCTCTTCTTGCTCCTGGTCTTGATGCTGATATTGCATCAGCAGCTTGTATTAAAACTGCTTCTAATGATTTTGGCTCAACATCTCCATGATGTGCTTCTACTGCATTTAATACTACATCTGATTCTTTGTATTTTTTCAATACATCAATACCAATTTGTACATGTGTTCCTTCCATATCATGGTCTAATGCTTTTCCTATATCATGTAATAAGCCTGCTCTTCTTGCAATTTTAGGATCTAAGCCTAATTCTTCTGCCATAATTCTTGCTAAATTAGAAACTTCTATAGAATGATTTAGTACATTTTGTCCATAACTTGTTCTATATTTTAATTTGCCAAGTAATCTTACTAGGTCTGGATGTAATCCATGTACTCCAGTTTCCATTACGGCTCTTTCTCCTTCTTCTTTTATAACTTCTTCAACTTCCTCTTTTGCCTTTTCTACCATTTCCTCTATTTTGGCTGGATGTATTCTTCCATCTTCAATTAATTTTTCTAGTGCAATTCTTGCTACTTCTCTTCTTAATGGATCAAAACCAGAAAGAATTACTGCCTCAGGTGTATCATCTATAATTAGGTCTATTCCTGTCAATGTTTCCAACATTTTTATGTTACGACCTTCTCTTCCTATTATTCTTCCTTTCATATCGTCATTAGGAAGTGCTACTACTGATACTGTTGTTTCTGATGTATGGTCTGCTGCACATTTTTGTATAGCATAACCTATAATTTCCTTTGCCTTTTTATTCGCAGTTTCTTTTGCTGATGCTTCTACAGATTTTATTAATGCTGCTTTTTCTTCATTTAACTTTTTATCTAATTGTTGTAATAATATTCGCTTTGCTTCTTCTCTTGATAATCCTGCAATTTTTTGTAATTCAGCAATTTGTTTGCTATAAACCTCATCTAATTCCTTCTTCTTGCTGTCCATTTCTTGAATATCTCGTTCTAATTCTTTTTCTCTCTTTTCAAAGTTATCAGAACGTCTTTCCAATGCTTCCTCTCTTTGGAATAATCTTTTTTCTTGTTGCTGTACTTCGCCTCTTCTTTCTTTAATCTCTTTATCTAATTCATTTTTAGTCTGTAATACTTCTTCCTTAGCTTTTAGAATTTCTTCTTTTTTTACATTCTCTGCCTCCTTTTTAGCGTTTTCTAAAATTCTATTTGCCTCATTTTCTGCACTTTTGATTTTAGATTCAGCTGATTTTTTTCTAATAAATATCCCTACTGGAATAAAAATCGCTGCTGAGATAAGAAAGGTGATTATGGCTATTGTTATTTCATTCATAAAAACACCTCTTTACTATTAAATTTTCAATGTTCAGATTTATTATATATCTATTTTTTAATATATTAATTTCTGTACCATTATATTTTACATTTAATATTAGTTTATGTCAATAGTAATATAAAAAAATATTTTAATTTTTGTATACATTATCTTCCTTTTTTATGTGTTTTGTGATAAAATATGATAAATTGTTACAGGTTAATACTTTGTTTTTGTATTGATGATTGTTATAAATTGTAAAGAAAGGTCTGATGTTTTATGGAATTTAAAAAATGTGCTAGATGCGGGTGTTTCTTTGTTTCTTCTAATAATGTATGTTGTAATTGTGAAACTAAAGATAAACAAGATATTTATAATTTGAATAATTATATTGTTAATTCTACTTCTACTCCTTCTATTGATAATTTATCTGCTAATACAGGAGTTTCTATAAAAAACATTTCTCGTTTTATTCAAAATAATGTTATATCAAATTTTTAAGATATTATAAAAGTTTACTGCCTCACAATAAAACTTCGATTCGCACAGGTTTTATTGTAATACAGTAAACTTTTACTTAATTTTATAATTTCTCTGAAAATTTTGCGGAATGTGCATGGCATATTGCTGCTGCCATACTATCTGTTGTATCATCTAATTTTGGAAGTTTTTCTACATTCAATATTGTCTTTACCATTTTTTGTACTTGCAACTTATCCGCCCTTCCATATCCTGCTACTGCCTGTTTTATTTGAAGTGGAGTATATTCATAAGTTGGTATGTTTTTTTTACAGCCTACTGTTAATATTATGCCTCTTGCTTGTGCCACATTTATAGCGGTTTTTGCATTGTTGTTAAAAAAAAGTTCTTCTACAGATATTGCATCTGGTTTATATGTATCTATTAACATACCTATATCATCATATATTTTAGCAAGTCTTAATGGAAATGAAACACCTGCTTTTGTTGTTACTGCTCCTGAATCTATTAATCTAAATTTATTTCCTATATAATCTATTATACTATATCCTGTTATTGCATATCCTGGGTCTATTCCTAATATTCTCATGTTTCCTCCATTAATGTTTTATTTACATACCTATTTTCAGATTAAGTTAATTGTTATCATATTATCCTCCAAAAATAATTCTAAACACTTCTGCTACACTCCAAGCTTGAGCTATTGCTCCTTTTGGTAAATATGGAGCTTTTGAATCATATATTTCTCCTATTGAACCTAAGCATCCTCTTTCTTTCAACTCTTTTAAAAATGTTTTCTTGGTTTTTTCTTTAAATTCTATAATTTTTTTGTTTAACTCTTCTTTTTGCTTTTTGTCTTTTTCATTTTTTAGCATATTTCTTAATGCATCATAATATATTCCTAAAAGCCATACCCACGTTATTCCTTGGTGATAACTTGAATCTCTTCTAAAGCTATCTCCTTCATATACATCTACATATTGTTTTTCTCCTTTTGCAAGTGTTTTTAAACCATATCGATTTAGTAATTTTTTTTCTACTATTGATAATATTTCTTTTGCCATATTTGAGTTTGGTTCTATTATTGGATATGTTAAGGATATGCTAAATAATTGATTTGGTCTTACTTTTGAATCTCCCAATACATCATATAAGCATTTTTTCTTGCTATTATAAAATTTTTCTTCAAATGACATTTTGCATTTTTCTGCCATTTTTGCATACTCTTTTGCTTCTTTTCTATCTCCAAATTTCTTACTTAGTTTTTCTATAATTTTTAAGCTATTATACCATAAACTATTTACCTCAACAGCCTTTCCATTTCTTGGTGTAAAACAGTGATTAGCATATTTTGCATCCATCCATGTGTTTTGCGTACTTTCTGTTCCTGATGAAATTAATCCATCTTCATCTAAAAATATATTATTTTCATCTATATTTATACCAGATTTATAGTTTTCTACTATTGATTTTAATTTTTTGTATATATTTTTTTCAATAAAATTGTAATCTGCAGTGTAATCTATATATTTTCTTACTTGTTCAAATAGTAATAATGAACTATCTACACTATTATATAAAGGTCTATTATCATATCCAGAATATCCATTTGGAACTAAACCAAATTTTATATCTCGTGTTAGGGTTAACAGTATATCTCGTGCATATTTATATTGTTTTGTCATTAATAATAAGCCTTCAAATGAAATTAAAGCATCTCTTCCCCAATCTAAGAACCACGGATATCCTGCAATTATAGTATAATATCCAAAATTGGGTCTATATACTATAAAGTTATCCATCGCAATTAAAAAGTATTTTCTTATTTCTATATCTTCTAATTTTTCTTTTGAAAGCTTTGCAATATCTGTTTTTGGTTCTATAAATCCTGCATTATACATTAATTCGTTTATTCGCATTATTTCTTTATTAATTACTGTTCTAACATTTATTTCTTCTATATTTTCTTCCAATGAACAAACAAAAGATAACTCTCTTTGCTCGTTAGCCTCAATTTCTATTTCATAACTTCCAGGAACTGCATGATCTTCTTCTGGAAAGAAGCCCCTTTTTTCTTCTTCTATATAATACATATTTTTAAATGTATTATTATAGTATTGTATATATCTTCCATCTGACATATAAAAATATACTGGGTAATTTGTATATTCATCAATTTGCAACTTTACTTTTTTATCTTTAATTTCTTGTTTTATGTTAAAATTATGATTTGTATTCATTGTATGAAAATCTCTAAAATTTACTATTGGTGTTACTTTAAAGGTTGCCTTTTCACCTTCATTTAATATTTTGTACAAAATACAAACTGTATTTTTTCCATACTCCATACAAATGATTTTTGTTATTTTTATATTCTCTACTTTATAAGTAAATACTGGCATGTATTCTTTTTCGAAACTTTCTAAATATTTATATCCTTCTGATATATAATTTTTACATATATTAGAATATATATTATATTCTCTACCTTCTATCTCTATGCTTTCATCTACCTTTGATAAGATAACATGTCTTCTTGCTGGAGGTGTAAGTGGTGCTACTAGTAGTCCATGATATTTCCTCGTATTTATTCCTAAAACACTTGATGAGGCATATCCTCCAATACCATTTGTTATAATCCATTCTTTACTTGTTCCTTGTTTTAAATCTAATTGTTCTTTTTCTAATTTCATCTGTAGTTCCCTCCATTTTATTGTGAAAAACAGTAAGGCTCCTTAAGTACCCACCCACAATCTTTGGGGTATTATTTTTTCATTTCACTAATAAATTTTTCTTTTTCCTTCTTTTCTTCTTCATCTGTCATTTTTTTTGCTTTTTCATATATTTTCTTATTCATATTAGTTGTTTGTTCACTTTCTCTTATTGATTCTATTCTATCACTATATTTACTACTGAATTTGCTCTTTGCTTTTATTCTCTTTTGCTTTGCACGTTTTGGTTTCTTAATAGATTTAGCTTTTTTCTTTGCCTCTTTTAATTTTCCATTTAATAATACATATTGTTCATCTGTTTTCTTATCTTTGAATTTTAAGTCACTTACTATTATATCTACTATTTGCTTTGCCACTTTATCTGGGTTATGTCTAATAAATTCTCCTTCTGTAGTAGAAACATCTGCATTTATAATCTTTACACCTTTTATATTTTGTTTATCTGCATATACCAAACTTGAACCTGCTTTACTATACTTTCTTAAAATTTCTGGAATAATGTCACCATTATCACAAATACAATAATCTATTATATCTCCACCTGCATGTTCTGTAATTGCTTTTATATGGTTTGATAAAGCATAATCATCTGTATGTCCATTCTCTGTCATTATATTGGATATATATATTTTATATGCTTTACTTTCTCTTATTGTCCTTGCTATATTTCTTATCAACAAGTTTGGTATTACTTGTGTATATAATGAACCTGGTGCAATAACTATTGCATCTGCTTCTTTTATACTTTCCACTACACCAGGAGTCGTTCTACAATTAGTTGGCTTTATATATACTCTATTTATCTTAGTTACTCTACTTGTTGTTATCTCTGCAATTTTTTCTTTTTCTTCTATTGTTGTACCATCTTCTAGTTCAACACAAATGTGCATTTCATCTAAAGTTACTGGAAATACCCTTCCTATCATAGATAATATGCTATTACTTTTTTCTACCCCATCTGCAAATCCTTTATTTATACTTTCCATTGCCTTTAAATAAATATCACTAAAAGTTGCATTACCTATTTGTAAATTCATAAGTTTTTCCATCTTTGAAGTATCTTTTGCTAATGCTATTATACTATGTTTCACATCATCTGTTGCAGTTCTTTCTTTATCATTTCCATATGTTGATACTGTAACTATTGCCGTTAAATTATTTGTATAATTTTTAAGTCCTGTAATAACTCTATTTAATCCAATTCCACCACCTATTACAACTATCTTTGGTCCCATATCTTTAGAATCTATTATTTTTTCTACCTTCTTTGGACCTCTAAAAACTGCTAATTCTAATGTTCTTTTTTGTATACATACTATACCTGTTACGAATGCTGCAATTCCTGCTACAAATATAAGCACAATTTTTATAATATCATTTAATTCTAATCTATCTAGAATTAAAATTTGCGCAATTCCATAAAATGAAAGGAGCATTCCTATTACCATTAATATTATCCATCTTTTTATCTTTGTTCTATTCTTCAGCCAACCAAAAATTTTTTTCAAAATTATCATTCCTTTCTGATATAAAATTCAAATAGTTTATTTATTGCTTCTTATCTAAAGTATAAATTTAGTTTTAAAAATAATTAATATTATTTTAAGTTTAAATTATAGAATTAATTTTATAATTACCCTAATATTTTTATTTCTAATTCCAAATCAACTCCATATTGTTTTTTTACAACTTTTCTTATGTGGTCAATTAATTTTAAAACATCTTCTGAGGTGGCTTTTCCTTTATTCACTATAAATCCTGCATGCAATTCAGATACACATGCATCTCCTATATTATATCCCTTTAATCCGCATTTGTCTATAATTTCTGCTGGAATATATTCATTTTTTCGCTTAAAAATGCTTCCTGCATTTGCGAACTCTAATGGTTGTTTTTGTTTTCTAAATAAAATATTTTCATCCATTTTTTCTTTTATGTTTTCTTGTTTATGTTTAATTAGCTTTAATTTTACTTTTATTATTATATCATTAGTCTCACTGAAAATGCTATTTCTGTAACTAAATTTGTGTTCTTTATTTGATATTGTATGTAGATTTAATTCTTCATCTAAATATGTTGTGCTTATTATTATATCTTTAAATTCTCCTCCATAAGCTCCTGCATTCATTTTTACTGCTCCACCTACAGTTCCTGGTATACCACTTGCAAATTCTAATCCTGATAGGCTATTTTTATATGCAATTTGTGCAAGAGTTGGTAACTTCACACCTGCTCCCGCTTCTATTTCTTCTCCGTTAATATGTATTTCATTAAAATCTAGTTTTATTACTATTCCTCGTATTCCTGTATCTCTCACTAGTAAATTTGTTCCATTACCTATGCATGTTACCATAATATTATTACTTTTTGCTATATATAAAACATGTTTTAATTCCTCTAATGTTTTTAGTATAACAAAAATATCTGCTGGTCCACCAATTTTAAAAGATGTGTGTTTATGCATGGGCTCGTTTTTTAGTAATCTTTCCTCTGGAATAGCTTTTTTTAAATTATTATATACTTCTTCCATTTTGTCTCACCTATTATATATATATATTTAAGTCTTTTAAAATTTTACCATTTATTTTAAAAAAAGTAAAGCCAGACAAAAAACAGTACAGTATTTTTCTATATTGATACTGTACTGTTTTTTTCTCTATTTTGTTTTTAATTCTTCATTTCTTTTTATTTTCATTGTTGTTGTTTTTACAAATTCTGTATTTTTTATTTCTAATTGTTTTATTGCTTTATATGATGTTAAACCTTTGTTTATTTCTTTTATCTGTTTCCATATTATTTTATGTATTTCTTCATCTGTAATATCTTTTCCATGTACTTCTTCTATATATTCTCTATTTGGAATTACCCTTGCAGTTATTACTAGTTCTTTTCCTTCGTCTTCTTTTCCATATACCATACATTCTTTTATTTCTTTTATTTTCCCTAAAGATAATTCTATTTCTTCTGGATATATATTTTTTCCATTTTGTGTTACTATTACGTTTTTGCATCTTCCTGTTATATATATATACCCTTTTTCGTCTACTCTTCCAATATCTCCTGAATGGAACCATTCATCTTGTATTGCTTCTTTAGTTGCTTCTTCATCTTCATAGTAACCTAACATTAAGGTTGTACTTTTTATAAGTATTTCTCCTTCTCCTTTTTCATCTGGATCATCTATTTTTATTTCTGCACATATTACAGGTTTTCCAACTGAACCTACTGTTGGTTCATATTCTGGTGTTAAAGCTGCAATTGGTGCTGTTTCTGTTAATCCATATCCTTGTAAAAATACAATACCTATATCTTGTACCCATTTTCCTACTTTTTCATCTATTGGAGCAGCAGCAGATACAATAAATCTTAATTTTCCTCCCAGATTTTCATGTATTTCTCTAAACACTTTTCTTTTTATATCGATATTTACAGCACTTAATGCATTTGTAATATGTATCATTGAGTTAACTAATCCCTCTTTATGACTTTTTTCTATATTGCTATTAATTTTTCTATATATACTTTCTATTAATAAAGGTACAGCAAGTATTATTGTTGGCTCAGTTTCTTTTAAGTTTTGAACTATGTGCTTTAACCCTTCACATACTGCAATTGATGTTCCTGTTGCTAGTGGAAGTAAAAATCCTATTGTTGATTCATATGTATGGTGTAAAGGTAAGACTGAAAAAAATCTATCTTCTGGATATAGTTTAACATAAGCAGATACGGCATTTATATTTTCTGCTAAATTCCTATTACATATCATAACCCCTTTTGAATTGGCTGTTGTTCCAGATGTAAAAATTAGGACTTTAAATTCTTCTGGGTCAATTTGAATTTTCATAAAGCTATCATCATTATTATCAACTTTTTCTTTTCCTTTTTTTATTAAATTTTCTATACCTATAGTTTTAGTTTCTGTATTTAATTCTGCATCTGAATACATCTCAACAAAAAGTTTTGTTTTTGTTAGTTTACTTTTTATTTTTTCTATTGTTTCTTTTTTCTTTTTTGAATATATTATTATTTCTGCTCTTGATCTATTAGCTAAGTTTATTATTTCATTTTCTGGTAACTCTTTATCTACTGGTACTGCTATAAAACTTGAGCATAATAAAGACATATATGATACATACCAATAATATGTATTTTCACCTATTACAATTGCACGTTTTTCTTTCAAGTCTGGTAAGCTTTCCAATGCAGTTCCTAAGTTTATAACATCTTCTCTAAATTTTCCAAAAGTAATTTTTTTGTATTCACCTTTTTTTTCAAATTTTTCTAATATAAAATCTCTATCTTTATATAATGTTGTACTTCTATCAAAAACTTCTTTTATTGTTTTATATGTGGTTGGTTCATGCGCTGAATTTTTTAGCTTTGTTTTTTTAGCTTTTTCAATATCTTCCTTCTTAATTTGTTCAACTTTATCCATTTTTATTTTTGGAAATTTTAATTTAGGTATTTCCATGTCTCTTAATATTCTCATTTATATTCCTCCATTTATATAATTTATCCATGTACAACAAATCTGCTAAATTATGCCTGAAATTATATCATACACAGTATTGCTTCTAGTCCTATATTTATATCTATAAGTCCTTGTTTTGTTTTATAATCTAGGTCTATCAATTCTTCAAGTATCATTCGTAGTTCACTTTCTTTAAAGTATGTAGTTTGCTTTTTATATTTTGTTATTAAAAACATTTGATTTGGCTTTAAATTCAGCGTTTCTGCTACATTTTGATTATACTTTTCTGCTAGCATAATTAAATATAACTTTCTAAAATGATTATATAATGTTACTAATATTTTCTGTATTGGCTCTTTGTTGTACAAGAGTTCATGTAATGTTGTTAATGCCTTATCTATATTTTTTTGTCCCAAGCTATCTGTTAAATCAAAAATAACACTATCTAATTCTCTTATTGATAGTTTATCTATATCTTTAGTTGTAATTGTACCATTCTCTCCTACATATTCTATTAGCTTTCTTATTTCATTTATTAATACTAACATGCTTGTACCACATGTTTCTATAAAATATTGCATTGTTTTATCATCTATTGTTACTTTATATGCACTGCAAATTGCTTTTATTCTTTTAGAAATCTGTATTGGCTTTAGTTTTTCAAAATTGCAAACAATACCTAATTCATTTATTGTTTTTTCTAGTTCATTATTTTCTATCTCTTTTTCTATAAATACTATTGTTGCTGCATCTTGCATATCTTTAAAATTTCCCTTGAGATATTTTGCAATTTTATCTTGCATTGTTTCTGTTTTTGTATTTTTTTTAGTTGTTGTTTCTTGCCTCTTCTTCCCTTTTGATTCTTTTTTGAAGAGTCCTGCTTCTTTTACTATTATTAATTTTCTTGAATATCCAAATGCAGGAGTTTGAATATCATCTATTAGTGAATTTACATTTTTATCATCTATCTGTATATAGTTTATTCCATTTACTAATTCTCCAAATAGCTTTTTTATTTTCTTTACACAGCTTTCTAATAAATATTCCTCTTCTCCATATAACAGGTATAAACTATGTAAGTTTCCTGTTTTTAAATCTCTTTCTAAATCTTCTACAGTCATATAACCTTCCTTTTTATTGTTTTAAGTTATATCATAGTTTTTTTGTTTTTGCAATTGATTTATGTAATTTATTTTAAATAAAAGAAGCAACATAAGTTTATCATGTTACTTCTTAAA
>CANQWH010000020.1 GCA_947627495.1 uncultured Clostridia bacterium
TACAAGCGGACTTATATATGGATAAAATCCGCTATGTTTTTAATTTTTTAATCTTTAATTTTTTTGGATTTTTTAAAGAATTAATTTCTTTAGACTTAAAAATCTTTTTGTTCTTAGAATAGAACTTTTTTGGCTTTAGAATTAGCCTTGATTAATTGCTTATATTTATACCATAACTTTTGTATTTTTTCAAGATAATTCATTCGACATTTTTCAATTTTAGCACTTATAGAATATTAAAATCTTTCGCTGCATCTATAGTAGCCTTGTTATCTATAATCTCATCAATAAACTCTTCTTCCTTATTTATATCTTCAATATCATTATTTTTAACATTCTTAAATTTAGGACCTAAAGCAGTTATTATCCATGCTACTATTATAAAAAATGAAAATACTAAAACTCCTATTATTACTGATACTGTTGTTATTCCATTTTGTTTCTTCATATGTTATCTCTCCTATGTTTTTTACTTTTTAGTTATTATATATTATTTTATTTTGTTTTGTCAATATAATTATGAAACTAAATATAAAATTATTAGCGTGCTATTGCAAAAATCAAATTCTTATTGTTATATTTGTTTATCACTATTAAAAATAAATTTTGATATAACTCTTCCATTTCTTACATTTTTATCATATAATAGTTATGTAATAAGACATAATTATGTTCTATTTTTTATGCTTTATTGTAAGGATTACAATTTTAGATAGTATAAAAATTTATATATTTTTAATATTGTACTAAATGTATCCCCTTGCAAAGGAAAGAAGTAAACAATGAAAAAAATTATTTTTAAAGGCTGTGGGACAGCTATTATAACCCCATTTACAAATGATGAAATTAATTTTAATGAATTTGAAAAATTAATCAACTTTCAAATTGATAACGGAGCTGATAGTATTATTGTTTGTGGAACTACTGGCGAATCTTCTACTATGTCTTTAGAGGAAAAAAAATCTGCTATTGAATTTGCCATTAAAGTTGCAAGCAAAAGAATTCCTATAATTGCTGGAACTCGGAAGTAACTGTACCAAATCTGCTATTGAACTTTCTAAATTTGCTGAAGATGCTGGTGCTGATGCTTGCTTAGTAGTTACACCTTATTATAATAAAACTACTCAAAGTGGCTTAATTGCTCATTATACTGCCATTGCTAATTCTACTAGCCTACCTATTATAATGTATAATGTACCAAGTAGAACGGGTCTTAATATTCTACCTTCTACTTGTTTAGAACTTTCGAATGTTGATAATATTGTTGCAATTAAAGAAGCTAGTGGTAATATTTCACAAGTTGCTGAAATTGCTGCATTATGCAAGGATAATTTACATATATATTCTGGTAACGATGATCAAATTTTACCAATTCTATCTTTAGGTGGTATTGGTGTTATTTCTGTTCTTTCTAATATTGTTCCAAAAATAGTTCATGAAATGACAGAAAATTTCTTTAATGGAAAAATCAATAAAGCAACACAGCTTCAACTTGATACTTTAGAACTTACATCTAGCCTATTTTGTGAGGTAAACCCTATTCCAGTAAAAGCTGCTTTGAATATGATTGGCTATAATGTTGGAACTCCTAGATTGCCTTTAGTAGAAATGTCTGAAGCTGGAAAAGAAAGATTAAGAAAAGCTTTAACAAATCTTGGATTGGAGGTACATTGTTAATGATAAATGTTTTAATTAATGGTTTTGAAGGAAGAATGGGGCAAGAAGTTTATAAACAAACTGAAAGCTCTGATAATTTTAAATGTGTTGCTGGAATAGATGAATATAGTAATATTGATGAAATTAATAACAAAATAGATGTTATTATTGATTTTTCTACTCCAACTGGTAGTATGAATATTTTAGAATATGCTAAAGAAAAACATATACCTATTGTAATTGCAACTACTGGCTTTTCAGATGAGCAACTTAAAATTATAAAAGATTATTCAAAAGATTTACCTATATTTAAATCTTCTAATATGTCTTATGAAACAAATCTTATGATTTCTATTGTATCAAAACTTGCCAAAGAACTTACAAACTCTGATATAGAAATTGTTGAAACACATCATAGAAATAAAGTGGATGCACCAAGTGGTACTGCTTTAATGATTGCTGATAATATTAATAAAGCATTAGATAATTCAATGCACTATGAATTTGATAGACATAATAAAAAATCACCTAGAAATAAAAGGGAAATTGGCATACACTCTATAAGAGGTGGAACCGAAGTTGGTAAACACTCTGTATTTTTCTTTGGTGAAAATGAGAGCTTAGAAATTTCCCACACTGCTACTTCAAGAGCTGTTTTTGCAAGTGGTGCTTTAAAAGCAGCAGAATTTATCATTTCTAAACCAGCTGGAATGTATGACATGAATGATTTAGTTGAATTGCGAAATACATGAATTTATTATAAACCACAGGTATACTTTAAATATCTGTGGTTTACAAAATTTACTTACGAAAGGACTTAAAATAAAAATGAGAAAATTAATTGTTCCTAAAAAATATAATAACAAAAAATTAAATACCTTTTTAATGGACACTTTTCCAGACCTTTCTATTAACACCTTAAACAAAGCATTACGTCAAAAAGACATCAAGATAAATGGAACAAGGATTAAAGAAAATATAGTCTTACAAGAAAATGATAGTCTTGAAGTATACATTGCTGACGAATTTTTATTTAAAAAAATAAATATAGATATTGTATATGAAGATGAAAATATATTAGTTGTGGATAAGCCTTGCGGTATAGAAGTTGTTACAGAAAATTCAAATGATAAATCTTTAACATCTATTCTTTCAAATCAATATGATTTTATAAGTCCATGCCACAGAATTGATAGAAATACAATTGGTTTAGTTTTATTTGCTAAAAATGAAACTTCACTTAATATTTTATTAGATAAATTTAAAAATAAAGAAATAAAAAAATATTATAGATGTACTGTTTATGGTATCCCTAATAAAAATTCTGATACTTTAACTGCATACCTTTTTAAAGATAACAAGAAATCTACCGTTTATATTTCTGATGTTCCTAAAACTGGTTATAAAAAGATTATAACTTCTTATAAAGTTATAGAAACTAATACTAAAAATAACACTAGTGTTTTGGAAGTTGCACTTGAATATTCTGGTAGAACTCATCAAATAAGAGCACATCTTGCACATATTGGTTTACCTATTATTGGTGATGGCAAATATGGCAAGAATGAAATTAATAAAAAATTTAATAAAGAGACTCAAGATTTGTGTTCTTATAAATTAGTTTTTGATTTTAAAACTGAAAGTGGAATTTTGGATTATTTAAATGGGAAAGAAATTGTAAAAAAATAAGACAATAAATTAAAACTTTTTTTATAATCAGCGCTATACAAAAAAATTCTGCAAGTGAAGTGGTTCTAACGAAGGGAGCTAGAAGTTTTAAGTAGATTTTTTGGAAAAAGTTCCAAAGGAAAGGGTGCCAAAAAAGATACCTAAAACTTCTGCGAACCGGAGTTAGACAAACGAACTAAAGAATTTTTGTTGAATAGTGCTGATTTAATATTTAACTTTTATTGAATTTCTTTTTCTAATTGTGAAACAACAAGGTTCCTGGGCACCCACCCACAATCTTTGACTTAAGTTGGTGGGTAGGGTTCTTATTTTTTTAAAGTTCTAAGTGAATTTAAAACTGCAATTACAGTTACACCAACATCAGCAAATACTGCCTCCCACATTGTGGCTACTCCAAAGAAACTTAAAATTAATACTAGCATCTTTATTCCTATAGCAAAAGCAATATTTTGTTTTGCTATTTTCATTGTTTTCTTTGCAATTTTTATAGCAGATAATATTTTTGAAGGCTCATCTGTCATTATAACTGCATCTGCCGCTTCTATGGCTGCATCTGTACCATATGCCCCCATTGCTATACCAACATCAGCTGTTACTAATACTGGAGCATCATTTAAGCCATCACCCACAAAAATTACTCCTCCTGTTTTTTCCTTCATAATTTGCTCTATTTTTTCTACCTTACCTGTTGGTAGTAATTCGGCAAATACTTTATCTATTCCTACTTCTCTTCCAATTAGGTCTGCTACTTGCTTTAAGTCACCTGTTAACATTACAGTTTGTTTAATTCCCTGCTTCTTTAAGTCAGCTATAGTTTGCTTTGCATCTTCCTTTACTTCATCTGATATTACAATTTCTCCTAAATACTCATTTTCTCTTGCAACATATACAATTGTTCCAGCAATTTTTTTCTTTTCTACTGATACACCTATTTTATCCATTAATTTGCTGTTTCCCACATATACTTTTCTTCCATCTAATACTGCTGAAATTCCATTTCCAGATATCTCCTCTACATTTGATACTCTACTCTTATCTACTTTTTTCCCATATGCCTTTTTTATAGAACTTGCTATTGGATGATTTGAATATTCCTCTACATATGCTGCAATTTCTAATAATTCTTCATTTTTCAAATCTACAGGTAATATGTTTTGTACTGTAAATGTTCCCTTTGTTAAAGTTCCTGTTTTATCAAATACTACTGTATTTGCTCTTGAGAGCATTTCTATGTAACTACTTCCTTTTACTAATATTCCTTGCCTAGATGCCCCTCCTATTCCTCCAAAAAAGCTAAGAGGAACTGATACAACCAATGCACAAGGACAAGAAACAACTAAAAATGTTAATGCTCTATATATCCAAGTTGCAAACTCTTGCTTAAATATTAATGTTGGTGCAGTAGCAATTAAAAAGGCTAATATAATTACTATTGGAGTATATATTTTTGCAAATTTAGTTATGAATTTTTCTGTATGTGCTTTCTTATTGCTTGCATTTTCTACTAGATTCAATATTTTACTTACTGTTGATTCTCCAAATTCTTTTTTTACTTCTACTTCTAATACACCACTTGTGTTAATTGAACCACTTAAAATTTCTTTTCCAACTGATATTTTTCTAGGTACGGCTTCTCCTGTTAAAGCTGATGTATCTAAAAATGCCTCTCCACTAATTACTTTTCCATCTAAAGGTACTTTCTCTCCTGGTTTTATAACTATTATATCCCCTATTTTTACTTCATTTGGTGCTTTTCTTATTTCTTCATTTCCATGCTTTACATTGGCATACTCAGGTTTTATATTCATAAGATTTTGTATAGATTCTCTTGATTTATCTTCTGCATATTCTTCAAACATCTCTCCAACTTGGAAAAATAGCATTACAGCAATTGCTTCAGGACATTCTCCCATAATGAATGCTCCAATACTTGCTATACTCATTAAAAATTCTTCACTAAATATTTCTCCTTTTGTAATATTTTCTATTGCTTCTAATAATACCTCATATGCTACTACTAAATAACTTATTAAAAACAACCCTATTTTAAGCCATGTTATATTTACGAATAATGCAATTATTAAAAATATTGTACTTATTACTATCTTTATTATATCTTTTTTCATATTCTCACTCTTTCCATTAAAAAATGTCATTAGTTTTGTTTATATCAATTTTTAAACTTTTTCAGTATTTCTTTATTTCTATACTTTAGTTTCTCTTTACATTTTGTTAAGTGTGTGTATAACACCCTTTTCTATTATCTCTTTCACACAATTATCTGATAATGAATAATATACATTTTTGCCTTCTTTTCTAAACTTAACTAAATTTGCTTCTTTTAATATTTTTAATTGATGAGATATTGCTGATTTTGTTACATTTACTAATACTGCTAAGTCACATACACACATCTCTGATATATCTAAAGCCCACAAAATTTTTAACTTTGTACTATCACTAAATATCTTATAAAATTCTGCTATTACTGATATTCTATTATCTTCTGGTATCTGCTCCTTTACCGCTTCTACTATTTCTTGATGTATAACATTACAATCACACATTTCAATTTTACATACCATATTTTATCACTCCTTTGTTACAAGAATTTTACACAATAACTGTATTTCATAGCAAAACAATTGAATACGCATTCAACTATATTTATATTATAGTTGAATGCGTATTCAATTGTCAATAGATTTATAAAAAATTTTTAAATATCTGTGTTTTCTATTGCTTTGTTAATTTCTCTACTTACTTTAAATATAAAATCTATTATATCGTAGTATCTCTTTAGTGTATCGTAATCTAAAGCATTTTTAAATGCTTTTGGTTCAAATACACCTCCTGTATGGAATCTTATATACATACTATTATTTTTTATTGTAAGTTCATATTTTATTTTACTTTCTTGCCTGAAATTTATCATAATATCCATTACCTCTGATGTTAATATTTGCATTGCTATTATTTTATTTTCTCCATAGACATCAAAGTACTGCTCAAATTCTGATGAATCCATTTCTATTTTTGTTTTTCCTTTAAATACTTTTCCTAATAATCCTTTATCTGAATGTATTTTTAACTTTGTTGTTATATTTTTAGCACATTCAACAAATCCAAATATTCCATGAAATAATGTGTATGTAGTTCTATTACCTTCTGAATCAACACTTTCTTCTTCAGTTAGTACTTCTCCCATTTTTAAATCATATTTTCCATCTAACTTACCACTTATTTGGTCTTCTGACCTATATATATCAAAACCTTCAAACTCTCCTTGTATGTATAAAGATGGCTCAATTCCAGATTTAGGATTATATTCTAAATTACTGTCAATGTTTTTTATAAATGGTTTTATAACTTTTTCTTTAAATTCTGATACATAGTTTCTTTCCTTTTTTTTACTTTTTAAAAAAACTATTATAAATGCTATATATAATAAAAATATATAAATACGGTACCTTGTAAGTATTAAAAAAAATGTAGCAATTACTATAGCAATAAAAAATATATATTTTTTTGAATTTTCTTTTCTTACACTTTCTAACTCGTCGTTATTATTACGATATATTTCTTCATAAATTTCATTAAAACTTTTCATCCTATTTCTCACTTTCATTGTAAAGTGTCTAATTTATCTTATTTGTATAATATATTAACTTAAATTTTATAAGAACCTACCCACCATCTTAAGTCAAAGATTGTGGGTTGGTACCCAGGGATTTTGTTGTTTTACAATAAGAAAAATCTTCTGTATTAAAAATTTATAAATCAATGTTAATGTTATCTTTAGCTTTTACATCTTCTACTTTGAACAATTTTTCTTCCTTAAAATTAAATATATTTGCAATTATATTACTTGGCACTACTGATATTTTTGTATTATATGCAGTTACTTCTGCATTGTAAATTCTTCTTGCTGCTTGTAATTGACTTTCTAATTTAGAAAGTTTCTTTTGCAACTCTAAATATTGCGTACTTGCCTTTAAGTCTGGATAATTTTCTATATACGCAATTAGCCTATTACATTCATTATTTAAATTTTCCGCTTCTGTTAAATTTTTTGTGCTCATGTAACTTGTTCTCATTTCTGCTATTTTTTCAAACAAACTACTTTCGTGTTTAGTATATGCCTTTACACATTCAACTAAATTTGGTATTAAATCAAACCTTTGAGTTAAATACACATCTATTGTAGAATACGCTTGCTGTACCTTCTTTTTAGATTTTACAAGCCCATTGTACTGAAGTAAAATAATTAAAAATATTATTACTATTATACCTATAACATATTCCATATTCTTTACCCTCTTTCATTCATATTTATCATCTACTTAGTTTATATTATTCTTAAAATTTAGTCACTAAATTTTAACGAATTACTATATTCATTATATATTATTTTAAAATTATTGTCTATATATTTTTTTGAATTTATGTTATAATATATATTAATTTGTCGAAAAATGTTTTAAGTACAAATAATTTATATAAAAATTATTTAGTTTTTATATACAACTAATTTAAAGAGTTTAACTTTTATTTTTAATATTTAGAAAGGAAGGAAATTTATGTATAATTTTTTTGCTTATTTTACAGATATTCCAAAAGGCCAAGTTTTTAAAAACTTTAGTCTTGAGCATATTATAGCAATTACCATAAGTTTTGCTACTATTATTTTATGTTTGTTTTTATTAAAAAAATTATCACCTAAAAAACAAAATATCTTTATAAAAGTTTGTGCTGTACTTGTGCCTATATTAGAAATTTCTCATAACGTATGGCTTTATATTGTAGCAGATGCTGGAATTTTGCAACTTTTATCATTACATCTTTGTGGTTTGCAGATGTACTTTATCCCACTTGCTGTTTTTACAAAATCTCTTGTTTTTAAAGATTTTATATTTGCAAGTTCAATCTTGGGAGGATTTTTTGCTACTATATTTCCTTCTGGTGTTGCTGGAGCATATCCTATATGGCATTTTCAAACTATACAAACACTTATATATCATGGACTTTTAATTTTTGTACCAATCGCCATAATGATTACTACTGATTATAGACCTACCTTAAAAAGATTTCATAAAGTATTAGGTCTATTTGGTATAATAGTTGCTATAGATTTATTTGTAGATTTAAGATTTAAACAAAATTACTTATTCCTAGTAACCTCACCAGATATGCCTTTACTTAGAAATATTCAATTAAATTATGGAACTTTTGCATATTTAATATTTACTTTCTTTGCTCTGCTATTTATTTGTGTGCTTATACATCTTCCTTTTGATTTAAAGGGAAAATTTGCAAAAAAGAAAGTCTAGTTTTTATGTAACTTTTTACATGAAAAAGCCCCAATTATTAGCCTTATAACTAATAATTGGAGAATATTTTTATTCTTTATTTCTTTGTTTCTTTTCTATTAAATCTTCTATTTCTTTTTTCTTTCGTTCTATTTTTTCTTTTCCTTCCTCTACTGTTTGTTTTATCCTTTTCTTTATAACATCAACATTTGGGAAAGCTGAAACTAATCTTCTTCCTCTCCAAGTTTTGCTTATAATCTCTTTAACCTTCTTAGTAATTTCTTCAGTATTGTCTTTTGCTTCATTAGATATTTTCTTAAATGAATGAATTATATTATATGAAACTGACACATCTATTATTATTAATATAACAATTGCTCCTGCTAAAATATGTAAAAGTAAGGCTGGCAAATTAGTTAATACATTTATAATTGTTGGACTTGCAAATCTTAAAATTAATTGTCCTATAACTGTAAATGGAACTAAAGTTTCTAAGCATATTCTTCCATTTATATTAAACCTATAATTCTTATAATCCCACCATCTTGCATGAAACATCTTTTCCATTATGTAACTTGTAAAATACTCCAATGTACCACATATACAAATTATTACTATTGATGAAATCCAGATACTATCTGCTAAACTTACATCATTAATTGTTTTCATAAAGTTTCCTAACAGTATAGTAATTGCAACTGATCCAAAACCATATATTGGACAATATGAACCTATTAAAAATCCTCTATTTACAAATTTGTGTTTTTCAATTAAACCAAGTACTACTTCCATAATCCAACCTATTACTGAATATACCATAAATAATATAACATATATTTCCAAACTTTTTATCATACTAAATCCCTTCTCCAATAAAAAAGATATTGTTGTGCTAAACCTGCTAGTTCTCCATATTGTTTCTTTGCAAATTCTTGAATTGTTTTTGGTTTTTGTTCTTCATTTTCAAAATATAATTCTGATATTACACGTCTTACCCATACGTCTACCGGAAATACTTGATATTTCTTTAGTGAAAATAGCATTATACAATCTGCAACTTTTGGTCCAACTCCCGGAACTTTCAATAATTCTTCTTTTAGAATATCCACATTTTTTTCATTTTTTAATTTTTCTAAATCTATCTCTTTATTTAAAGTTCTTTGCACAGTTTCATATACTCTTACATCTCTAAAACCTAAACCTAATTTTCTAAAATCTTCTACACTTGCTTTTGATAATTCTTCTGGTGTTGGAAATGTATAATATTTTTTATTTCTAAAATCTATTTCCTTCCCATATTGTTTACAAATTCTTTCAATTATTGTTTTTATTCTAGGTATATTATTATTCGCTGATATTATAAATGAAATTAATGTTTCCCACAATTCTTGATGTAATATTCTAATTCCTTCACCATATTTTATGCTATTTGCTAAATATTTATCTATTTTTGATAACTTATCTTTTATGTCTTCATAGTCTTGATTCAAATCAAAATATCTTATACACTCATTTTTAATATCATTTTCGCAAACCCCAGAAAATATGATTTTATTTTTTTCTTCTTTTACATTTATCACATTGTTTTTAAATATGCCTGTATAAGTATTGTCTTCCTCTTTATTCCATCTAAAACATTGTCCACATTCAAATATATGTATACTATTAAATGAATTTGGATTTTCTAATACATATTTTTGTTCCATTTTAATAAACTTTCCTTTCTTAAAACTAATTTAGTGTGAAAAATAAGTATTATTAAGTAATTTTTCATACTATAATCAACTTTACTTTTATATAATACTCTATTTTTTTACAAATGTAAATAGGAAGTATATAAGTTACAATTCACAGCTTATATAAAAAAAGTCCGCCAAACTCGAAAGGAGTTATATATTTATTCTAAATTGAACCCACGCCGGCGATTGCCTTCGATGCTTTTCGGGGGTCTTCAATTTTTAATAAATATATAACTCCTGCGTTTGGCTACTTTGTACATATAATTGGTTGTGAATTGTAACGTATATAAACTTATGCAATTACAATTTTTTTGTAATTTTTCGTATTTTTTTAAAAAAAGTATTGACAAGTGTAAAAAAATACTTTATAATAATTCTTGCGTTCAGGAAATGCTCCCTTAGCTCAGTTGGTCAGAGCAACCGGCTCATAACCGGTGGGTCCAAGGTTCGAATCCTTGAGGGAGCACCAAACGCTAAATTTTTTTATGTCATTAATGGGTAGGTGGCCGAGTGGCTAAAGGCGGCAGACTGTAAATCTGTTCTCATTCGAGTACGATGGTTCGAATCCATCCCTGCCCACCATAAAGGAAAACCATACAAGTATTGAAATATCAATATTTTGTATGGCTTTTTCACATTTTTGCTTTTTTTGCTTGACTTTTTCCAATTTTTGTATTAAAATGGATAAGTGTGAAAAAATATAGTTTTATTGATGACCCTTGCCCGGTAGTTATTAATAAAATGTATTTTATATAAATTAATTTTAAAATATGATTGGAGGAAATTTTTACCATGAATAATACTACATATTCAGCTAAAAGTAGCGATATTAAAAGACAATGGTATATAATTGATGCTAGCGGTAAACCACTAGGAAGAGTTGCTGCAGAAGCTTCAAAATTATTAAGAGGAAAACACAAACCTACATTTACACCTAATGTAGATACAGGTGATCATGTTATTATATTAAATGTTAAAGACGTTATTTTAACAGGAAAAAAATTAGATCAAAAAATATATAGACGTCATACAGGATATATTGGAAATATGAAAGAAATTTCTGCAAGAAATATGTTACAAAATAGTCCTGAAAAAGCTATGATGCTTGCTATTAAAGGTATGCTTCCAAAAAATAGATTAGGAAGACAAATGATTAATAAAGTTAGAATTTATAGTGGAAGCGAACATGAAAATCAAGCACAAAAACCTATAGTTTGGGAGGTAAAATAATATGGCAGAAAAAACTTCATTTATTGGAACAGGTAGAAGAAAAAATTCTATTGCTAGAGTTAGATTAGTAAATGGTAATGGTTCTATTAAAGTAAACGGAAAAGATTTAAATGAATACTTTGGTGTTGAAACATTAAAAGTTATAGTAAAACAACCTTTAGTTTCTACAAATACTTTAGATAAATTTGATGTTATTTGTAATGTAAAAGGTGGCGGAATTAGTGGTCAAGCAGGAGCTATTCGTCATGGTATAGCAAGAGCTTTATTACAAGTTAATTCTGAATTTAGACCTATATTAAAATCAAATGGTTTCTTAACAAGAGATGCTAGAATGAAAGAAAGAAAAAAATACGGTCTTAAAAAAGCAAGAAAAGCACCACAATTTTCAAAGAGATAAAATTTTACAAATTATATTTCAAAATCCAGAATGTTACATTCTGGATTTTTTAACTACATTTTTTATAAAAGCAAGTTCATTCGAACTTGCTTTTTGGTCTGTTGTACTTTACTATCTTAAAGAATCGTTCGCTCCGTTTTATCTCCTCTCCTTTTTCTTTAAGTATTTGTTCTACATAATTGTAGAAAGTTTCCTTGTCCTCATATGGTATACCATCAGATTCAATAATGCATGTATAAGGATTATAAAAAGAGAAAGATTTTTCAATCAATCTCTGGGCTTCTTCATAAGCCCGAGCATAAAGTTCCGATTTTTTCATAAAGACACTCCTAAATTAATTTTATATTATACTTTTATTGTATGCAATTACAATATGAAATATGTCAACAACTTAATATATACTTAAAATATATTTTAAAAATTTAAGAATCTAAACAAATTAGATTCTTAAACAATTATTATAAATTTTAATCTACAAAATTAAATTCATCTTTAAATTTTTCTTTAAATATTTCAAATACTGCATTTAATACTTCTTGGTCATCTACACCAACATAAGTTTCTTCATCTGCTGAATCGGTATCTTCTACTTTTAATATTACAACTTCATCTGCTTCCTCTTCTTCTTCCATTGGCAAAAGTATTACATACTCTTCCCCACTATATTCAATTAAATCTAAAAATTCAAATTTAACATCATTACCATCTTCATCATTTAATACTATTACATTATCTAATTCTTCATCCATACTATTTCTCCTTTCAAAATTATATATTCTTTTTATATCATATACTTTTATTATTTGCAATAGATTTAAGAAATATTTACAAAAATATATCCCCGCCTTAGCCGTTTTTGATAGAAATTTTAAGGACCTGCTCTTACACAGGTGGGTGTCTGCCTTGAATATTCCTGGGCTTCTTACTACAAAAACACTTGTGTAAGCTTGCACGCCATATTAAGAGCTTTGGACTCCCTTTCCTTAACTGTTGGTTCTAAAATTTCACTCGTTCGCACTATGCAGGGAAAAATTATTAACAACTTTATTTTTATTTATATTATCATATTCTATTCTTATTTTCAATTTCTTGTGTTGCTTTTTTTTATGGTCTAATTTATTTTTCCTCATTCTTACTCTTTTATACTTGTTTTTGTTCATTTATTTTATTTTTTCATAATACTCGTTTAATTTCTCATCATAAACTGGGTCACCTTTAAAATTTGTTAAATTATAATTTTCCATTAGTATATTTGCAAAATATTTTGAAAGTTTTGTTGCTCCTGTTATGTTTAAATGTAATCCAGCATCATAAGTATCCATAGAATAATCTATGCCTATTTCCTCTGCTTTTTCTAATAAATTATAATAGTCTATGTTATTCTCTAAAGCATATTTTCTTATTTGCTCTTCATACTCGTCATACCAATATGGATACAAACTTGGAGCTTTTATTAAAACTAATTTTATATTATTTTCATTACACAATTCTCTTATTTTATCTAAATATTCATAACATTCACTGCTAAATCCATAACTTGCCAAAACTCTTTTTACTGGTAAATTTCCCACAGGCTTTATATTTTTATTTATTAAAAAACCATTATATGTATTTTCTTTATTTTTAAAAAGATATTTAAAATCCTCTTCTGTTAGTTCATCATATCTTGAATGATATCTTAAAATTGGAAAAACATATGATAAAAATGTTTCATCTTCTGTCATAGATTCCTTTATTATTCCAATTTTTTCTTTTGACCATTTCATATTGTCTATTGTTAATCTATTATATGCTTCGCTTACTTCTTCACTATTTTTATCATATTTCATTGAATTTACGTTAAATACTACTACTTTTGGAATCTCATATTTTAAAGTTTCTTTTAATATATAATATGATTGCCAAATCATTTGTTGCGAATTTCCTCGTACATAAGCTTTTATTCCCGCTTCTTCATACATA
Source organism: uncultured Clostridia bacterium (assembly GCA_947627495.1). Classification (GTDB taxonomy): domain Bacteria; phylum Bacillota; class Clostridia; order TANB77; family CAG-508; genus UMGS1781. The sequence goes on from CANQWH010000020.1 coordinate 13,983, forward strand.
ACCAGTGGAGAAAAATTTGCATATACCTCGCAATCTCCTATGAATATTACTTCATGGTCTTTTGGTTCGTTATAATACTGATTTATCATACTTCCTTCTACTAAGTTTTCCGCATATTTAGGTTTTAAAAGTCTGTTTAGAAAAATAAATATTAAAACAAAAATTAATAATATTGCTATTATCCTTATTGTTTTTTTCATTTCATCCTCCTCTTGTTTATATCATTCTTCTTATTATTTCACAACTTTATATATTAATCATAATTTTTAAAACTTACTATAAATAAACTCATTTACATCAAAACCTATTCCATATATTCCAAATACCAAAATTAGAATAGCTAATGTGCATATTAATGAAAATCTTATTTCATCATTTATTTTCTTTTCTTTTAATTTTTGCTTATTTCCATCAAAAATAAATAAAATGATAGTTGAAATTATTAGTATTATCCAATCTGCTACTTCTAATCCTAAATTTAGAATATTACTACATACTTCTCCAATATTGAATTTTGTAAATACTGATGCAATCATTTGAATTGCTGTACCATCATTATTCCAAATAAAGAAAGACCATAATATTGAAACTATTAAGAAATTTATTCCTCTATTTAGCCATTTAAATCTTGTTTTATATTTATCTCCAAATAATACAAAAATTCCATGTATTATTCCCCAAAAAATATAGTTTACTCCATGCCATAAACCAGATATTGAAAATGTTATAAGTGTGTTAATAGCTTGTCTTAATTTTCCTTTTCTATTTCCCCCTAATGGTATATACACATAATCTTTAAGCCATGAACTAAGTGATATATGCCATCTTCTCCAAAATTCTTTTACATTCTCTGCAAAATAAGGAGAATCAAAGTTTTCACTTAAATTTATTCCAAATATTTTTGAAATACCAAGCACTATATCAATTCCACCACTAAAATCACTATATAGCTCAATTGAATATAGAAGCATTGCAAGTAAAGCAAAACAGCCATTATAACTTAAGGTATCACTTGTGATAGTTGCAATTACTATTGATACTCTTCCTGCTATTATTAATTTTTTTGCTAATCCCCAAAGTATTCTTAATAGTCCATTACATACATTTTCTAAAGTAATTTTTCGCTTTTCTTGTAACTGCTTTTTCATCTCATCATATCTAGTAATTGGACCTATAAACAAATGTGGTATGTACATTATATATAAAGCATAATTTAAGAAATTTTCTTCATATTGATATTTCCCTTTATAAACATCAACTAAATATGAAATTACTTGTAATGTGTAATATGATACTCCAAGTGGAGCCAAAAAATTCAAGTTCGTGTATGGTAAAAACTTTACAAATACTAATATTCCTGCATTTAGTATTATAGTTATTGCTAGCAACATCTTTTTGTTTTTTACATGCTTTGCCACAAAATAACTACTTAATAAACTAAATACAATATATATGCAATTTTGTATTCCATAACTTAAATATATTATAGCGCTTAGTATTAATAAGATAATGTTCAATTTTTCCTCCTATTTATTCTGCTGCTGGCCATAATGATTTGTCCCAACCTATTCCATCTAAACCTGCATCATTCCATTTTTGTTCATCTGTTAAAAGCCCTTTTGTATGTCTAAGTGATGGAGTTGAATCTAAATGTCTCCATACTCCATCTACGTATACTAAATTCCAATAATGTCCCTTATCCAATCTGTATATAACTTGACTTGTATATCCTGCTTTTTGCAAACATCTTTGCATTATCATTGTATGAACATAACAATTGCCTTTCCCTTCTGTTAGTCCATACCAAACAGGGTCATCTCCACCCCAATTTGCTTCATAAGTTATTCTAGTTCTTACTATATTTGCCATACTTACAATATCTTGCCCTGCGCAGTAATTGCTGTAAAATTCTTCAAATTTTGCATCTGTATCTGATTGATCATGTTCTACCACAATTTTTCTAGTTTTCTTTGTTGTATTACCTTCTTTATCTTTAGATATATATGTTGCATAGTATGTTCCCGCAACCGCAACATTTACATTACTAGAATCAACTGTTACCTCACAAACTCCATATTTTTCGTCCACCGCACTAACTCCTGAGTAATAGTCTATTTGACTGTTCTTTTTAATTGACATATTGCTAAGTCCTGAAATTACTGGACCCGATGTATCTCTTATTATAGTTAGTATTGCTGTTTTTTCTATTCTATTTCCATTTACATCTACTGCCTCTATTACTATCTCCTGTTCTCCTACTTTTGAATAATCTATTTCTGTTTTTAATGATGTTGAAGGCTCACCAGATATATCTGATACACTTTTAATGAACTGAGTATATGAACCTATTTTTTCACCATCATATATAGTGATATTTTTTAATTCTAACTCTGGAGGGGTTGTATCTTGAACTATTATTTTACTTATATATTCTTTTCCTTCATATTCTACTCTAATTTCATATTTACCTATAACAGAAGTATCCACTTTATCTATTTCACTTTGTGGAATTTTACTTTCATTTTCTGTATTGCCTAATACTAGTCTATTTACATCTAGTGGTTGACCAAGTTCTTGATACATCTCTTCTAAAATCCAATTTATTGATAAATTACATTCTCCCGCTGTTTCTACCACACAATTATCCAAACTTGTCTCTTGTGTTCCTAATTTTATATTTACATTTTTAAATTTTGTTCTTAGCCATAAATACACAAAAATTGCTATTACTAATATCATTATAATATTAATAATAATTACAACTCTTTTTTCTATATTTTTTCCTATCTCAGTTTTCTTCGGTTTTTGTTTTACATTAACCTTTTCTTCATTATTTCTCTTTTGTTGTATTCTTTGACTCTGTAACTTTTTCTTTAATTTGTTTTTTCTTTTTATACTTTTTTGTTTTTTATTTACTCTCTTTATATTCTTCTCATTTATTTCTACTATATTTGTTTGAGATATATTTTTTTCATTAATTCTATTTTGTCTAGTTTTAACTCTTTTCCCCTTAGAAATTTTTGTTTTTTTCTTACTCACAGTTAATCTCCTTTTTAGCTAATTAATTTTATTAACCTTCCACTAACTATTTGTTTTTAACACATATTCAACAGATGTTATTACATTGTTTTGAACTATAAATGATAATTCAACTTCTCCTTTTGTATAAGTATATTTATTTGAAATTGATTGATCATAATTTTCTCCATATACTTCAATCATTTTATTTACAGTATCAGTTATACCTACTCCCTCTGCTGTTTTTACATCATCTGTTATAAAATAAACTGAATAAACCTTGTCTTTTCCATCAATATTGGTCACTACTAATTCCACTCCTGAATATGTATACATTTTATCTGTTCCCTCAAAAGCACAACTTGGTATTTCTGAGAAATTTGCTTCTTCACTAATTAAATTTTCATTAAATTCTGTTCCTGGAACAACTTCAACTCCATTGTATTTTATAGAAAATGTTGATTTACTTTGTTTCGCTTCTCTAATATTTTCTTGTGTAGATTTTTTTTCTCCACATCCTACTAAAGTTACTGTTATAAGTATTAAAAATATAATCATAAAAAATAATTTATTCTTTCTCATATCCGCTCTCCTCTTCTTCTACATATATATATTACCATAATATAACATTAAATTTCAACATTTTTTTACATTTTTCTACTTGCTTGACATAAGTGTTATAATTATTCTAGTTTAATTATATGGAAACATTTTTTTATGTTAATTTTATATGTTTAGGCTATTATATAGGAGCAATAAATTCGTTACAATACGCAGTTACATATAAAAGTCCGTCAAACTCGAAAGGTGCTTTCATATTTTTTAAATTTTTGTGTTTACCTTATTGCTAAATTAGAAAGGAATGAATTTATATGAATAATAGAAAATTAAGTTTAGTTACAGATTTTTATGAGTTAACAATGTCACATGGATATTTTTTAAACAATATGCAAAACACAATAGCATATTTTGATGTATTTTTTAGGCAAATCCCTGATAATGGTGGTTACGTTATTTGCAGTGGTCTAGAACAAATTATTGATTACATAAAAAACTTAAAATTTGATGAAGATGATATCTCTTATTTAAAAAGTTTAAATAAATTTTCAGATGGTTTTTTAGATTATTTAAAGAATTTCAAATTTACTGGCGATATTTGGGCTATTCCAGAAGGAACTGTTGTATTTCCTCATGAACCTATTATTACAGTAAGAGCGCCTATTATTGAAGCTCAAATAATAGAAACCATGCTTTTAATGATTATAAACCATCAATGTTTAATTGCAACAAAAGCTAGTAGAATTGTTTCTGCTGCTAAAGGTCGCCCTATAATGGAATTTGGTGCAAGACGTGCACATTCAGTTGATGCAGCTGTTTTAGGAGCAAGAGCAGCAATTATAGGTGGTTGTGTTGGTACATCTTGTACTTATACTGCTCAAAAATTTAATACTATTGCTAGTGGTACAATGGCACATAGCTTTATTCAAAGTTTTGATTCTGAATATGAAGCATTTAAGGCTTATAGTGAAATGTACCCAGATGATTGTACTTTACTTATAGATACCTACGATACCCTTAATTCTGGAATTATAAATGCAATAAAAGTATTTAATGAAGTTCTAGTTCCAAAAGGATTTAGACCAAAAGCTGTAAGATTAGATAGTGGAGATTTAGCTTATCTTTCTAAAAAAATTCGTACTATTCTTGATGAAGCAGGTTTTCCAGATTGCAAAATTTGTGTAAGTAATTCATTAGATGAAAACTTAATTTCTTCTTTATTAGAGCAAGGAGCTAAAATTGATTTATTTGGTGTTGGTGAAAATTTAATAACTGCTAAAAGTAACCCTGTTTTTGGTGGTGTTTATAAATTATGTGCTATTGAAAAAAATGGTGAAATTATACCAAAAATAAAAATTTCTGAAAATACAACTAAAATTACTAACCCTGGTTTTAAGAAAGTTTATAGATTTTATTCAAAAGATACTAAGAAAGCATTAGCAGATGTTTTAACTTTAAATAACGAAACTATTCCAGATTCAAATTATGTTATATTTGACCCAAATAATCCTTGGAGAAAAAAAACTTTAGTAAATTATACTGTAAAGCCTTTGCAAGAACAAATCTTCAAAGGCGGAAAATTAGTATATACCTCTCCTTCATTAACTGATATTTCTAGCCATCGTAAAGAAGAATTAGATACATTATGGGATGAAGTTAAACGTCTTAATAATCCTCACAGATATTTTGTAGATTTATCTAATGATTTGTGGAATTTGAAAAATGAGTTATTAAAGAAAAATGCAAATAACTAAAAACTCTATTTACAATTTTTTTGATTATTATTGTAAATAGAAATGGAAACATACATTGTTGTCTATGACAATAGAAACAGAGGCAAGTTGTTACTTGCCTCTGTTTAGGGTTTTTTACTGTTGTCCTTCTATTATTTCGTGGAGCCTTTCCAGCTCCTCCTCATAGGAAGGAATTTTTTTTTCTGTTTCGGTCTCTTTTTTCTCTGTCTCAGTAATTTCCTGCGTTTCAGCTTTTTTGGCTAACTGCTCGTTTAGTGCATATAATCCATGCACACATGAACGAAACAAAAAAATTTGAGCAACCAGAGCACCTGCTAGAAAGATATATACTAAAATAAGTATCATCCTTTTTTTCCGTTTTTGCTTCTTAATCTGTAATTCTTTTTTAGTCATGCTGGAATTTCTAAACCCCTTTTTTAAAATGTTTACATTTAATTATACCATATTTTTCCAGTATTTTCAAGCTATTTATCATATTCAAATAAGTCTCCTAATGGTTCAGATTCATTTATTCTCTTTATTGCTTCTGCAAATAGTGGTGCTATTGAAACTACTTTTATTTTATCTATCATTTTTTCTGGTTCAATTGGAATAGTATTTGTTACTACTAATTCTTTGATTGGTGAATTTTGAATTCTTTCAATTGCAGGTCCTACCAAAACTCCATGTGATGCACCTGCATATATTTCTTTTGCTCCATTTTCTTTTAATATGTTTGCAGCTTCTACTAAAGTTCCTGCTGTACTTACTTCATCATCAAAAATTAATGCTGTTTTTCCTTTAATATCTCCAATTATACTTGTTGCTACTGCATTATCGTTATTATCTTCTCTTCTTTTATCTATTAAAGCTAGTGGACAATCGAAGAAATGTGAATATTTATATGCTTTCTTTGAACTTCCTGCATCTGTTGCAACAACAACAATATCATTTAAGTTCTTTGCTTTAAAATATTTTTCTAATAAATGTTTTGCTGTTAATCTATCACAGTTGATATCGAAATATGCTTGTATTGCTGGATTATGTAAATCGCAGGTTAATATTCTATCTGCTCCTGCTGCTTCTAATAAAGTTGCCATTAATTTAGCTGTAACTGGTATCCTTGGTTGATCTTTCTTATCTGATCTTGAATACATAAAATATGGTAAAACCACTGTTATTCTTCTTGCTGATGCTCTTTTTACTGCTTCAATTGTTATTAATAATTCCATGACTCTTTCGTTTACTGGTGGCATTGTTGTTTGTACTATAAATACATCCTGTTCCCTAACTGTTTCTAATAATTGTACAAAGTTATTATCATTTGCAAATTTAAATGATTCCTTCTTTCCCATTGGTAAGCCTAAAGTATCACATATCTCTTGTGTAAAACTTTCTGCTGAATTACAAGCAAATATTTTAATATCTTTCATGATATTCCTCCTAAAAATATATTTTTTTGTCGAATTTTCATGCATTTTTATTTTACCATTTTTTTAGAAATTTTTCAATCACTTAGGCAAAATTATTCTGTAAATATCATAACTCTAGAAACACCAGAAAAACCAAATGGACCAGTTGGAACTGACGGTAAGCCAATAGATGCTTTACCTAATACAGGTTCTC